>NZ_JAGPYD010000022.1:0-96922 GCF_018070255.1 Streptomyces sp. RK62 | reverse complement strand
GTCGCCCCGCCCCAGCCCACCGCCCCGCCGGCCCCGCCCGTGGCGGCCGCCCCCGTCACCCCGGCCGCTCCCCCGGCCCCTCCGGCGCCGCCCGCCCCGCCCGCGCCCGGCGCCGGGAAGATCAACCTCGACAAGGGCCGCGTCAGCCTCCAGAAGAACCAGACCGTCTCCCTGATGAAGGGCGGCCAGCCCCTCCTCTCGCAGGTCAAGATGGGCCTCGGCTGGGAGCCGGCGTACCGCGGCAAGGACATCGACCTCGACGCCTCCGTCATCGCCTACGGCCCGCAGCGCAACCACATCGACAGCTGCTACTTCGGCAAGCTGCAGATCGTGAACGGCGCGATCCGCCACTCCGGCGACAACCTCACGGGTGAGGGCGCCGGGGACGACGAGGTCATCACCGTCGACCTGGGGCGCCTCCCCATGGACGTCACCGGCCTGGTCTTCACGGTCAACTCGTTCTCCGGCCAGAAGTTCACCGAGGTCGCCAAGGCGTACTGCCGGCTGATGGACGCCATGACCGGCGAGGAGCTGGTCCGCTTCGACCTCACCGCGGCCGAGCCGCAGACCGGCGTGATCATGGCCAAGCTCATCCGCCAGTTCTCCGGCGAGTGGGAGATGACGGCCGTCGGCGACTTCGTGAAGTCCCGCACGGTCCGCGGCATGGTGAAGCCCGCAGCCCAGGCGCTGTAGCGGGAGGTACGACGGTGGGGGCGCTCCCTCGTCCGGAGAGCGCCCCCACCGTCGGCCGAGCCCCGTCTCAGAACAACGCGCTGTACGCGTTCAACGCCGGCTGCCCTCCCAGGTGGGCGTACAGCACCGTGGAGTCCGGGCCGATCTCCCCGCGCCGGACGAGGTCGATCATGCCCGCCATCGACTTCCCCTCGTAGACCGGGTCGGTGACCATGCCCTCGGTGCGCGCGGCCAGCCGCATGGCGTCCAGGGTGGTGTCGTCCGGTATGCCGTAGGTGCCCGCGTGGTAGCGCTCGTCGAGTTCGACGTCCGCCTCGGTCAGCTCCCGTTCCACGCCGATGAGCCGCCCGGTACGGTCCGCGATCCGGGCGATCTGCGCCCGCGTCTCGGCCGGCTTCGCGGAGGCGTCGACGCCGACGACCCGGCGCGGACGTCCCCCGGCCTCCTCCAGCGCCGCGAACCCGGCGACCATCCCGGCCTGCGTGGAGCCGGTCACCGAGCAGACGACGACCGTGTCGAAGAAAACCCCCGACTCCCGCTCCTGCTCGGCGACTTCGTACGCCCATCCGGCGAAGCCCAGCCCGCCCAGCGGATGGTCGGAGGCGCCGGCCGGGATGGCGTACGGCTTGCCGCCGGACTCCTCCACCTCGCGCAGGGCCTGCTCCCAGCTCTCCTTGAAGCCGATGCCGAACCCGGCGCGCACCAGCCGGACATCGGCTCCGGCGAGGCGGCTGAGCAGGATATTGCCGACCTTGTCGTAGACGGCGTCGGGCCAGTCCACCCAGCTCTCCTGCACCAGCACGCACTTGAGCCCGGCGCGGGCGGCGACGGCCGCGACCTGCCGGGTGTGGTTGGACTGCACCCCGCCGATGGAGACCAGGGTGTCGCAGCCCTGGGCGAGGGCGTCGGCGACCAGGTACTCCAGCTTGCGGGTCTTGTTGCCGCCGTAGGCGATCCCGGAGTTGCAGTCCTCGCGCTTGGCCCACAGCGAGGCGCCGCCGAGGTGGGCGGTCAGCCGTTCCAGCGGGTGCACGGGGGACGGGCCCAAGAGGAGGGGGTAGCGGGCGTAGGAGGAGAGGGACGGGGACATGGGGCGCCTCCAGGGAAGGGGGTGGGTCGTCCTCGGTGTCAGCCGGAGCCCGGTCCGCCCGGTGTCTCCGAGTCGGCCACGTCGTCGGCCAGGTCGTCGGCCAGGTCCGCGAGCGTGCGCCAGATCTCCGCGGTGACGCGGACGGCGGCGTCCACGTCCCCGGCGGCGCACGCCTCGATCAGCCGTTCGTGCAGCCCGGCCGAGCGGCAGGTGCCGCCCTCCCCGAACCGCCGCCGCTCCAGGCGCCGGATCAGCGGGGTGTAGCGGGCGACCGTGGCCGCCGCCGCGCGGTTGCCGCTCACCCGGACCAGGACGTCGTGCAGGGCGTCGTCGGCCCGCAGGGCGAGGTCCACCTCGCCGTCCGCGACGGCGGCGGCGAACCGCGCGTTGGCGGCCCGCATGGCGTCCACGTCCGCGCCGGTCAGCCGGGGCACGGCGACCCTGGTGACCAGTTCGTGCATGGCGCCGACGACGGCGGCCGCGTCCCGGACGTCGGCGGCCACGAGGGGTGTGACCCTGGTGTAGCTCTGCGGCTTGCTCTCCAGCAGCCCCTCGTCCACGAGCCGCGAGAACGCCTCGCGCACCGGCGCCCGGGACAGCCCGAGCCGCTCGGCGAGGTCGGCGTCGCGCACCACCGCGCCGGGCTCGATCTCCCCGGCCACGATGGCGTCCCGGATCGCCTCGTACGCCCGGTCGCGCAGCAGGGTCCGGCCGACGGGTCGTATGGCCCCCATGAACTGAAATGTTAGATGTCAGTCCTACGAACGGACAAGGGTACGGCCCGCACCCTCTGAGGAGTACGGGCCGTATCAGTCCCTAGGCCGCCCAGGGCCAGTCCGCGTCCCGGGCGCTCTCCAGCAGCGGCACCATCCGGAACGCGGCGTCCGACAGTCCGCCGAACGTGTGCCGGTTCCCCGTGCCCGACGGGCCGTGGCCCGCGCGGTAGCCGGCGAGGTTCCAGGTGTAGACCGGCACATCGGCCGGGACCTGCTCGGTCGGGTCGCCGTGGTGGCTGGGGGCGTACTGCTCGTCGGTGACGATCAGCACCCGGTCGTGCCTGCGGTAGTGCGCGCGGACGGCCCCGGCGGTGTCGGTGCCGCCCAGGTCGCCGAAGCGGCCGAGGATCTTCAGCACCGACTCGCCCGCGCGGAACGGCACGGCGGCGCTGGTGGAGCCGAACTCCACCAGGTCGGCCTTGCGGGCGCGCAGCGCCAGCGCGGTGCCGAAGATCGCCGCCGCGTCGGCGCGGTTCAGCTCGGAGCGGTCCGACAGCCGCGACCAGAACATCGAGCCCGAGCGGTCGACGAGGATCAGCGTCCGGCCCGGCAGGGCGGGCACATTGGCCAGCGAGTGGCCGAGCGCCTGCTCCAGCGGGTACGCCCAGCGCAGCGAGGGCGCGTGCCGGTACGCGGCGAGGTACCGGAAGGGGAACTGCCGCGACCGCGCGACCTCCGCCGGGTCGCTGATCCGGGCGGCGACCCGGGCCGCCACCTCGTCGCTGACGCCGGCCTCGTCGAAGTTGCGCAGGTTCCGTACGAGCGCCATCACACCCATGGACGGGATGACGGCCTCCCAGGCCGCCTTGTCCATGGGGCCCTGGAGCCAGCCCGCGAGCGCCTCCCAGGTCATCCCGGCCGCCGCCAGCCGCTCGGCGCCGCCCTCGGACGTGACGAGCGCGCGCCGCTGTCCGACCGGCACCGCCATCAGCTCGCGGTGCGCGGTGAGCACGGCGTCCGACACGGGCGGCACGGCCGTCTCCGGGTGGTGCCGGCGGTCGAGCGCGTACCGGAACAGCTCGCCCTGCCACGGCTTCGCCGGGTCGGGCGCCGCGTGCGTCAGGTTGAGGATGTCGCCGAAGCGGTAGCCCTTGGACGCGGTGTCGTACTTCAGCAGCGACTTGCCGCTGTAGAGACGGCGTACGGCGTCGGCGATGCCGCGCTTGACGGGCTTGGGCACATTGCGGCCGTAGGTCGCGGTCCAGTAGGCGAGCAGCTCGCCGGGTTCGTCGGGGCGGCGCAGCACCGAGTCGACGACCCGCCGGTTGGCGGGGCCGTCGCAGGCGCCCGCGTCCAGGCGGGCCTTCACATACTCGGCCGCGCCCACGAGGGCGGCCGTACGGAGGTTGCCCTCGGTGCGCAGCCAGCCGAGCAGGCCGGCCGTCCACTCCGGGTCGCTGACGGCGAGTTCGCGCACGAGCGCGGCGAACCGGTCGTCGCGGTCGGCACCGCTCTCGTAGAAGGTCTTCTGCGAGACGAAGTTGGCGACCGCGAGCAGGAACAGCTCGGAGCGCGCGTCCCGCTCGCGTCCCCGGCCGCCCTCAAAGGTGCGCAGGACACGGCCGGTCGACGTCACCCGCGAGGTGGGCTGCGCCTTGGCGGCCCGCGTGTTGAATCGCGCCATGATGGAATTCCCCCTCTTTTTGCTGCTGCCTTCGTGAAGAAAGGCGCGGCAGAAGGAGGGTGCCCGAGGAATGAATCGGCTGCGGTCCTTATCAACTGGCGCGTCTTCCGTTCCGCCACACCGGCCCTGAGCCGATGACGGGATTCGAACCCGCACGGGGGATTTCCCCCACCAGTTCCCCGAAGTATCCGCCGCCTGCGCACCGGGCACCCACCATGAGCTGCGCCTCCCGAGATCCAGGGCCTTTCGTTTGGATCATCCCGGCGTCGCGGCGCCTGGCACGCGCATCTGCGGCGTTGTCGTCACTCGCCGACGCTCCGCGTCGACTCGCTCCTCCGCCTTGCAGCTGCACGCACCAGACCCCGCTCGGGCACATCACCATGTCCTGTCGGCCACAGCCGGACTGATCCAAACAAAAGGCCCTAGTTGGCCGCGGTCGGGATTCTTTGGAAGAGAAGTAACCGCGGCCGGCGCACCGGGAGGTGCGTGAAGTTGTGGTGTCCAGAGATCGAAGTCGGCGGAACCGACAAGGTGCTCTCACCCCTGAGCTACACCGGCGCGTAGTGCCGGCGGCGGGACTCGAACCCGCGACCGCCCCATTATCAGTGGAAGTAGGTCCTGCCTTCGCACCTGGACGTTCATCACTGTAGGGAGTGGCCGCGGGAGAGAGCGAGCGAATTAATCACGGCGCCATCATCTTCAAAAAAAGGGTGGTCAACTCCCCTGCTGCGACCGCGCCTTGAACGCCGCCTTACGGGCCTCCTTGGCCACCTTCTTGTCCGGGTGCAGCCGGCCCATCGCCTCCAGGACGTCCGCCGTGGCCGGGTGCCCGACCCGCCACACCTTGTCGAAGAAACCGCTGTGCTGGGCGGCCAGGCCCTCCACCAGCGCCCGCAGCTCCTCGGAGTTCCCCTCGGCCGCCAGCTGTGCCGCGAGGGTGTCGATGGTCAGCCAGAACACCAGTTCCTGAGTGGGCGGCGGGACGTCGGTGAAGCCCGCCTCGGACAGCCAGACCCGGGCCAGCCCGCCCAGTTCGGCGTCGTCGAGGACCTCCCGTAGCGCGGGCTCCGCCTCGGCGCCCACGAGCGACAGCGCCTGCTGGCAGCGCAGCCGGCGCAGCGACGCCCCCTCGTCCAGGCCCTTGGCGGCGGACAGCAGCTCCCGGGCGGCGGGGAGCGGTTCGCGGCGGGCCAGCCACTGCTCGGTCTCGGCCTGCGCGGCGCTCTGCGGATAGCCCGCGGTGCCGTCGAGGAGCGTCTCGGCGCCCTTGTCCGCGAGGTCGCCGACGGCGGGCGCGTCGAAGCCGGCCTCCAGGAAGCGGGCCCGCAGCCCGTACAGCCCGAGCGGGGTGAGCCGGACCATGCCGTAGCGCGAGACGTCGGTGTCGTCGACGCCGGCCGCGGGCTCCTCGGCGCCGTCGGCGTCCGCGAGCAGCGCCTCGTCGACCGGCTGGTACGCGACGAGACCGGCAGGCTCCAGCAGCCGGAACTGGTCGTCCAGCCGCATCATCGCGTCGGACACCTGCTCCAGCACGTCGTTGGTGGGTTCGCTCATGTCGCTGGGCACGATCACGGAAGCGGCGAGGGCCGGCAGCGGCACCGGGCCGCCCTGGGGGCCGTCCTCGCCGACGGTGAGCAGGTACAGGTTGCCGAGGACGCCGTCGAGGAACTCGGCCTCGCCCTCCGGATCCCAGTCGAGGGAGGACAGGTCGACCTCTCCCCCGGCCTCCATGGCGTCGACCAGATCATCGAGATCGGGCACGCTGGCGTCGGCGAGCGCCGTCTCCAGCGCGGCGAGCCACACCGCGAGGACGTCCTGCGGGGTGCCCCGGGTCAGCAGGTCCAGGTCGGCGCCGGCGGTGACCGTGCCGGCCTCCTCGTCGACGACCTCGACCAGTCCGGTGTCGACGGCCACCCGCCAGGCCTCGCTCGTGTGCGCGGCGGCGTCGTCGCCGCTGAGCCCGAGCACCTCGGCGGCGGCGGGCAGTTGCTCGTCGACGAGGCCGCCGCCCGCGTCGACCCGGGTGTCCGGGCCGGCCCAGCGGGCCAGCCGTGCGGCACGGGAGAGCAACGGCGTGGACAGCGCGTCCCGCGCCAGCTCCGCTTCGGGGTGCAGCCGTACCGGCGGCAGGGGGGAGCTGTCTGACATCGGCTGGTTCTCCTAGGACTTGCGCGGCCGTACCCGTCACGGTTCAGCCGCTCAGCCTAGACGGATATCCACCCATGCCGCCCGGTTCATCTCCCCGCAGGAGGGCGTACATGGCCGAAACCTTGACAAGTGACATGACCAGCAACGAGATTACGCGCGTAGAAATTTGGCGGACATCTGTTCACTGGATTTCTACGCGCGTCGCCGCACCGCCGGTCGCGCCTCCAGCGTTGCCCGCACCACCCTCGTCCCGGCGCCCACGCATGTCCCCGGAGGGATCCCTTGCCGAGCAAGAAGTCCGCGCGTCTCGCCGCGCTCACCGTCGCCGCCGTCTGTTCCGCGGCGTCCACCGTCGCCCTCACCGCTCCCGCCCACGCGGACACCGTCGCCATCCACGACATCCAGGGCACCACGCGCATATCCCCGTACGCCGGCCGGCAGGTCACCGATGTGGCCGGAATCGTCACCGGTGTGCGCGGCTACGGCTCCTCCAGAGGCTTCTGGATGCAGGACCCGAATCCCGACGCCGACCCGGCCACCAGTGAGGGCGTGTTCGTCTTCACCAGTTCCACCCCGAAGGTCGCCGTCGGCGACTCGGTCCTGGTGGCGGGCACGGTCACCGAGTTCGTGCCCGGCGGCGCCTCCTCCGGCAACCAGTCGGTCACCGAGATCACCCGTCCCACGGTGACCGTCGTCTCCAGCGGCAACGCGGTCCCGGCCGCCCGGGTCGTCGACGCGAAGTCGGTGCCGGCCGCCTACAGCCCGGCCGGCGACAGCGCCGCGGGCGGCTCCGTCAACGGCCTCACCCTGCGGCCCGCCGAGTACGCCCTGGACTTCTACGAGTCCCTGGAGGGCGAGAACGTCCAGGTCGCCGACACCCGCGTGGTCGGCGCCACCGACCCGTACACCGAGCTGTGGGTGACGGTGAAGCCGAGCGAGAACGCCTCCCGCCGCGGCGCCACCGTCTACGGCTCCTACGACGCGCAGAACACGGGCCGGCTGCAGATCCAGTCCCTGGGCAAGCCCGCCGACTTCCCCGTCGCGAACGTCGGCGACGTCCTCGAGGGCACGACGTCCGGCCCCCTGGACTACAACCAGTACGGCGGCTACACGCTGGTCGCCAACGAGATCGGCACGCTCAAGAGCGCCGGTCTGGCCAAGGAGACCACGCACCGGCAGGCCCGCACCGAGCTCGCGGTCGCCACGTACAACGTGGAGAACCTCGACCCGTCCGACGCCACGTTCGCCGCGCACGCCTCCGCGATCGTGAACAACCTGCGCTCGCCCGACATCGTGTCGCTGGAGGAGATCCAGGACGACAACGGCGCGACGAACGACGGGACGGTCTCCGCCGGTCAGACGCTGGCGAAGCTGGCGGACGCGATCGTCGCCGCGGGCGGCCCCCGCTACGACTGGCGCTCGATCGACCCGGTGGACGGCGCCGACGGCGGCGAGCCGGGCGGCAACATCCGCCAGGCGTTCCTGTTCAACCCCGAGCGGGTCTCCTTCACCGACCGCGCGGGCGGCGACGCGACCACGCCGGTCGGCGTCACCAAGGTGCGCGGCAAGGCCGCCCTGACGGTCTCCCCCGGCCGGATCGACCCGGCGAACGCCGCCTTCGCCAACAGCCGCAAGCCGCTGGCCGGCGAGTTCGTCTTCCGGGGCAAGACCGTCTTCGTGATCGCCAACCACCTCAACTCCAAGGGCGGCGACCAGGGTCTGACCTCGCAGTACCAGCCGCCGTCCCGGAGCTCCGAGGTCCAGCGCCATGCGCAGGCGGCTGCGGTCCACGGCTTCGTCGAGGACGTCCTGAAGACGCAGAAGAACGCGGACGTCATCGCCCTGGGCGACATCAACGACTTCGAGTTCTCCGACACCGCGAAGATCCTCGAGGACGACGGTGTGCTCTGGTCGGCGATCAAGTCGCTGCCGAGGAGCGAGCGTTACTCGTACGTCTACCAGGGCAACGCCCAGACGCTGGACCAGATCCTGGTCAGCCCGTCGATCCGGCGCGGCTGCGACTTCGAGTACGACAGCGTGCACATCAACGCCGAGTTCAACGACCAGATCAGCGACCACGACCCGCAGGTGCTGCGGTTCCGTCCGTGATCCGGTAGTCCAGTCGGGTTCAGGGCTGGCTGAACGCGCCGTTCAGCCAGCCCTTCCACGTCTCCTCGTCCGCGGCGGCGTCGGCGCTCGGCGCGAAGTCGTGCACGGACATGCCGACGACATGGCCCCAGTGGTTGCGGCCGAAGAAGCGCAGCAGCGCGTCGTCCGTGCGCAGCCCCAGGAAGTACGGGTCGCGGTGGTCGACGACGGCGTCGATCACCTGCCCGCCGGGACCGGTGACCCGCACCCGCGCGCCCTCGGCCGTGTCGTCGGCGAGGCCCAGCGCGCGGCCCACGGTGACGAGGGCGTCCGGCGCCTTGGCCGCCTCGGGCCCGTCGAACGTGGCGAAGGCGGTGATCGGCCGGCCCCGGAAGACCGTGAGGTACTGGCGCAGGGTGTGCAGATAGAAGTCGGTGTGGCGGCTCGCGCCGTCGTACTGGTTGTCCCAGTCGTCGACGAAGATCCCGCTGTGCACATAGCGCACCCAGGCGCGGCGGCCCTCGTCGCGCGGCTCGACGGTGTAGTCGAGCTGGTTGAGGGTCTGCTCGGAGATCCCCTCGACGTCCTCGACACGGTTGGTGTAGCGGTGCGGCGGGTCCCAGACGGTCACCTCGGAGCCGAACGGCCCCTTGCCGCCCGTACGGGGCTCGGGCGGCTCCATCGGCCAGAGCCAGCCGCCGGTGCCGGCGGTCACGGCCTCCCACACGTCCTCGGGCGTGGCGTCGACCTCGAACTCGCGGGCGATCTCGAATTCCTTCGGCATGACGGTCTCCTGGGTACTACGGGGTCGGTTCCGGGCCGGACACGGGCGCGGGCCCGTCGGCCCCGGTGGGCTTGAGCGTGGGATGCAGGGCCACGACGATCCGGTGATCGCGGCCGCTCTCGGCGCCGGGCGCGTCGTACTTCCGGATCAGCGCGCTCACTCCGGCGGTCAGCTCCTCGACGAACGCCGCCCGGTCGGCCGCCGAGGCGAAGCGGACCTCGCCGTCCAGCGCGTAGGTGGCCAGCCGCTTGCGGGCCTTGGCGGCCCCGGTGACGAGCGAGCCGACGTCCCGGACGAGCCGGGCGCCGAGCGCCAGCAGCCAGCGGGCGGAGAGCTGGTCGCGGAAGCGGTCCGGGTCGGGCTGCACGGACGCCAGCGCGAGCGGGGAGATCACGTACGACGCGGCGGTCGCGCGCATCAGCCGCTCGGTGACATTGCCCTTGCGGCGCTCCCCGGCCAGCTCGACCAGGCCGTGCCGCTCCAGGGCCTTCAGGTGGTAGTTCACCTTCTGGCGGGGCAGGTCGACCTTTCCGGCCAGCATCGCGGCCGACGCGGGCCCGGCCGCCAGCTCGGCGAGCAGACCGGCCCGGATGGGGTCCAGACAGACGGCTGCGGCCTCGGGGTCCTCGATCACGGTGACGTCCAGCATGCGTCCACCGTCTCACCGAAAACTTTTTTTGTCCAGGCGATTTGAGTTTTCGGTGAGTCGGCCCCTCGGCGGGCTCAGCCGGGGATGAGCCCGAGCGCGTGGTCGTACCGGCTGACGGTGCTGCCCTTGAGCCCCGGCCAGGTCTGCACACGCCGCCACAGCTCGGTCGCCGAGCCGATCCCGTCACCGGGTGCGGCCAGCGCGTCGACATGGGCCTGTGCGGTCTCCCACTCGGCGTAGTTGAGGACCCGGGTGCCGTCGGTGGAGAGGTGGAAGTGGGCGGAGATCCCCCCGGGGTGCGGGCGCGGCTCGGCCTCCAGCGCCTCGGTGACGGCGTCCACCCAGGCCCGCCGGCGGTCCGGGTCAGGCCCCTCGAACTCGATGTCGACGATCACGACACAGCCGGGCACCCGGGTGTCGTCCGGCCGGGCCAGGCTGCGGTGGTGCCGGAAGTGCCCGAGCCCGAGGCGCTCGATCCCGGGGACGGCGGTGTCGATCTCGTCGACCCGCTCCTGGCGGTGCGCCTTGACGAAGGCGTCGTAGTCCTGCGGGCTCCGCCACTGCGAGTAGTGCAGCAGGGTGGAGCCGTCGTGCCCGGTGTAGACGTGGTATCCGAGCAGGCCTCCGGCAGGCCAGGGCCGCCGCTCCCACGCCCCGGCGATCGCCTCGACGGCCTCCCTCTGCCGCAGCGGTGTCCCCACCCGCCAGGTACTGAAGAGGGCGGCGCCGAGGTCGGGACGGGCGGGGTCGGGCTGGTTCTCGGTACGGCGGGTCATGACGGCCTCCGGGTGGTCGTGAACGCGGGCGGTCACCCGCGGACACCACCTTTCGACCTCAAGCTCGGTCGAGGTCAAGTGCGGCCGACTGCCGGCCAGTTGGACGGGCCCCTCGACAACCCATCAGCACCGCTTACCAATACCTCGTAGATAAATTAAGTGGAGCTACACGATTGCGCCTGCCGAGACTACTTCCATGACGACTGCCGACACCTCCGCCGCCGCGCCCTTCGGCCGCGCCCTGTGCGCCATGGTCACCCCGTTCACGGTGGAGGGCGCGCTCGACCTCGACGGCGCCCAGCGGCTCGCCGGGCGGCTGGTGGACGAGGGCTGCGACGGGCTGGTGCTGTCCGGGACGACCGGCGAGTCCCCGACCACCTCCGACACCGAGAAGGCGGACCTGATCCGGGCGGTACGGCAGGCCGTGGGCGACCGTGCCTCGATCGTCGCCGGCGTCGGCACCGCCGACACCCGCCACACGGTCGAACTGGCCCTGGCCGCCGAGAAGGCGGGCGCCGACGGTCTGCTGGTGGTCGCCCCCTACTACAGCCGGCCCCCGCAGGACGCCGTGGAGGCGCACTTCCGGGAGGTCGCCGACGCGGCGGGACTGCCGCTCGTCCTCTACGACATCCCCGGCCGCACCGGCACCCGCATCGAACCGGAGACGATGCTGCGGCTCGCCGGGCACCCGAGGATCGTGGCGGTGAAGGACTGCTCGTACGACTTCCTGGGCGCCCAGAAGGTCATCGGCCGCACGGGGTTGGCGTACTACGCCGGTTGCGACGAGCACATCCTCGCCCTGCGTGCCGTGGGCGGCACCGGCTATGTCAGTACGGTCGCCAATGTGATTCCGCGTCATCTGCGGTCGGTGCTGGACGCGTTCGAGGCGGGCGACACCCCCGTGTCCGCCCGCCTCCAGCAACGCGCCATCCCCCTCATCGAGCTGATGATGAGCGCCGGACTGCCCGGAGCCGTCACCGCCAAGGCGCTGCTCGGCGCCCTCGGTCTGCCCGGCGGCCCGGTCCGCGCCCCGCTGCGGCCCGCCGGCCGGGAGGCGACCGACGGACTGCTGGCGGCGTACGAGGAGCTGACCCGGTAGTAGCTCACCGGCGGACGAACACCGGTTCCCAGCCCTGCTGTTGCATGTCCTTGTCGGGTTCACGGACGCCGCTGAGGGGGACGACCTTGTCGCTGCCGAGGGTGACCAGGACCAGCCGGGGCCGGTACGGCTCGTCCAGCCCGGTCACCCGCTCCCAGGCGATGAGCCGCTTGTCGTCGGCCCAGGCGAGCAGTTGGGCGCCGCGCACCTTGGTGACCTCCTTGCCGGTGCGGGAGTCGAGGATCGAGGAGTAACTCCGGCCCGGGGAGCCGTCGACCTCCCTGGAGAGCCCGAGCGCGGCGAGCCGGCCGTCCGGGGACAGCCGCGCGGGGACGTCCGAGCGCAGATGCTGCTCCCCGGCCGGGGCGGCGGTCTTGGCGCCGTCGAGGGAGTAGAACTGCTGGAGTCCGTCACGGCCGCCGATGTACTGCGCGTACACGCGATCGCCGGCCCGGCTGAACGAGAAGTCCTGGCGGGCGTTGATGGTGCGCTCGGGTGAGACGGCGCTCCAGGAGCCCGTGCCCTGCGCCACGTCGAGGACGTAGAAGCCGGACCGGCTCGACCGGCCGTACGCGGAGGTCCACTCCCACACCGGCCCGTCGGGACCGTTCATCTTCTCCTTGGTCCGCAGGTCGGGGTCCTCCTTGTACGTCGTCGCCACGAGCCTGCTCCCGTCGTGGCTGAACGCGAGGCCGCCGACGCCGTGCTGGACCGGGATCCAGCGCTCGACGCGGCCCGACGCCAGGTCGAGCAGGCCGATCCGCTGGGCGGGCAGCCCCCGTTCCAGCACGGCGGCCGTCTTCAGTCCGGGCGCGACGGCGACGTACGACCAGCGGGTGTCCTTCTTGTAGGTGCCGGTCTTCGTGTCGAGCAGCCAGTACGTGCGCTCCATGGTGCCCCGCTTCGCGGACTCGGTGCGCAGCTCGGTGGTGTAGTGGGCGGCGAGCACCGTCTCGCCGGCGCCGATCGCCTCGCGGGGCGGCGACTGGTCCGGGTGGGCCTGGACGCCGTCCTGCCGCAGGCCGACGGCGGGGCGGGTGTCCGGCTCTCCGCCGCCGAGCAGGGGCACGGCGACCGCGATGCCGACCACGGCCGCGGTGGCCGCCGCGACGGAGGCGGTCCGGCGGGTGCGGCGGCGCCGGCGGGCCGTGAGCACCCGGTCGGCGAAGCCCGCGTCGGCGGGCGGCTGTTCGCCGGCCTGCTCGCGCAGGGAGTGGCGTACCAGGTCCTCGACGTTCACTTAACGCACCTCCATCGGGGAGAAGTCGCGGGACGGCGCCGGCCGGGCGCCGGGCGTGCCGGGCGCCTCGGAGCCGAGGGCGCGCAGCTCGGGGGCGAGGGCACGCAGCCGGGCGAGCGAGCGGTGGGTTGTGGACCGTACGGTGCCGACCGAGCAGCCGAGGATGCGGGCCACGTCGGCCTCGGGCAGGTCCTCGAAGTAGCGCAGCACCAGGACGGTGCGCTGGCGCGGGGTGAGCCGGGCGAGCGCGCCGCGCATCAGCAGCCGCAGTTCGGCGGCGGCGGAGGTGTCGTCCGGACCGCTCCCGTGCTCCGGGGGCTCGGCGACGGTGAGTTCGCGCCGGCGCCACTTCAGCCGCCAGCGGCTGATCTGCTGCCGGTACAGGATCTGCCGTACGTACGCCTCGGGTTCGTCGATGCGCTGCCAGCGGCCGGCGGCCTTGATCAGGGCGTTCTGCAGGAGGTCCTCGGCGGCGTGCCGGTCGCCGCCGCTCAGCAGCACCGCGGTCTTCAGCAGCGCGGACGACCTGCTCGCCACGAACTCCCGGAAGCCGTCCTCAGCTTCGGCATCCATCGTCACCTTCTCTTCCCCCGGACGGACCGGACGTCCGCCCCTCCTGCTCCCTGTGACGCGCGCGGACCGCCGCCGCTATGCCACCCCAGGCGAAAAAAGGGGGAGGGCCGAAGCCCTCCCCCTCCCTCAGCCCGGCTCGGCCCGGCTCAGCTCCAGGTGTAGCCGTCGCCCACGAGCAGGAAGTGCTCCAGCACATCCTCCATGGGGTCGTCGATCTGCCCGGTGTTGACCAGCCCGATCCGGGGCCCGTTGTGCGCCCCGCGGTTGCTCTCGTCGGCGTGGGCGTTCCCCGCGGCCAGCCCGCACATGGCCCCCGCGGCCAGCAGTCCTGCCCCGAGACGCGGCAGCCCGCGCCCCGTCCTCCTCCGTGCCGTCCTCAAACCCTCGGCCCTCATCTCATCGGTTCGGCGTCTGATCGGACCCTGTGTCCACCCGTTCATCTGCCTGCCCCGGCCGAAGGTCACGCGAAGTACCTCGTTCGTGCACGTCAGAGGGGTGACAAGAGGGGTCTCAGGCCGAGCGGAGCGCCCCGGTGGGTGACATCCGGGCCGCCCGCAGCGCGGGGTGGAGACCGGCCACCGTCCCGACGAGCACGGACACCGCGGGGCCGGCCACGACCCACCCCGGCGGCACGCCGCAGGGCAGGGCGTCGGTCGGTTCGGCGGCCTCAAGTCACCGCCGCCGGTGGTCAGTTGTGGCTGTGCAGGACCTCGTTCAGGCCGCCCCACACCGCGTTGTTCGGGCGGGCCTCGACCGTGCCCGTGACCGAGTTGCGGCGGAAGAGGATGTTGGAGGCGCCGGAGAGTTCCCGGGCCTTGACGATCTGGCCGTCGGGCATCGTCACGCGGGTGCCCGCCGTGACGTACAGGCCGGCCTCGACCACGCACTCGTCGCCCAGCGCGATGCCCACGCCCGCCTCGGCGCCGATCAGGCAGCGCTCGCCGATGGAGATGATGACGTTGCCGCCGCCGGACAGGGTGCCCATCGTGGAGGCGCCGCCGCCGATGTCCGAGCCGTCGCCCACGACGACGCCCGCGGAGATGCGGCCCTCGACCATCGACGTGCCGAGCGTGCCGGCGTTGAAGTTGACGAAGCCCTCGTGCATGACCGTCGTGCCCTCGGCGAGGTGCGCGCCCAGGCGCACCCGGTCGGCGTCGGCGATCCGCACGCCCTTGGGGGCCACGTAGTCCGTCATCCGCGGGAACTTGTCGATCGAGGTCACCTGGAGGTGCAGGCCCTCGGCGCGGGCGTTCAGGCGGACCTTCTCGACGTCGTCCACGGCGACCGGGCCGAGGGACGTCCACGCCACGTTGGCGAGGAAGCCGAACTGTCCGTCCAGGCTCAGGCCGTGCGGCTTGACCAGGCGGTGGGAGAGCAGGTGCAGGCGAAGGTAGACGTCGTGCGCGTCGATGGGCTTCTCGTCGAGCGAGGCGATGACCGTGCGGACCGCGACGACCTCGACACCGCGCCGGGCGTCCGGGCCGATCGCCTTGGCGGCGCCCTCACCGAGCAGTTCCACGGCCTTCTCGGCGGACAGCCGCTCGCTGCCGGAGGGGCCGGGCTCGGCGACGAGCTCGGGCGCGGGGAACCAGGTGTCCAGAACGGTGCCGTCGGCGGCGATCGTGGCGAGGCCGGCGGCCACGGCGCCGGTGGTGCGAGGAGCAGTCGTGTCGGTCATGAGGGAAACCTAACCGGCGCGGGGCCGCCCGGGCCAACCGGCCTCCGCGGCGTCTCAGCGTACGGGCCGGACGGCCGCGCCTGAGCGGTCTCGTTCAGCGCAGCACCCGGCCCAGTACCTCGCGCGCGTACTCCTCGTCGTAGGGCACCTCCGTGAGCAGTACCTGCAGGCAGATGCCGTCCATCAGCGCCACCAGCGCCCGTGCCGTGACCGGGTCCGTGTGGCGGGACAGCAGGGCGGCCAGGGCGCCCGCCCACTCGGCGGCGACCGGGCGCAGGGCGGGCCGGCGCAGCGCGGCGAGGTACAGCTCGTACTCCAGCTCCACGCCGGTGCGGTCCCCCGCCAGCCACTCGCCCATCCAGCCGGCGAGCTCGGCGGCCAGGTCGGTCCCCGGGTCCTCCAGGCCGCCGCGCGAGGCGATCACCTTGGCGAACCCCTCGTTGGCCTGGCGCAACGCGGCCACGAGCAGGTCGTCGAGGGTCTTGAAGTGGTACGTCGTGGAGCCGAGCGGTACGTCCGCCTCCGCGGCGACCGTGCGATGACTCAGCCCGCCGATGCCCTGCGCGCCGACCACCCGGATCGCCGCGTCGATGATCCGCTGCCGTCGTTCGGGGTCGTAGCGCCGGGCCATCAGTGCGCACCGCCCAGGTTGAGCACGACCACGCCGAGGATGATCAGCGCGATGCCGGCGGCCTTGACGGCGGTCATCCCCTCCCCCAGGAACAGCACCCCGATGGTGGCGATGGTGGCCGTGCCGACGCCGGCCCAGATCGCGTAGGCCGTGCCGACGGAGACGGTCTTCAGAGTCTGCGCGAGCAGCGTGAAGGAGATCAGGTAGCCGAGGGCGGTCAGCACGGAGGGCAGCAGCCTGCTGAAGCCTTCGCTGTACTTCATGGCGGTGGTGGCGGCCACCTCGGCCGCGATGGCTCCGGCGAGCAGCAGGTATCCCATGTGTACGAGCGTACACATCAGCCGGCACCGGTACAGCGGCTCAGCAGGCACGGCGCCGGTAGCCCGACTCCCCCCGCGCCACCACGTCCAGGTCCCGCAGCACCACGGACACCCGGTCGCCCCAGTCCTCGCAGGCCGCGTCGAAGCCGTCCGTCCGGTACTCGATGTCGAAGACCCGGTCGTCGTAGGCGTCCGCGTACACGTCGCACTCGTCGTACTGCCCGCACTCCTCGGCCACCGCGAAGTCGAAGCCGATACGGCGGCCCCGGTCGGCCAGTTCGGCGGCGTTCTTCTGGCCGATCGCGAGGCCGGCGGCGTGCGCCCGGGCGGCGATCAGCTTGCCGAAGGCCACGTTGTCGGCGGCGGTCAGCAGCCCCTCGGAGCGTTCGTGCGAGTCGAGGTTGTCCGCCTCCACGGCGTCGAAGCCGGACTTCGCGCAGCCGTCGATCCACTCGCCCACGATCCGCGCGAGCCGCCCGCGCTTGCCCGGCGTGGAGATGTCCAGGACGAGTTCGTCCCAGTCACGGTCGACGACCGGGTCGCCGTCGGCGTCGCGCAGCACCAGGTCCGGGTGGTGCTCGTGCCACCAGTCGTCGGTCTCCGGCTGGGCCTGGAAGGCGTTGACGTAGCAGATGTTGTAGACGCCCTTCGCCGGTTCCGACGTACGGTCACGGGACACCGCGCGCACCCCGGCCGGGGGCCGGTAGGGACCGCCGATCTGGTAGTCGAAGGCGAGCCCCGGCTCGGGTGCCCGCACCACCCGGGGCGTGTCCGGCTCGTCACCGGAGCCACCGGAACCGGTGCAGCCGGTCACGGCCGCCCCGAGCGTGCCGCACAGGACCACGACCGCCGTCAGCCGTCGCAGGGCACGGGGGACGCGCTGGAACATGGGCGGGGCACTCCTGTCGTCACGGCGGATGATCTCCCGCCATCTTGCCGTGCGGAGGACGGCGGACGGGCCGGTACCGGGCCGTCGATCACCTTTCGGCCGTCCGTATACGCAACGTGCATGCCATCCAAGGGACTTGAGCCGCCGTATCCACTAGTGTTCCACCGTTCACCTACCTGATCCACACAGCCGCCGCCGTCGCCGTTGGACGCCGCTGGAGGAACACCCATGCCCGACAACGCATCCAGGTCACCCCAGGACCGGCCGGTCTGGGAGGACGGATGGGCGCCGGACACGTCCCGGGCGCCGGGGACGCGCCGTCTGTGGCTGGCCGGCGGGCTGGCCGTGGCGACGGTCGTCGCGTGTGCCACGGCGCTGACCGTGTCGGGGAAGGACAGCGACGGGGCGCCGACGGCGGCCACTCCCCCGCGCGTCGACGTGAGCCTCCCCGGTCTGATCTCGTTCGCCACGCCCTCGCAGACCCCTCCCGAAGGGGACAGCGGCATGGCCGCGGGGCAGGAGAAGACGCCGACGCCCACGCGGAACGAGGCCACCAGGTCGCCCACGGCGTCCCCTTCGGCCTCGGAGGAGACCGCCTCCCGGCCCCCGACCCAGGGCGCCTGGCGCTCCGTCCGCGCCGTCAACCACCCCGACCGGCAGTGGCGTGTGAGCGGCGGATCGGTGCGCCTCGACCCCGTCGGCTCGGGGCAGCGCGGCGACGCCGTCTTCCGGCTCGTCGCGGGGCTGGCCGACGCGTCCTGCCACTCCTTCGCCACCGCCGACGGCCGCTATCTCCGGCACCGTGACTTCCTGCTGCGCGCGGACCACCACGACGGCTCCGCCCTGTTCCGTCAGGACGCCACCTTCTGCCCGCGCCGCTCGCCGTACTCCGGCGCGGTCATGCTGGAGTCCGTGAACCACCCCGGCCGCTGCCTGCGGCACCGGGACTTCCGGCTGCGGCTGGACCCCTACCAGCGGGAGGGACTGTTCCTGGCGGACTCGGCGTTCCGGCTGGTCGACTCACCCGCCCCATGAGCCCCCGGACATACCTGTGGCCCCCGGCTCGGAAAGCCAGGGGCCACAAGACACGAAGCAAGCAGCCTCAGACGTTGAACCCGAGCGCACGCAGCTGCTCACGCCCATCGTCCGTGATCTTGTCCGGCCCCCACGGCGGCATCCACACCCAGTTGATGCGCAGATCGTTGACGAGGCCGTCCGTGGCGGACTTGGCCTGGTCCTCGATGACATCGGTCAGCGGGCAGGCCGCCGAGGTCAGGGTCATGTCGAGCGTCGCGTTGTTCGCGTCGTCGATGTGGATGCCGTAGATCAGGCCGAGGTTGACGACGTCGATGCCCAGTTCGGGGTCGACGACGTCGTACAGCGCCTCGCGGACCTCTTCCTCCGAGGCCGGCTTCATCTCAACGGTCTCGCTCATGCCGTCTTCCTTTCGGCGTCGGCTCCGCCCAGCACCTGGGCCGTCGCGTCCTTCCACGCCATCCAGCTGAGGAGGGCGCACTTGACCCGGGCCGGGTACTTGGAGACCCCGGCGAACGCGACCGCGTCCTCCAGGACCTCCTCCATGGCGTCGTCGGGTTCGATCTTCCCCTTGGACTGCATCAGCTCCAGGAAGGTCTCCTGGATCGTCCGCGCGTCGGAGAGGTCCTTGCCGACGAGGAGCTCGTTCAGTACGGACGCGCTCGCCTGGCTGATCGAGCAGCCCTGGCCCTCGTACGAGACGTCCTGGATCGTCGTGCCGTCGTACTTCACACGCAGGGTGATCTCGTCGCCGCACGTCGGGTTCACATGGTGCACCTCGGCGTCGCCATCCCTGAGACCACGCCCGTGCGGGTTCTTGTAGTGGTCCAGGATGACTTCCTGGTACATCGAGTCCAGCTTCATGCGATCGCTCGTCCCGTCCCGTCAGCCGAAGAAGTTCCGTACGTGCTCCAGGCCGTCCACCAGAGCGTCGATCTCGGCCGGCGTGGAGTACAGATAGAACGACGCTCGCGTGGTCGCAGGAATTCCGTAGCGCAGGCAGACGGGGCGGGCGCAGTGGTGTCCGACCCGGACCGCGATGCCCTGCTCGTCGAGGACCTGGCCCACGTCGTGCGGGTGGATGTCGCCCAGGGTGAAGGAGATCGCGGCGCCGCGGTCCTCGGCCGTGGTGGGGCCGATGATCCGCAGGTCGGGGACCTCCAGCAGGCGCTTCACCGCGTACTCGGTGAGGGCCTGCTCATGGGCGAGGATCTTGTCCATGCCGATCGAGTTGAGATAGTCGATCGCCGCGCCCAGACCGATGGCCTGCGAGATCGGCGGGGTGCCGGCCTCGAACTTGTGCGGGGCGGGAGCGTACGTCGACGAGTGCATCGACACGGTCTCGATCATCTCGCCGCCGCCGAGGAACGGGGGCAGGTCCTCCAGCAGCTCCTGGCGGCCCCACAGGACGCCGATGCCGGTCGGGCCGCACATCTTGTGGCCGGTGAAGGCCACGAAGTCGGCCTGGAGGGACTGCACGTCCAGCGGCATGTGCGGCGCTGCCTGCGAGGCGTCGATGCAGACGAGGGCACCGACCTCCTGCGCGCGGCGCACGATGGCCTCGACCGGGTTGTGGGTGCCGAGGATGTTCGACACCAGCACGAAGGAGACGATCTTCGTCTTCTCCGTGATCACCTGGTCGATGTTGGACAGGTCGAGAC
Organism: Streptomyces sp. RK62; assembly: GCF_018070255.1. Classification (NCBI taxonomy): domain Bacteria; kingdom Bacillati; phylum Actinomycetota; class Actinomycetes; order Kitasatosporales; family Streptomycetaceae; genus Streptomyces; species Streptomyces sp. RK62. Next base: position 77,168 of record NZ_JAGPYD010000022.1, on the reverse strand, counting down.
GGCCGTCGTCGGTGAGGCCGAACCACTTCAGCTTCGCGCCCGTGCGCTGCGCGAGCAGCTGCCACGGGACGATGTTGGAGTGGTGCTCCATCTCCGTGATGACGATCTCGGTGTCGGCGTCCACGCGGTAGGGCTCGTCGGCCCAGCCGAGCATGTTCGCCACGAGGTTGAGCGATTCGGAGGCGTTCTTGGTGAAGATCACCTCGTCGCGCGAGGGCGCGTTGATGAACTCCGCGACCTTGTCCCGCGCGCCCTCGTACAGTGCCGTGGCCTCCTCGGCGAGGACGTGCACTCCACGGTGGACGTTGGCGTTGTGCTGCTCGTAGTACTCGGAGAGCACATCGAGGACCTGGCGCGGCGTCTGCGAGGTCGCCGCGTTGTCCAGGTACACGAGCTTCCTGCCGTCGTGCAGGACGCGGTCCAGGATCGGGAAGTCCTTGCGCAGCGCCTCGGTGTCGAGGAGGCCCGGCAGCTGTGTCACGCGGATGCGCCACCCTTCACGTACTTGTCGTAGCCCTCGGCCTCCAGCTGGTCCGCGAGCTCGGCGCCGCCGGACTCGGCGATCCGGCCGTTCGCGAACACGTGCACGTGGTCGGGCTTGATGTAGCGCAGGATGCGCGTGTAGTGGGTGATGAGGAGGGTGCCGACCTCACCGGTCTCACGGACGCGGTTGACGCCCTCGGAGACGACGCGCAGGGCGTCGACGTCCAGGCCGGAGTCGGTCTCGTCGAGGATGGCGACCTTCGGCTTGAGCAGCTCGAGCTGAAGGATCTCGTGGCGCTTCTTCTCACCGCCGGAGAAGCCCTCGTTGACGTTGCGCTCGGCGAAGGCGGGGTCCATGTTGAGGCGCTCCATGGCCTCCTTGACCTCCTTCACCCAGGTGCGCAGCTTGGGGGCCTCGCCGCGCACCGCCGTGGCGGAGGTGCGCAGGAAGTTGGAGACGGAGACGCCGGGGACCTCGACCGGGTACTGCATGGCGAGGAACAGGCCGGCGCGGGCCCGCTCGTCGACGGACATCTCCAGGACGTCCTCGCCGTCGAGGGTGACGGAGCCGGACGTGATGGTGTACTTCGGGTGACCCGCGAGGGAGTAGGCGAGCGTCGACTTGCCCGAGCCGTTGGGGCCCATGATGGCGTGCGTCTCGCCCTGCTTCACGGTGAGGTCGACACCCTTGAGGATTTCCTTCGTGCCGTTCTCGACCTCGACGGTGACGTGCAGGTCTCGGATTTCAAGCGTAGCCATGGGTGCCTCAGGACTCCTGGGTGAGGGAGACGAGCACGTCGTCCCCTTCGATCTTTACGGGGTATACGGGGACAGGGCGCGTCGCGGGAAGGCCGGACGGCTTGCCGGTGCGGAGGTCGAACGCGGAGCCGTGCAGCCAGCACTCGATCTGACAGTCCTCCACCTCGCCCTCGGAGAGCGAGACGTTCGCGTGGGAGCAGATGTCGTGGATGGCGAACACCTCTCCCTCGGTACGGACGACCGAGACCGGCGTGCCGTCGAGTTCCACCCGCTTGGGGGTGTCCTCCTCCAGCTCGCTCAGGGCGCAGACGCGTACGAACGCCGGTGTGTCAGTCATCCGACCGACGCCTCCAGCTCCGTCTCGATCTTGGCGAGCAGGCGCTCCTCGATGTCGTCGACGCCGATCTGCTGGACGAGCTCGGCGAAGAAGCCGCGGACGACGAGGCGGCGGGCCTCGTGCTCCGGGATACCGCGGGCCATCAGGTAGAACAGCTGCTCGTCGTCGAAGCGGCCGGTCGCGGAGGCGTGGCCGGCACCGACGATCTCACCGGTCTCGATCTCCAGGTTCGGCACGGAGTCGACACGGGCGCCGTCGGTCAGAACCAGGTTGCGGTTCATCTCGTAGGTGTCGGTGCCCTCGGCCTTGGCCTCGATGAGGACGTCGCCGATCCAGACGGCGTGCGCGTCCTCGCCCTGCAGCGCGCCCTTGTAGACGACGTTGGACTTGCAGTGCGGGGTGTTGTGGGTGACCAGGAGGCGGTGCTCCTGGTGCTGCCCGGCGTCGGTGAAGTACAGGCCGAACAGCTCGGCCTCGCCGCCGGGGCCGGCGTACTCGACGCGCGGGTTCAGCCGGACGACGTCGCCGCCGAAGGTGACGACGACCGACTTGAAGGAGGCGTCGCGGCCCACGAGGGCGTTGTGCTGGGCGACGTGCACGGCCTTGTCGTCCCAGTCCTGGACGGAGACGACGGTCAGCTTGGCGCCGTCACCGAGGACGTAGTCGACGTTGGCGGCGAGCACGGCGTCACCGGTGTGGTCGATGACGACGACGGCCTCGGCGAACGCGCCCAGTTCGATGATCTGGTGGCCGTAGCGGACCCCGCCCTCGCCGTGCACGGCGATGCGGATGGGCTCGGTGAGGACCGTCTCCTTGGGGACGGTGACCACGCCGGCCTGCTCGAAGGCGGAGTACGCCTGGGCGGCGACGCGGTCCACCGGGGTGCCGGCCTTCCCGAGGCGGGCGTCGTCACGGCCGACGGTCTCGACGACGACGCCGTCGGGCGCCGTCACGGTGACCTTCACGCCTTCGCCGGTCGCGACGGCGGTGCCGTCGTGCAGGCCGCGCAGGCGCTCCAGCGGGGTGAACCGCCACTCCTCCTCGCGGCCGTGCGGGACGGGGAAGTCCGCCACGTCGAAGGACGGGGGCGCGCTCATGCGCGAGACGACGGTCGACTCCGCGGCCACCGCGATCGAGCCGGCGGTGGTGCTGCCCACCGGGATGTTCTGGGCCTCAGCCATGGCTGTCGGTCTGCTCTCTTCCTACGTTTACGATCTTCGGCCCGCCGCTGGGGCGGGCCGCCTGCTGCCGGAGCGGAGGGCGGGTGCTAGCCGACCGCGCCTTCCATCTGCAGCTCGATCAGCCGGTTGAGCTCGAGGGCGTACTCCATCGGCAGCTCCTTGGCGATCGGCTCGACGAAGCCGCGCACGATCATGGCCATCGCCTCGTCCTCGCTCAGACCGCGGCTCATCAGGTAGAAGAGCTGGTCCTCGGAGACCTTGGAGACGGTCGCCTCGTGGCCCATGGAGACGTCGTCCTCGCGGACGTCGACGTACGGGTAGGTGTCCGACCGCGAGATCGTGTCGACGAGCAGAGCGTCACAGAGCACGTTGGACTTCGCACCCGGGGCGCCCTCGCCGATCTCGATGAGACCGCGGTAGGAGGTACGGCCGCCGCCGCGCGCCACCGACTTGGAGACGATGTTGGAGGACGTGTTCGGGGCCATGTGGACCATCTTGGCGCCGGCGTCCTGGTGCTGGCCCGCGCCCGCGAAGGCGATGGACAGGGTCTCGCCCTTGGCGTGCTCGCCCATCAGGTAGACGGCCGGGTACTTCATGGTCACCTTGGAGCCGATGTTGCCGTCGATCCACTCCATGGTGGCGCCCTCGTAGGCGACGGCGCGCTTGGTGACCAGGTTGTAGACGTTGTTCGACCAGTTCTGGATGGTCGTGTAGCGGCAGCGGGCGTTCTTCTTGACGATGATCTCGACGACCGCGGAGTGCAGCGAGTCCGACTTGTAGATCGGGGCGGTGCAGCCCTCGACGTAGTGCACGTAGGCACCCTCGTCGACGATGATCAGGGTCCGCTCGAACTGGCCCATGTTCTCGGTGTTGATCCGGAAGTAGGCCTGGAGCGGGATCTCGACGTGCACGCCCTTCGGCACGTAGATGAAGGAGCCGCCCGACCACACGGCGGTGTTCAGCGCGGCGAACTTGTTGTCACCGGCCGGGATGACGGTGCCGAAGTACTCCTTGAAGAGCTCCGGGTGCTCCTTCAGGGCGGTGTCGGTGTCGAGGAAGATGACGCCCTGCTCCTCCAGGTCCTCGCGGATCTGGTGGTAGACGACCTCCGACTCGTACTGGGCGGCGACACCGGCGACGAGGCGCTGCTTCTCGGCCTCCGGGATGCCCAGCTTGTCGTAGGTGTTCTTGATGTCCTCGGGGAGCTCCTCCCAGGACGCCGCCTGCTTCTCCGTGGAGCGCACGAAGTACTTGATGTTGTCGAAGTCGATGCCCGACAGGTCCGAGCCCCAGTTCGGCATGGGCTTCTTCTCGAAGAGCTTCAGACCCTTGAGGCGCAGCTTCGTCATCCACTCCGGCTCCGACTTCTTGCCGGAGATGTCGCGGACGACGTCCTCGTTCAGGCCGCGCTTCGCTGCGGCACCGGCCTCGTCGGAGTCGGCCCAGCCGTATTCGTACGTGCCCAGGCCCTCGAGCTCAGGGTGGGCAGTCTCCGTGGGGAGAGTCATGCGGGGTTCCTCCCGGCCGTGCTTGCAGATGCGTGGTGAGTGGTGTGGGAAATCCTGGGGATGAACGTCGTGCAGACGCCGTCGCCGTGCGCGATGGTCGCCAGTCGCTGGACGTGCGTCCCGAGCAGCTCGGCGAAGATCTCCGTCTCCGCCTCGCACAGCTGCGGGAACTGCTCCGCGACATGGGCGACCGGGCAGTGGTGCTGGCAGAGCTGCTCGCCCTGCTGCGGGTGGGGCGCACTGCGCGCCGCCGCAGCGTACCCGTCGGCGCTGAGGGCCTTGGCGAGGGCCTCGGTGCGCTCGTCGGGTGCGGCCGCCTCGACGGCCTCGCGGTAGGCGCGCGCCTGGGCCTCGGTGCGGGCGCGGGCGAAGGCGGCGACCGCCTCGCTTCCGCCCTCGCGCTCGGCGATCCACTTCAGGGCGTCCACCGCGAGCTTGTCGTAGGACTGGTCGAAGGCGTCGCGGCCGCAGTCGGTGAGCGCGAAGACCTTGGCGGGGCGCCCGCGCGTGCGCGTGCCGTAGACCCGCTGTTCCCGGGCCTCCACGACGTCGTCGGCGACCAGCGCGTCGAGATGCCTGCGCACGGCGGCCTGGGTGAGGCCCAGCCGGCCGGCCAGCTCGGCGACGGTCGACGGCCCGTGGTCCAGGATGGATCGCGCGACCCGGTTGCGCGTCGAGCGCTCCCCGGTCGCGAGTTCCTCCTGAGGGGACCCCGTGGGGGTCTCCCGAGCCTCGCCGACGTTTTTCACAACGCCATTGTTGCGTAATTCCTCGAACCCAGGCAAGCGGCCCCCGTCCGCGATGACGGTGCCCTACGTCACTTAGGTAAACCTAATGTGACCTGCAGAAACGATCTTTGATCGATCAAACCGGTGGCGTCCGGCGACCTGGTCGGGGACACTCCGGGACCATGGCGACACCCCCTCCGACCGGCCCTCTTGTCACCCGCGGCACCCTCGCGGCCCACCTGTGCGAGCTCGGCGTCCGGAAGGGTGACACCCTCCTCGTGCACTCCTCGCTGCGCGCCCTCGGATGGGTCTGCGGAGGCCCCGTGGCGGTGGTTCAAGGCCTGCTGGACGCCCTCGGCCCGGACGGCACCCTGGTGGTCCCGACCCAGACCGGCGACCTCTCCGACCCGGCCGTCTGGCAGAACCCGCCGGTGCCCGAGGAGTGGTGGGAGACCGTCCGGGCGGCCATGCCCGGCTACGACCCCAGGATCACGCCCTCACGCGGCGTGGGCGTCGTCCCGGAGACCGTGCGGACCTGGCCCGGCGCCACCCGCAGCGCCCACCCCCAGACCTCGTTCGCCGCCCTCGGCACCCGCGCGCGGGAGATCACCGACGGGCACGCGACGGACTGCCGGCTCGGCGAGCGCAGCCCGCTGGCCCGGCTGGAGGCGCTGCACGCGCGCGTACTGCTGCTCGGCGCCGGTTACGACACCTGCACCGCCTTCCACCTGGCCGAGTACCGGATCCCCTCCCCGCTGGTGCGCGTGGGACGGCCGGGGCCCGAGGGGTGGGAGGTGGTCACCGAGGTGTCGATCACCTCGGAGCGTTTCGACGAGCTGGGGCACGACTTCGAACGGGACCGCCCGGTCCTGCGCGGAAGGGTCGGCGGGGCCGACGCGCGCCTGTTCCCGCTGGCCGACGCCGTGGCGTACGCGGTGCCGTGGCTGGAGACGCACCGGCCCCGCGCCGTGGAGCTGTGAGGCCGCCGGACGGGGAGATGCGCACCCGGCCGTTCGGGGGACCCGCGCTCTCCCTAGACTCTTGAGCCATGCGAAACGAGCCCGTGGTCCAGGTCCACGCCCTGGTGAAGCGGTACGGCGGGAAAACCGCGGTGGACGGTCTCGACCTGGTGGCCCGGGCGGGCGTCACGGCCGTGCTCGGACCGAACGGCGCGGGCAAGACCACGACGGTCGAGACCTGCGAGGGCTACCGCAGACCTGACTCCGGCACGGTGCGTGTCCTCGGCCTCGACCCGGTGCGCGAGTCCGCCGCGCTGCGGCCCCGGATCGGCGTGATGCTCCAGTCCGGCGGCGTCTACTCGGGCGCCCGCGCGGACGAGATGCTGCGCCATGTCGCCAAGCTGCACGCGCACCCGCTGGACGTGGACGCGCTGATCGAGCGGCTGGGGCTCGGGAGCTGCGGCCGGACCTCCTACCGCCGGCTGTCCGGCGGCCAGCAGCAGCGGCTCGCGCTCGCCATGGCCGTCGTCGGACGGCCCGAGCTGGTCTTCCTCGACGAGCCGACCGCCGGACTCGACCCGCAGGCCCGCCGCGCCACCTGGGACCTGGTCCGGGACCTGCGCGCCGACGGCGTCTCGGTGATCCTCACCACGCACTACATGGACGAAGCCGAACAGCTCGCCGACGACGTCGCCATCATCGACGCGGGCCGGGTCATCGCCCAGGGCTCCCCGGAGGAGCTGTGCCGGGGCGGCGCCGAGAACACCCTGCGCTTCACCGGCCGCCCCGGCCTCGACGTGGGCTCCCTGCTCAAGGCGCTGCCCGCCGACTGCACGGCCGCCGAGCTGACGCCCGGCTCCTACCGGGTCGGCGGCAAGGTCGACCCGCAACTGCTCGCCACGGTGACGTCCTGGTGCGCGCAGCACGGCGTGATGCCCGACCGGATCTCGGTCGAACGGCACACCCTGGAGGACGTCTTCCTGGAGCTGACCGGCAAGGAGCTGCGCTCATGACCACGACGAGCACCGGGACGTACGCCCCGAAGCCGGGCGCGGCCCCGCTCCCCCGCATGATCGCGGCCCAGGCGGCGCTGGAGACCAAGATGCTCCTGCGCAACGGCGAGCAACTGCTGCTCACCGTGGTGATCCCCACCCTGCTGCTGGTCCTCTTCAGCTCCGTCGACATCGTCGACACGGGCGAGGGGAAGGCCGTCGACTTCCTCGCCCCCGGCATTCTGGCGCTCGCCGTCATGTCGACGGCGTTCACCGGGCAGGCCATCGCCACGGGCTTCGAGCGCCGGTACGGCGTGCTGAAGCGGCTGGCGTCCTCACCGCTGCCCCGCTGGGGCCTGATGACGGCGAAGACGGTGTCGGTGCTGGTCACCGAGGTGCTGCAGATCGTCCTGCTGACCCTGATCGCCTTCGCGCTCGGCTGGTCGCCGCACGGCAACCCGGCCGCCGTGCTCCTGCTGCTGGTTCTCGGAACGGCCGCGTTCTCCGGGCTCGGTCTGCTGATGGCCGGAACGCTCAAGGCGGAGGCCACGCTGGCCGCGGCCAACCTGGTGTTCCTGCTCCTGCTGGTCGGCGGCGGGGTGATCGTGCCGCTGGACAAGTTCCCCGACGCGGCCCAGGACGTCCTCTCCCTGCTGCCCGTCTCCGCGCTCTCCGACGGGCTGCGGGACGTGCTCCAGCACGGCTCCGCGATGCCCTGGGGCGACGCGGGGATCCTGGCCGTGTGGGCGGTCGTGGGCCTCGCCGCGGCCGGCCGGTTCTTCCGCTGGGAGTAGCGCGCGGCCCCCGCCGGGCGCCCCCCCTCGTGAAAGCGTGCACAAGCGGCGGCCTACGATGGTGCGCGTGCAGAACCTGACCCGCGCCGACGCCCAGGCCGCCGTGCGCAACCCGCTCGCCTTCATCGCCGCCCGCTGGACCCCGGATCCGAGGACCGTCCGGCGCGCGGCGCTCGCCGCGCTCGTGATGTCGGTGATCATCGTGGTCACCGGCGGGGCCGTCCGGCTCACCGGTTCCGGGCTCGGCTGCCCGACCTGGCCGAAGTGCACGGACGACTCGCTCACCAACACCCGCGAGATGGGCCTGCACGGCGCGATCGAGTTCGGCAACCGCATGCTGACGTACGTGCTGTGCGCGGCGGTCGGCTGGGCGATCATCGCCGCCCGCTCGACGAAGCCGTACCGGCGGGGCCTGACCCGGCTGGGCTGGGCCCAGTTCTGGATCGTGATGAGCAACGCCGTGCTCGGCGGCATCGTCGTGCTCGTCGGCCTGAACCCGTACACCGTCGCGGCCCACTTCGTGGCGTCGTCGGCGCTCATCGCGGTCGCCGCGGTGATGTGGCAGCGCACCCGTGAGGGGGACGCGACCCCGCGTCCGCTGGTCGGCAGGGCCATCCAGCAGCTCGTGTGGTTCCTGGTGGCCGCGTCGGTGCTGCTGATCCTGGCGGGCACCGTGGTCACCGGCGCCGGGCCGCACGCGGGCGACTCCAGCGAGGTCGCGCGGATGCCGGTCGACTGGGAGACCGTGACCAAGCTGCACGCCGTGCTGGCCTGGATCGTGGTGACGCTGACCTTCGCGCTCTGGTTCGTCCTCAAGGCCGTCGACGCCCCGAAGAGCCCGCTGGACCGCACCCGCGACCTGTTCCTGGTCCTCCTCGCGCAGGGCGTCATCGGCTACGTCCAGTACTTCACGGACCTGCCCGAGGTGCTGGTCGGCCTGCACATGCTGGGCTCCGCCCTGGTGTGGATCGCGGTGCTGCGGGTGCTGCTGGCGCTGCGCGAGCGGCCGGAGACCTCCGTCCCCGACCTGCCCGCTCAGCCGTACGACGCCACCAGCGCGTCGATCGCCGGCCCCAGGTAGGCCCGCGTCAGCGCGGCCCTGCGCTCCGCCCACACGCCGGACGCCGGCGCGGCCGTGCCGTAGCGCCGGCCGTGGACGTCCGCGACGACCTCGGCCGGCGCCCCCAGCCCGGGCAGCAGCTCCAGCGCCTCCCGTTTGGAGATCAGCCGTCCCTCGCGCGCGGTGACGCTCGCCCGCGCGAACGTGATCAGGCCCAGGTCGACCCAGACGTCCCGGGTCCACCGCCGCTCGTCCGCCAGGGCGGGCCGCCAGAAGTCCCGCTGGTCGGCGACGACGAACGCGGCGAGCCCGTGGTCCGGCACCGGGGGCAGCAGGGCGGCGGGCGCCTCGCCGTGCAGCACGCGCCCGAAGACATGCAGCTCCCGCCAGGTCACCGGGGTGACCGGCCGCCGGAACAGCTCCTCGTGCGCCCAGGTCAGATGGCGCCTCGCCGGATCGTCCAGGGTCTGCGGCGTGAGGTACGAGCAGTGCAGCAGCGGGGCGAGGGGGGCGGTCCGCAGCCGGGCGTGCAGCGTCGCGAGGCGCCAAAGGGTGCGCGGGGCGAGCGGGCCGGGCAGGACGGCGATCAGGTCCAGATCGCTGCGGCCCTCCTGGTAGTCGCCACCGGCCAGCGAGCCGTGCGCCCAGACGGCGACGGGCTCCAGCGGTCCGAGGGCGGTCAGAAAACGGTCGAGCAGGGCGTCGGTCGGGGTCGGCATCCCGTCAGTCTGGTCGGGGGCGTCCGGACCGTACAGCCCGCTCACTGGAGGCCGTAGACCCGCCGGGCGTTCCCCGACGACACCATCTCCGCCACACGCTGCGCGTCCGCCGGGGACCATGCGCCCTCGGCGACCCAGGCGCCGAGCACCCGGGCGAGGGACTCGCGGAACAGCTGTGCCCCGACGACGTGCAGCTCGGGCAGGCCCTGGGCGCCGCTGGAGAAGAGGATCTTGCCGAAGGGGGCCAGCTCCAGGATCTCGGCGAGGATCGTGGCCGCGCGGGCGCCGGTGCGCACCAGGGCGGCGCCGGAGTCGGCGTAGACGTGCGGGAAGACACCGGCGAGATGGGCGGCGTGCCGGTGGTACGGGTAGCCGTGCAGCAGGACCAGGTCGGTGCCGAGGCCGGCGGTGGCGCGGACGAAGTCGGTGAGCAGGACCGGGTCGGTGCGGTCGATGCGCAGGCCCGGCTGGCCCAGCCCGGCGTGCAGCTGGAGGGGCCGCCCGGAGGCCACCGCGATCCACAGCAGATGCCGTAGCAGCACCGGGTCGGTCAGCTCGCCGCCGACGCCGCGGTCGGCGAGCCAGCGCCCGGCCGCGCCCCGCACCTCCCCCGGCCCCGGCGGCTCGGGGGCCAGCGCCAGGCCGTGGCGTACACCGGCGACCGAGGTGAAGGCGACGGCGTGCGCGGCGGCGGCGTGCACCGACTCGGCGAGGTTGGCGAGGAAGGACTCGACGGTGCCGGAGGTGTCGGCGACCTGTTCGGCGAGGAGTTCGAGGCGGACGATCTCATGGGCCTCGGCGGAGGCGGCGGAGGCCATCTCCGGGGGGCCGGTGAGGTCGCCGGGCAGCCCGGTGTCGACCAGATAGGTGGTGATGCCACTGCCCCGCAGCAGCCGCCGGCCGGCCTCCCAGACGCCGAGTTCGCGGCGCCGGGCCAGATAGCGGGCGGGCGGGCAGTGCGGCTCCAGGCCGAGGAGCGGGGGGCACCAGCGCCGTACGGCGAAGCCTGTCTGGGTGTCGAAGAGCGTGGTGCCGGGGGCCGGCGGTCCCTCGGTGCGGGCGAGCTGGGCCTCGAAGGTGCCGAGGCCCAGTTCCGCTCTCAGTACGCCGTGGCAGTACTGGTCCACGAGGGACGGCGTGTCGATCATCCGGGCTCCCCGTGGCTTGGACGTGGCGTGCTCCACACGTCCTAACGGGTGAACCCGCGCCGAGGTGTTGGGGAGAGACGGGCGGGCTCTCAGCCGCCGATCTGGATGCCGGCCATCCGCTTCCACTCGTACGGGCCGGTCTGCACCTTTGCCGCGAGCTCGCCGTCGAAGGTCTCGTGACGGGTGATCCCGGCCTTCTCGACGGCCTTCTCGGCGGTCTCGAACGTGGGGGCCACCAGGTCGCCCCAGCCGCCGTCCTCGCCCACGAGGACGATACGGGCGCCGCGCTCGCCGATGTACGCGATCTGGGCCTCGGCACCGCCGTGGGACGTGGCGAAGGCGTTGATCCGGTGGGCGAGGCGGGTCACCTTGCGGTCGTCGGCCTGCTGCGTGTCGTCTGCCATGGTCAGGATGCTACCGATCAGTAGATCGCTTGGCGACGGGAGGGGTGCGTGACCCGCGCCTCAGCGTGTCAGCGGCGGAGATCCCGGCGTGTCAGCGCAGGAAGGGGTCGACCGCGACGGCCACGAAGAGCAGCGAGACATAGGTGATCGACCAGTGGAACAGGCGCATCTCCTTGAGCTTCGCGCCGGTCACCTCGGCCTTCGCACGGTTCTGCAGCGCGTGCGCCTCCCACAGCCACCAGCCGCCCGCAGCGAGCGCGACCGCGGTGTAGAACCAGCCCGTGTAGCCGAGCGGCGTCAGCAGCAGCGAGACCGCGACCATCACCCAGCTGTAGAGGACGATCTGCTTGGCGACGACCTTGTTGGAGGCCATGACGGGGAGCATCGGCACGCCCACGCGCGCGTAGTCCTCCTTCACCTTCATGGACAGCGGCCAGTAGTGCGGCGGCGTCCAGAAGAAGATCACCATGAAGAGGATCAGCGGCGCCCAGGACAGCGAGTTCGTGACGGCGGACCAGCCGATCAGCACCGGCATGCAGCCCGCGATGCCACCCCAGACGATGTTCTGCGAGGTACGGCGCTTGAGCAGCATCGTGTAGACGACGACGTAGAAGAGGAGCGCTCCGAGTGACAGCCACGCCGACAGCCAGTTGACGGTGAGGCCGAAGAGCAGCGTCGACACGACCGCGAGGGTGATGCCGAAGGCCAGGCACTCGCGCGGGCTGACCATCCCGGTGACCAGGGGGCGCTGGGAGGTGCGGTCCATCAGGGCGTCGATGTCGCGGTCGATGTACATGTTGAGCGCGTTTGCGCCGCCCGCGCTGAGGTAACCGCCCACACAGGTGAGGAGCACCAGTCCGAGGTCGGGAACGCCCCGCTCGGCCAGGAACATCACCGGAACGGTGGTGATGAGCAGCAGCTCGATGATCCGCGGCTTGGTCAGCGCCACGAACGCCGCGACCCGGGCCCCGATCGGCCGTCGGCTCGGGCTCTGGCTCGTCCCGACAATCCCCGCTGGACGGGATTCAACGGCCGTCACGCACACCCCTGACAGAGACATCCCAGCAAGCCCGACCGTGTGAAGTCCCGGTAAAGGCTCGCGCGTACCACGCCACTGTAGACGTTGCCCAGACCCGGACCGTCGCGGGGGTCGGGTCGTGTTGGGGGCGTGGTCCGAAGGGCGCGCGATGGCTCGATTGAGCGCTCGGATGACAGGGTGCGTATTCATGTGCCGAGCCCCGGAACGACGCGGCCGACAGGCACATCCCGAAGTCTCCCGGCAGTCTGGGATGAGTCGAAAAAACGCACGTACTTCCGGGGGTAGGCTCGACAACGGCCGGCCGACGCCGAGTACGCCGGCAGCCGGTGGGCGCGTGCCCGTGACGCCGGCAACCGACATGTGGAGAGGAGCCCTGACCCAGGGTGAGCACCAAGCCGACCACCACAGACCTCGAGTGGACCGAGCTGGACCAGCGGGCGGTGGACACCGCCCGCGTCCTGGCCGCAGATGCCGTACAGAAGGTCGGTAACGGCCATCCTGGTACGGCGATGAGCCTGGCGCCCGCCGCCTACACCCTCTTCCAGAAGGTGATGCGGCACGACCCTTCGGACGCCGACTGGGTCGGGCGGGACCGCTTCGTGCTGTCCGCCGGCCACTCGTCCCTGACCCTCTACACCCAGCTCTACCTGGCCGGCTTCGGCCTGGAGCTGGACGACCTCAAGGCGTTCCGGACGTGGGGCTCGAAGACTCCCGGCCACCCGGAGTACGGCCACACCACGGGTGTGGAGACGACGACCGGCCCGCTGGGCCAGGGTGTCGCCAACGCCGTCGGCATGGCCATGGCCGCCCGCTACGAGCGCGGTCTGTTCGACCCGGAGGCCGCCGCGGGCACCTCCCCGTTCGACCACTTCATCTACTGCATCGCCGGTGACGGCTGTCTGCAGGAGGGCATCTCCGCCGAGGCGTCCTCGATGGCCGGGCACCAGAAGCTGGGCAATCTGATCCTGCTGTGGGACGACAACCACATCTCGATCGAGGGCGACACCGAGACGGCCGTCTCCGAGGACACGGTCAAGCGCTACGAGGCGTACGGCTGGCACGTGCAGCGCGTCGCCCCCAAGCCGGACGGCGACCTGGACCCGAACGCGATCTACGACGCGATCCAGGAGGCCAAGAACGTCACCGACCGCCCGTCGTTCATCGCGATGCGCTCGATCATCGCCTGGCCGGCCCCGAACGCGCAGAACACCGAGGCCGCGCACGGCTCGGCGCTCGGTGACGACGAGGTCGCGGCCACCAAGCGGGTCCTCGGCTTCGACCCGGAGAAGACCTTCGAGGTCTCCGACGAGGTCCTCGCGCACACCCGCGGTGCCCTGGAGCGCGGGCAGGCGGCCCGTGCCGTGTGGGAGAAGTCCTTCCAGCAGTGGCGGGACAACAACCCCGAGCGCGCCGCCGAGTACGACCGCATCGCCAAGGGCGCGCTGCCCACCGGCTGGGAGGACAAGGTCCCGGTCTTCGAGCCCGGCAAGGGTGTGGCGACGCGCGCTGCGTCCGGCAAGGTGCTGCAGGCGCTCGGCGCGGTCATCCCGGAGCTGTGGGGCGGCTCGGCCGACCTGGCGGGCTCGAACAACACGACGATCGACAAGACGTCGTCGTTCCTGCCCGAGGGCAACCCGCTGCCGGAGGCCAGCCCGTACGGCCGCACGATCCACTTCGGCATCCGCGAGCACTCCATGGCCGCGGAGATGAACGGCATCGCGCTGCACGGCAACACCCGCATCTACGGCGGCACCTTCCTGGTGTTCTCCGACTACATGCGCAACGCGGTGCGGCTGTCGGCCCTCATGCACCTGCCGGTGACGTACGTGTGGACGCACGACTCCATCGGCCTCGGCGAGGACGGCCCGACGCACCAGCCGGTCGAGCACCTGGCCGCGCTGCGCGCCATCCCCGGTCTGAACATCGTCCGCCCGGCGGACGCCAACGAGACCGCGATCGCCTGGCGCGAGATCCTGCGGCGCTGGACCAAGGAGTACGGCAAGGGCGCCCCGCACGGTCTGGCGCTCACCCGTCAGGGTGTGCCGACGTACGAGGCCAACGAGGACACGGTCCGCGGCGGCTACGTGATGTTCGAGGCGGAAGGGCCCTCCGGGCAGAGCACAGAGCCGGAGGTCGTCCTGATCGCCACCGGTTCCGAGGTGCACGTGGCGGTCGAGGCGCGCGAGCGGCTCCAGGCCGACGGGGTGCCGACGCGCGTCGTGTCCATGCCGTCCGTGGAGTGGTTCGAGGAGCAGGACCAGGGGTACCGGGACAGCGTCCTGCCGCCGTCCGTGAGGGCGCGTGTCGCGGTCGAGGCCGGGATCGGTCTGACCTGGCACAAGTACGTCGGCGACGCGGGCCGCATCGTGTCGCTGGAGCACTTCGGCGCTTCCGCCGACGGCAAGGTCCTTTTCCGGGAGTACGGCTTCACCGCCGAGAACGTGGCGGCCGTCGCGCGGGAATCCCTCGCCGCGGCCCGGCGCTGACGCTCACATACGCAACGTAGGAGTTTGATTTTCCATGACAGACGCACTGAAGCGCCTCTCCGAGGAAGGCGTCGCGATCTGGCTGGACGACCTGTCACGCCAGCGCATCACGTCCGGCAACCTGGCCGAGCTGATCGACCAGCAGCACGTCGTCGGTGTCACCACCAACCCGACGATCTTCCAGAAGGCCATCAGCGAGGGCCACGGCTACGACCAGCAGCTCTCCGACCTCGCGGCCCGCAAGGTCACGGTCGAAGAGGCCATCCGCATGATCACCACGGCGGACGTCCGGGACGCGGCCGACATCCTGCGCCCGGTCTACGACGCCACGGACGGCCAGGACGGCCGGGTCTCCATCGAGGTCGACCCGCGTCTCGCGCACAACACGCACGCGACCGTCGCCGAGGCCAAGCAGCTGGCCTGGCTGGTGGACCGCCCGAACACGCTCATCAAGATCCCGGCCACCCGCGCCGGCATCCCCGCGATCACCGAGGTCATCGGCCTCGGCATCAGCGTCAACGTCACGCTGATCTTCTCGCTGGAGCGCTACCGCGAGGTCATGGACGCCTACCTCGCCGGTCTGGAGAAGGCGAAGGCCAAGGGCCTGGACCTCTCGCAGATCCGTTCGGTGGCGTCGTTCTTCGTGTCCCGCGTGGACAGCGAGATCGACAAGCGTCTCGACGCGCTCGGCACCGACGAGGCCAAGGCCCTGCGCGGCAAGGCCGCCATCGCCAACGCCCGGCTCGCCTACCAGGCGTACGAGGAGGTCTTCTCCTCCGACCGCTGGAACGCGCTGGAGAAGGCGGGCGCCCGCAAGCAGCGTCCGCTGTGGGCCTCGACCGGTGTGAAGGACCCGGCCTACAAGCCGACCCTGTACGTCGACGAGCTGGTGGCGCCGAACACGGTCAACACCATGCCCGAGGCCACCCTGCACGCGGTGGAGGAGAAGGGCGAGATCACCGGCAACACCATCGCCGGCACCTACGAGCAGGCCCGCGCCGACCTCGACGCCGTCGAGCGGCTCGGTATCTCGTACGACGAGGTCGTGCAGCTGCTGGAGGAAGAGGGCGTCGAGAAGTTCGAGGCGTCCTGGAACGACCTGCTCAAGTCGACCGAGGCGGAGCTGGAGCGCCTCGCCCCCTCGGAGGGCTGATCCCTTTGCCACCCTTCAACGTCACGGAAGCGAACCCGCTTCGTGACGCCGCCGACCGACGGCTCCCGCGTATCGCGGGGCCGTCGGGCCTGGTGATCTTCGGCGTTACGGGCGATTTGTCACGTAAAAAGCTGATGCCCGCTGTGTACGACCTCGCGAACCGGGGCCTGCTGCCGCCGGGCTTCTCGCTGGTCGGCTTCGCCCGCCGTGAGTGGGCGAACGAGGACTTCGCCCAGGAGGTCCACGACGCGGTCAAGGCCCATGCCCGCACCCCCTTCCGCGAGGAGGTCTGGCAGCAGCTCATCCAGGGCATGCGCTTCGTGCAGGGCACCTTCGACGACGACGACGCCTTCGAGCGGCTGCGCGCCACCATCGAGGAGCTGGACAAGGCCCAGGGCACGGGCGGCAACTTCGCCTTCTATCTGTCGGTGCCGCCGCGCTCCTTCCCGGTGGTCATCCAGCAGCTGAAGAAGCACGGGCTCGCCGACCAGACGGGCGGCTCCTGGCGCCGCGCGGTCATCGAGAAGCCGTTCGGACACGACCTGGCCTCCGCCGAGGAGCTGAACAAGGTCGTCCACGAGGTCTTCGCCCCGGACCAGGTCTTCCGCATCGACCACTACCTGGGCAAGGAGACCGTCCAGAACATCCTGGCGCTCCGGTTCGCCAACACGATGTTCGAGCCGATCTGGAACCGGTCCTTCGTGGACCATGTGCAGATCACCATGGCCGAGGACATCGGCATCGGCGGCCGCGCCGGCTACTACGACGGCATCGGCGCCGCCCGCGACGTCATCCAGAACCACCTGCTCCAGCTCATGGCCCTCACGGCCATGGAGGAGCCGGCCTCCTTCGACGCGGACGCGCTGGCCGCCGAGAAGACCAAGGTGCTCGGCGCCGTCCGGCTGCCGAAGGACCTCGGCCGCGACACGGTGTTCGCGCAGTACGCCGAGGGCTGGCAGGGCGGCGAGAAGGCGGTCGGGTACCTCCAGGAGGAGGGCATCGACCCCAACTCCAAGACCGACACGTACGCCGCGGTGAAGCTGTCGGTCGACAACCGCCGCTGGGCGGGCGTCCCCTTCTACCTGCGCACCGGCAAGCGGCTCGGCCGGCGCGTCACGGAGATCGCGGTCGTCTTCCAGCGGGCCCCGCACTCCCCCTTCGACTCCACGGCCACCGAGGAGCTGGGCCAGAACGCGATCGTCATCCGCGTCCAGCCCGACGAGGGCGTCACCGTCCGCTTCGGCTCCAAGGTGCCCGGAACCTCCATGGAGATCCGGGACGTGTCGATGGACTTCGCGTACGGCGAGTCCTTCACGGAGTCCTCGCCCGAGGCGTACGAGCGGCTGATCCTCGACGTCCTGCTCGGCGACTCGAACCTCTTCCCGCGCACCGAGGAGGTCGAGCTGTCCTGGAAGATCCTCGACCCGATCGAGGAGTACTGGGACCGGCACGGCAGGCCCGCCCAGTACCCGGCGGGCACCTGGGGTCCCGTCGAGGCGGACGAAATGCTCGCACGAGAGGGACGGAGCTGGCGCCGGCCATGAAGATAGACCTCACGGACACCACGGCCAGCAAGATCAACAAGGCGCTGGTGAAGGCGCGGCGGGCCATCGGCACGCCGGCCGTCGGCATGGTGCTGACGCTGGTCATCGTCACGGACGAGGAGAACGCCTACGACGCCCTCAAGGCCGCCGGCGACGCCTCGCGCGAGCACCCCTCGCGCACCCTGCTGGTGATCAAGCGTGTCTCGCGCTCGCCCCGGGACCGCACGCAGTCCCGGCTGGACGCCGAGGTGCGGGTCGGCGCCGACGCGGGCACGGGCGAGACGGTGGTGCTTCGCCTCTACGGCGAGGTGTCCGAGCACGCCCAGTCCGTCGTCCTGCCCCTGCTGCTGCCGGACGCCCCCGTGGTCGTCTGGTGGCCGGTGAACGCGCCCATCGACCCGGCGAACGACCCGCTGGGCGCGCTCGCCCAGCGCCGGGTCACCGACACCTACGCAGCGGAGCAGCCGGTGCGGGAGCTGTCGGCGCGCGCCGGGACGTACACGCCGGGCGACACCGACCTGTCCTGGACCCGGATCACGCCGTGGCGCTCGATGCTGGCGGCGGCCCTGGACCAGGTGGTCTGCGAGGTGAAGGCCGTCGAGGTGGAGGGCGAGGAGTTCAACCCGAGCTGTGAGCTGCTGGCGATGTGGCTCGCGGACCGGCTGGACGTCCCCGTGCAGCGGTCCCTGTCGTCGGGCCCCGGTCTGACGGCGGTACGGCTGGACACCGACTGCGGCCCGATCGTCCTCGACCGGGCCGACGGCTCGCTGGCGACGCTGTCCATCGAGGGGCAGCCGGACCGGGCGGTGGCGCTGAAGCGGCGGGAGACGTCCGAGCTGATCGCGGAGGAGCTGCGCCGGCTGGACCCGGACGACACCTACGCGTCGGCGCTGCGCTTCGGCGTGGAGAAGCTCCACGCGTCCGCGCCCGCCCGGCCCACGGAGACGGGGAAGGCGGCGCAGGACGAGCCGGCCAAAGGAGAAGCGGCCGAGACTCCTGTCGAAGACGCCGCAAAAGCCCCGGCGAAGGAAGCGACGGCGGGGGAACCGGTGAAGAAGGCGGCGGCCAAGTGAACACCCCGCAGCTGGTCGTGCACCGCGACAAGGAACTGATGGCCCAGGCCGCGGCGGCCCGGCTGATCACGAAGATCGTGGACGCCCAGGCCTCCCGGGGCTCGGCGTCCGTGGTCCTCACCGGCGGCCGCAACGGCAACGGCCTGCTGGCCGCGCTGGCGGCGGCGCCCGCCCGGGACGCCGTCGACTGGGGCCGCCTGGACCTGTGGTGGGGCGACGAGCGGTTCCTGCCCGAGGGTGACCCGGAGCGCAATGTCACGCAGGCCCGTGAGGCCCTGCTGGACTCGGTGCCCCTGGACCCGAAGCGGGTGCACGCCATGCCCGCCTCGGACGGACCGTTCGGCTCGGACGTGGAGGCGGCTGCCGCCGCCTACGCGGAGGAGCTGGCGCGGGCCGCGGGCCCCGAGAACCACGGCTCGGTGCCCACGTTCGACGTCCTGATGCTGGGCGTGGGCCCCGACACGCACGTCGCCTCCCTGTTCCCGGAACTGCCCGCGGTACGGGAGACGGAGCGTACGGTCGTCGGCGTCCACGGCGCCCCCAAGCCCCCGCCGACCCGCATCACCCTCACGCTCCCCGCGATCCGCGCGGCGCGCGAGGTGTGGCTCCTGGCGGCCGGCGAGGACAAGGCCGAGGCGGCGGCGATCGCCCTCTCGGGCGCGGGCGAGATCCAGGCCCCGGCGGCGGGCGCCCGCGGCCGCTCCCGCACCCTGTGGCTCCTGGACGCGGCGGCCGCCGCGCAGTTGCCGCGGTCGTTGTATCCGCCGGCGATTCCCTGACCGGTCTCTGATACGAGTTCGGGCCCCGCTTCCTGAGAAGCGGGGCCCGAACTCGTATGGGGGACCGGCTACTTCACCGAGCCCGCCATCACCCCCTGCACGAAGTGCCGCTGGAAGGCGAAGAAGACCACCACCGGGACCACCAGGGACAGGAACGCGCCCGGGGCCAGGACGTCGATGTTGCTGCCGAACTGGCGGATCTGGGACTGGAGTTCCACGGTCAGCGGCTGGGAGGAGCTGTCGGCGAAGAGCAGGGCCACCAGCATGTCGTTCCAGACCCACAGGAACTGGAAAATGGCCAGGGAGGCGATCGCCGGGCGGCCGACCGGCAGCACCAGGCGGGTGAAGATCCGCCACTCGCTGCCGCCGTCCATACGGGCGGCCTCCAGCATCTCCTTGGGCATCTCGGCGAAGTAGTTCCGCAGCAGGAACACCGCGAACGGCAGACCGTAGGCGACGTGGAAGAGGACGACGCCCGGGATCGTGCCGAACAGGCCGAGCTGGCCGAAGAGTTTGGCGACCGGGAGCAGGCCGATCTGCACCGGGACCACGAGCAGCGCCACGACGAGCAGGAAGATCGCCTCGCGGCCCGGGAAGTCCAGCCAGGCGAAGGCGTACCCGGCGAGGGCGGCGAGCACCACCACCAGCACGGTCGTCGGCACCGAGATCAGGACCGTGTTCCAGAACGCCTGGGTGATCCCGGAGTTGGCGAGCAGGGCCGAGTAGTTGTCGAAGGACAGCTGTCCGGGGCTGGTGAAGACCGTCCACCAGCCGCCGGTCGCGGTGTCCTCGGCGGACCGCATCGACGACAGGAACAGCCCGGCGAGCGGGGTCAGCCAGACCAGGCCGATCACCACGAGGAAGGCCTGCACGAGCGAGTTGCCCAGGCCGCGCCTGACCGCGTTCATCGCTGACTCCTCTTGAAGCGGCGGACGTTGAAGACCATGGCGGGGATGACCAGCAGCAGGAGCAGCACGCCGAGGGCGCTGCCGAGGCCCTGGTTGTTGCCGCCGCCGAACGACACCAGCCACATCTGCGTCGCGAGCACGGTCGCGTCCTCCTGCACCGGGCCGGGCGCGATGATGTAGACGAGGTCGAAGACCTTCATCACGTTGATGACGAGGGTGATGAAGACGACGGTGAGGACCGGGGCGAGCAGCGGCACGGTGATCCGGCGGAAGATCTGCCACTCGTTGGCGCCGTCCATCCGGGCCGCCTCCAGCGAGTCCCGGGGCAGCGCGGACAGGCCCGCGCCGATCAGGACCATCGCGAACCCGGTCCAGATCCACAGGTACGCCCCGATGATCGCCGGGGTGACGAGCGTGGGACCGAGCCAGGAGATGCCCTCGTAGGGGGCGGCGAAGTTCGACGACGGCAGCCGCACCGTGTACGAGCCGTCGTCGAGGTCCTCGAAGCGGAAGGAGCCGTCGGACGCCGTGGTCGTGGTGGCGACGGTCTCCCCCGCGCGCACCGCCTCGACCTTCATCCCGGGCAGTCCGCTCTCGCGCCGGTCGACGACGCCCTGTTCCCCGCCCCCGCCGGGGGTGAAGTCCAGGTAGACGACCCCGGTCAGCTCACCGGCGCCGGCCGTGCGCCGCGCGGCCTCGTACGCCGGTCCGGCGCCGTCCGGAAGGTCGGCGGGCAGGACGCCGACCAGGCCCAGCGGAACGCTCTTCCCGGGCGCGACGGTGTCGGTCGTGCGGTAGGAGCCGTCGGCCGCCTTGGTCAGGCCCTGCCCGTCGCGGGCGCGGGCCGTCGGGTAGGCCGAGGTGTCCTGGAACATGTCGTGCACGGAGACCGCGGCGGCGTTGAGGACGCCCTTGTCCGGGTCCTCGTCGTAGGCGAGCCGGAAGATGATGCCGGCGGCGAGGAAGGACACGGCCATCGGCATGAACAGCAGCAGCTTGAACGCGGTCGCCCAGCGGACCTTCTCCACCAGCACGGCCAGGATGAGGCCGAGGCCGGTGAGCAGGGCCGGGGCCACCACGACCCAGATGGTGGTGTTGCGGATGGCCTTGAGGGTGGCCGGGTCCCGGAACATCTCGCTGTAGTTGTCGCCGCCGACGAAGCGGGTGCCGGAGGCGTCGAAGAAGCTGCGGCCGACGGAGAACAGCACCGGGTAGACGACCAGGGCGCCCAGCAGGAGCAGCGCGGGCAGGACGAAGAGCACGGCGATGACGCGGGCGCGCCGCCGCGAGCGCCGGGCGCGGGTCGCGCCGGGGCTCGCGGCGGGCGGCCGGGGCCCCGCCTCGTTGACGAGGGTCGCGGTCATGACGGATCAGCCCTGGCCCTCGTAGGCCTTGGCCGCCGCGGCCTCCAGCTTCGCGGCGGTGCCCTTCGGGTCGGACGGGTCGCGCAGGAAGTCCTGGAGGAGCTTCCACTCGCCGGCGCCCTTGGTGCCGCCGAAGGCCGCCGGGGCCTGGTCGGACATGTCGAAGCGGACCGAGTCACCGGCGGCGACCAGCGACTTGGCGGTCTCGCGGGTGACGTCGTCGCCGTAGGAGGCGAGGTCGACGTTCTTGTTCGGGGACAGGAAGCCGCCGGCCTCGGCCCACACGGCGGCGGCCTCGGGGGTGGCCAGGTACTCCAGCAGGGCCATGCCGGCCTTCTGGCTCTTGCCGTCCTTCAGGACGACGGCCGCGTCACCGCCGCTGACGACGGGCGGCTTGCCGCCGCCGACCGCCGGGAACGGGAAGAAGTTCGCGTCCTCGCCGATCTTCCGGCCGAACTGGTCCTTGGCGACGCCCGCGACGAAGTCGCCCTCGTAGACCATGCCGGCCTCGGGCTTCGGGCCGAACACCTTCTCCACGGAGCCCGGGAAGTCGGTGTTCAGGGCGCCCTTCTGGCCGCCCGCGATCAGCTGCTTGTCCTTGAACAGCTCGCCGAGCGTGGTCAGCGCCTTCACCACCGAGGCGTCGGTCCACTTCAGCTGGTGCGTGGCGAGGGCGTCGTACTTCTCGGGGCCGGCCTGGGAGAGGTAGACGTTCTCGAACCAGTCGGTCAGCGTCCAGCCGTCCTGACCGGCGACCGAGAAGGCGGCGAGCCCGGAGTCGGAGACGGTCCGCCCGGCCTTCAGCAGGTCGTCGTAGGACGTCGGCGGCTCGACGCCGGCCTGGGCGAGGGCGTCGGGGCTGTACCAGACCGTCGACTTGTGGGCGGCCTTGAAGTAGAGGCCGTACAGGGTGTCGTCGACGCTGCCGTAGTTCTTCCAGACCGGCGCGAAGTTGGCGTCCACGGACTTCTGGGCGGTGGCCGACAGCGGCTTCAGCCAGCCCTTCTGCGCGAACTGCTTCAGAACGCCGACCTGCGGGACCATCACGACGTCGGGGGCGTTGCCGCCCTCGATCTTGCTGCCGACGACGGTGGAGACGTTGTCGCCGGTGGAGACGAACGTCGTCTTGGCGCCGGTCTTCTCGCTGAAGGCGTCCAGCACCTTCTGGAAGTTCTTCTGCTCGGTGCCGGTCCAGACTCCGGCCACGGTGACCGTCTGTCCGTCGAGTGCCTTGTCGCCGCCGCCGGCCGAGACGGGGCCGCCGCCGCAGGCGGTCGCGCCGAGCGCCAGGACGAGGGCGGTACAGCCGGTGAGCAGGGTGGTACGGCGTCGCATCATCATCGATGTCCCTTCGGGGAATGGGAAGAACGGCCGGAGGTTCCGGAGTTTCGGGAGGTGCGGGGGGTCAGGGGGCGGCGGGTGACTCGGTCCCGTCGCTGATCCACCAGGCGGCGGTGGAGCCGGGCAGCACCCCGGCCGGGCAGGGCCCGCTCGACAGCAGCGGGGTGCCGGAGACCGGCGCGGAGGTGGCGGCCGTGCCGAAGTTGACGGCGCAGACCAGGCCGTCGCCGCGGGCGAAGGCCAGGACACCGGGCGGGCTGTCCAGCCAGCGCAGCGTCCCCTCGCCCAACTGGGGCAGCGCGGAACGCAGTTGCAGACCGTCGCGGTACAGGTGCCAGAAGGAGCGGGTGTCGGCCAGCGCCCGGTCGGTGGCGTACTCGGCGAAGTACTCGGGCTGCGGGAGCCAGGGCTTGGCGCTCTCCACACCGGAGGTGAAGCCGAACGGTGACGCCTGCCCGGACCAGGGCAGCGGCACCCGGCAGCCGTCACGGATCCGGGCACGGCTGCCGGTGCGGCGGAAGATCGGGTCGGTGAGCACGTCGTCCGGCAGGTCGACGACCTCGGGCAGGCCCAGCTCCTCGCCCTGGTAGATGTACGCGGCACCGGGCAGCGCCAGCATCAGCAGCGCGGCGGCGCGGGCACGGGCGGCGCCGACGCCGCTGCCCTCGGGCGCGGGCTCGCCGTACCGGGTGACGGTGCGGACCTGGTCGTGGTTGTTGAGCACCCAGGTGACAGTGGAGCCGGTGCCGGCGATGTCCTGCATGGCCTCGGAGATGACCTTGCGGAAGGCGTCGGCGTCCCAGGGGGCGCTGAGCAGGTCGAAGAAGAACGCCTGGTGGAGCTCGTCGGAGCGGACGTACAGGGCGTGTTCGCGGGCGGTGGGCACGGACACCTCGCCGACGAGGAGCCGTTCGCGGCCGTCCCGCTCCGTGTACTCCTCGCATATGGAGCGCCAGGAGCGCCACACCGCGTGCACCTCGGGCTGGTTCCAGGCCAGCGGGTTGACCGAGTCGCGGGTGCGGGCGTCCGCCTCCGGGTCGTCGGAGTCGGGCAGCTCCGGGTGCTTGAATAGGCCGGCGGCGACGTCGATGCGGAAGCCGTCGACGCCCCGGTCGAGCCAGAACCGCAGGACCCGGTCGAACTCGGCGCCGACCTGGGGGTTGCGCCAGTTCCAGTCGGGCTGCTCGGGGGTGAACATGTGCAGGTACCACTGGCCGGGCCGCCCGTCCGCCTCGGTGACCCGGCTCCACGCGGGGCCACCGAACATGGCGTGCCAGTTGTTGGGCGGCTCGCTGCCGTCGGCACCACGTCCGTCGGCGAAGTGGAAGCGGGCGCGGGCCGCGCTGCCGGGGCCGGCCTCCAGCGCCTCCTGGAACCACCGGTGCTCGCTGGAGCAGTGGTTCGGGACGATGTCGAGCAGCACCTTGACGCCGAGCCGGCGGGCCGCCGTGACCAGCAGGTCGAACTCGGCGAGGTCCCCGAAGAGCGGGTCGACGTCGCAGTAGTCGGCGACGTCATAGCCGTGGTCGTGCTGCGGCGAGGGGTAGAAGGGGCTCAGCCAGATCCCGTCGACCCCGAGCTTCTTGAGATACGGCAGCCCCGCGCGGACCCCGGCGAGGTCGCCCACACCGTCGCCGGTGCTGTCGAGGAAGCTGCGGACGTAGACCTGGTAGATCACCGCGTCGCGCCACCAGTGGTACTTACTCAGCATGCATGCATGTTAGGTATCTGTTTCAGAGGGGTGTCAATGAAATGGCGCAAGCTACCGAACAGTTGGCACGGCAAATCCGGGCATACCCGTACGGGATTCAGGAGGATGAGATGTCGCCGTTACCTAACATGCAAGTAGGTGAGCGGTGCCGGGACGGCTCAGCGCGCGATGGCGTCGAGCTCGCGCGCCAGCCGGCGCACCGCGGCCTCGGGCGTGTCGTGCCCGGCCATGGCGTCCCGCACGACCGCCTGCACCACGAGGCTCACCTGGCCGTAGCGCGGGCTCTTGGGGCGTGGGGCGGCCGTCCGCACGCTCTCGCGCAGCGTCGGCAGATACGGGAACCTCCGGACCAGCTCCGGGTCCTCGTAGAGATCGGCCCGTACGGGCGGCAGGGCGCCGCGTGTGAGCACCTGGCGCTGGACGTGCTCGCTGGTCAGATAGGCGAGCAGCCGGGCCGCCGAGTCCGGGTGCCGGGCATGGGTGCTGACGGCGAGGTTGGAACCGCCCAGCACGCTCGTGCCGGGTCCGTCGGGCCCGGGAAGCGGTACGGCGCCGATCTTCCCGGCGACCGGTGAGCCCTCGGCCGACGCGACGGCGTAGGCGTACGGCCAGTTGCGGAGGAACAGCAGGCGCCCGTCCTGGAAGGCCTGCTTGGACTCCTCCTCCTTGTAGGTGAGCGCCTGTCTCGGGATCCAGCCCTCGCGCACCCCGCGGGCGAGGAAGTCGATGCCGTCGCGGGCCGCCTCGGAGTTGACGGTGACGCGTTCGCCCTCGTCGCCGAGGATGGAGCCGCCCGCCGAGTACACCGCCTCGGCGGCGTTGACGGTGAGCCCCTCGTAGGGCAGGAACTGACCCGCGTACCCGTCGAGTCCGTGCTTGGGCGCGATGGTCCGCGCCGCCCGTTCCAGCTCGGCCCAGGTGCGCGGCGGGGCGACGCCCTCCTCGGCGAGGATGTCCTTGCGGTACAGCAGCAGGCCGGCGTTGGTGACGTACGGGACCGCGTACAGCCGTCCGTCGTAGGTGGCCGTGCCGACGACCGGCTTCAGGAAGGTGTCCAGCGGGAAGCGGTCGCGCTCCAGGGGGCGGATCCAGCCCTGGGCGGCGAACTCCGAGGTCCAGCTGACGTCGATGTTGAGGATGTCGAAGCGGCTGCGGTCGCCGTCGCGCAGGTCGGTGGTCATCTGCGCGTGGGTCTCGTCGGCCGAGTCGGGCAGCTCGACGAGGGTGACCCGCTCGTCGGGATGCGTACGGTTCCAGCCCTCCAGGACGGAGCCGAGGTACCCGGTGAGGTCGCCCGCGGTGGCCAGGGTCATCGGCCCGCGGCCGGCCCCGGGACCGTCGTCGGCGTGGGCCCCGGAGGCGACGTAGCCGGTCAGGATCACGACGAGGACGAGAAGGCCCCTACCGGCGGCGTGGATCCACCGCATAGGTTCCTCCCTGTACACCTGGCACCGGGCGTCGTCGCCCGGGGACAGAGGCCATGTATACCCGTTAGGTATGCGCGATACTAGGGTTCGCGGCACATTGGCTCGGGATCGGGAGGAGAGCACGAGTGCGGCTGCCCCTCCTGGCCCTGCTGGCGCGCGGCCCGGCGCACGGATACGAGCTGAAGCAGGACCTTGAGCTGATGCTGGGCTCCGCGTACCCTCAGCCGAACGTCGGCCAGATCTACGTCACCCTCGGCCGTCTCGAGAAGTCGGGACTCATAGAGGGCGAGGACGTCGAGCAGTCGGGCCGGCCCAACAAGAAGGTCTACCACCTCACCGACGCCGGGCGTGAGGCGCTGCGCGCCTGGTTCGAGGAGACCGAGGACGAGCCTCGGGTGCGGGACGAGTTCTTCATGAAACTGGCCCTGGCCCCGCAGACCGGCCTCACCGACCAGATCGCCCTCATCAACCGACAGCGGCGCCAGTACCTGAACACCATGCGTCATCTGTCGAAGCTGGCCGCCGCCGAGAACCGGGACAACCGCATCGCGCATCTGCTCATCGAGGGCGCGATGCTGCACCTGCAGGCCGACCTCGACTGGCTGGAACGGTGCCAGGAGGAGCTGGAGGAGCTGGAGTGAGCGACGACCCCACTCCTGTGCTGCGCGCCGAGAGCCTGGTCAAGACGCATCACGGCGAGGGCGCCCCGGCCCATGCCGTGCGGGGTGTCGACCTCTCCGTCCGGCGCGGCGAGTTCGTCGCCGTCACCGGCCCGTCCGGTGCCGGCAAGTCGACCCTGCTGCATCTGCTCGGCGGTCTGCAGCGCCCGGACAGCGGCAGCATCTGGCTGGACGGCGAGTGCGCGGACGGCTGGCGCGAGGCCCGCTGGGCGGTCGAGCGCAGGAAGCGCATCGGCATCGTGTTCCAGTTCTTCAATCTGGTCTCCGACCTGTCCGTCGCCGACAACGTCGAGCTGCCCGCCCTGCTGGCCGGCGTCCCGCCGAAGCGGGCCCGCGCCGAGCGCGTGGAGTTGCTGGCGGAGCTGGGGCTCGTGGGCAAGGAGCGCAGCATGCCGGGCGAGCTGTCCGGCGGCGAGCAGCAGCGGGTGGCGCTCGCCCGGGCCCTGGTCAACCGTCCGCCGCTGCTGCTGGCCGACGAGCCCGCGGGCAGCCTGGACAGCAAGGGCACCCGTGAGGTGATGCGGCTGCTGACCCGCTTCCACCAGCGCGGGCAGACCATCGTCCTGGTCACCCACGACGCCCGGCTGGCGAGTGCCGCGGACCGCGTGATCAGCTTCTTCGACGGCCGGATAGCCGACGACGCGACGCTCGACGGCGGCGCCCCGCCCCGCCGGACCGGCGCGTCCGGTGTGCTGGAGCTCAGGGACTGACATGCCGGAGTACGACCGCCGCCCCGCGTCCGGGCCGAGGGGCTGAGGCCATGCGAGCCACCCTGCGCTGGGCGCACTCCGATCTGCGCACGCACCGCGGCGAGGCGCTGTTCCTGGTGCTCGCCACGGCCGGGATCGTGGTCTCGCTGCTGCTGGCCACGGCCCTCTTCGGATACGCCACCAATCCCTGGCAGCGCGTCTTCACCCAGGCGCGCGGCGCACATGTGTGGCTGCACACGGCGCCCTCCGCCGACACCGGGAAGCTGACCGGCCTCGACGGCGTCGAGTCCGTCACCGGCCCCTACCCCACCGCCTCCGCCACCCTGGCCTCGCGCGGCGCCCGCGCCGCCGTCGAACTGCGCGGCACCCCCGAGGAGCCGTCCGTCGGCCGCCCCCTGCTGACCTCCGGGCACTGGCTGGACCCGGCGAACCCCGACGGGGTGGTCCTGGAGAGCCGCCTGGCCCGGGCCCTGCTCGCCGCTCCCGGCGACACCCTCACCCTGCCCGGCACGGACCGCACGGTCACCGTGCTCGGCGTGGCGGACAGCGCGGAGAAGCGCTACCGGCCCGGTGAGCAGCCCGGACTGGTGTGGGCGCAGCCGTCCGCGGTGGGCGAGCCGAGGGGGCGGGTGGTCGCGCTGCGCCTGACCGACCCCGAGGACACCGACTACGCCGTCCAGCGCGCCGTGACGGTGCTCGGCTCCGGCGCGGTCAGCGAGGTCTCCACCTGGAAGCAGGCCCGCGCCGAGGCCCAGGGCGACAACCGGCTGCTCGGGCAGGTGCTCGGGCTGTTCGGGCTGGGCGCCCTGGTGGCGGCGGGGCTGGCCGTGCACGGGGCGATCGGCACCCGGATCCGCGGGCATCTGCGGGACATCTCGGTGCTGAAGGCGATCGGGTTCACCCCGGGCCAGGTCGTCCGGGTCTTCCTGATCCAGCACCTCGCGTACGCGCTCCTGGGCACGCTGGCCGCCGCGACCGTGGTCCAGGGCCTGGGCAGCCGGATACCGGGCCGGCTCGGGGACGCGGTCGGCGTGTGGCACGGGCTGCCAGGGCACACGGTGGCACTGCTCGTGGTGCCGGTGGCGGTGGTGCTGTTCATCGGCGCGACCACGGGGCTGGCCGCGTGGCGGGCGGGGCGGGTGCCTCCGGTGCCGGTGCCGCGGCGGGCGGCCTCCCCCGGCGGGCGTCTGTCCGGTGCGGCCCGGAGCGCGCTGGGTCTACGGCTGCCGCCGGCGCTGGTGCTGGGCTGGCACCGCGCGTTCAGCGGACGGCTGCGGTCGCCGGCCACGGTCGCGCGGCTGGCGCTGCCGCTGCTGCTGATCGTGGTCGCGATGAGCGCCTGGACGACGATCGACCGCTTCGACGGCCGGCCGGAGCAGGTCGGCCTGCCCACCTCGCTCACCGTGCACGCCGACTCCGGGCTGACCGACCGGGCCGCCCGGACCGTCCTGGAGGACGACCCGCAGGTCGCGGCCGCCTATCCGGGGGTCGAGGTGGCGGCACTGGTCCCGGGGCAGACGGCGACGATCGCGCTGCGCGGGCTCGGCACCCGGCAGGACCCCTACCCGTACTCCCTGGCCGAGGGCCGTGCCGCGACGGGCCGCGACGAGGCGGTGGCCGGCCAGGGTCTGCTGGCCCTGCTGGACGCACGGGTCGGCGACTGGGTCCGGATCACCGTGGGCGACCAGCCGCAGGTCCTGCACATCGTGGGCCGCAGCATCGAACCGGAGAACGCGGGCCGCGTCATCTCCACCTCCCTCGACACCCTCCGCGAGAACGACCCCGGGCTCGGCCCCACGCTCTACGAACTGCGGCTGCGTCCCGGCGCCGACCCGGACGCGGTCGCCGACCGGCTGACGGCCGCCGGGGAGGGACACCTCGACGTGCACGCCGTGCCGAACCCGGCCGACGGGCTCTCGCCGCTGCGCGGGGTGATCGTCGGGCTGATCGTCGTCCTGGCCCTCATCGGGCTGATCGAACTGCTGACGGCGATCGGCGGGACGGTCCGCGAGGGCGAGCGCGATCTGCTGGCCCTGAAGGCCATCGGTCTGTCGCCACGGCAGATCACGGCGATCACCGTCGTGTCGACCGGCTGCACCGCGCTCGTCGCCGCGATCCTCGCCACGGGGCTCGGCGTGCCGCTCGCGCACTGGCTCATCGACGCACAGGGGGCGTCCAGCGGGATCGGCTCCGGCATCGCCGCGGGGCCGTCGGCCTGGCTTCTGCTGCTGCTCGGCGCGGCGGCGGTGGCGGGGGCGACGGCGCTGGCCGCGCTCCCGGCGTCCCGGGCGGCCCGCCGCCGCCTCGCGGACACGCTCAGCGCGGTGGCCTGACGGGCCCTCAGGGCCCGTCGACCTGTGACTGTCTCCCCCGACGTCAGGGGAGGCGGACGACCAGGCGCCGTCCGCCCCCACCACCACCGTCACGCCCGGCCGCGCAGCTCCCGATAGCGGGCGACGAGCGCCTTCGTCGACGCGTCCAGACCCGGCACCTCGGCGCCCTCGGTCAGCGCGGGCTCGACGCGCTTGGCGAGGACCTTGCCGAGCTCGACGCCCCACTGGTCGAAGGAGTCGATGTTCCACACGGCGCCCTGCACGAACACCTTGTGCTCGTACAGCGCGACCAACTGGCCCAGCACGGACGGCGTCAGCTCACGGGCGAGGATCGTCGTGGTGGGGTGGTCGCCCTTGAACGTCTTGTGCGGCACCAGTTCCTCGGGCACGCCCTCGGCCCGCACCTCGTCCGGTGTCTTGCCGAACGCCAGCGCCTGCGTCTGGGCGAAGAAGTTCGCCATCAGCAGGTCGTGCTGCGCCTTGAGACGGTCGCTCAACTCGGCGACGGGCTCGGCGAAGCCGATGAAGTCCGCCGGGATCAGCTTGGTGCCCTGGTGGATCAACTGGTAGTAGGCGTGCTGCCCGTTGGTGCCGGGCGTGCCCCACACCACCGGCCCCGTCTGCCAGTCGACCTCGCGTCCGTCCCGGTCGACGGACTTGCCGTTGGACTCCATGTCCAACTGCTGGAGATAGGCGGTGAACTTCGACAGATAGTGGCTGTACGGCAGGACCGCGTGGGACTGGGCGTCGTGGAAGTTGCCGTACCAGATGCCCATCAGGCCGAGCAGGAGCGGGGCGTTGGACTCGGCGGGCGCGGTGCGGAAGTGCTCGTCGACGAGCCGGAAGCCGTCGAGCATCTCCCGGAAGCGGTCCGGGCCGATGGCGATCATCAGCGAGAGCCCGATCGCCGAGTCGTACGAGTAACGTCCGCCGACCCAGTCCCAGAACTCGAACATGTTGGCGGTGTCGATACCGAAGTCGGCGACCTTCCCGGCGTTCGTCGACAGGGCGACGAAGTGCCGGGCGACCGCCTCCGGGCCGGCCTTCAGCTCGGCGAGCAGCCACTCCCGCGCGGACGTGGCGTTGGTGATGGTCTCGATGGTGGTGAAGGTCTTGGACGCGATGATGAACAGCGTCTCGGCCGCGTCCAGGTCGCGCGTGGCCTCGTGCAGATCGGCGCCGTCGACGTTGGAGACGAATCGCACGGTGAGGTCCCGGTCGGTGAAGGCGCGCAGCGCCTCGTACGCCATCGCGGGGCCGAGGTCGGAGCCGCCGATACCGATGTTGACGACGTTGCGGATGCGCTTGCCGGTGTGGCCGGTCCAGGCCCCGGAGCGGACCCGTTCGGAGAAGTCGGCCATCTTGTCGAGGACGGCGTGCACCGCGGGGACGACGTTCTCCCCGTCGACCTCGATCACCGCGTCGCGCGGCGCGCGCAGGGCGGTGTGCAGCACGGCGCGACCCTCGGTGGTGTTGATCTTCTCGCCGCGGAACATGGCGTCCCGCAGCCCGAACACGTCGGTCGCGGCGGCCAGCTCGCGCAGCAGCCGCAGCGTCTCGTCGGTGACGAGGTGCTTGGAGTAGTCGATGTGCAGGTCGCCGACCTGCAGGGTGTACCCCGTGCCACGGTCCGGGTCGGCGGCGAACAGCTCCCGCAGTCCCACACCGTCGAGCTCCTCACGGTGCTCGGCGAGCGCGGTCCACTCGGGGGTCTGGTTGAGCCTGGTACGGCCGTCTGCGTTCATGTCCGACTTCAGCCTTCTTTCGTGCCTGTCCCAGCTGTTCCAACCTAATTGATCAGCGCGGGACGTGAGCCGTCGTGACGTCGCCGTCCGGCGCATCAACAGATACGTCCCGCCCGCGCCCGGGTATCAGTGCGAGGACGGCCAGGACGAAGAAGGCGGCGGTGAGCAGCGCGGGGGTGTTGGGGCCCCAGGCGGTGGCGACGGCCCCGCCGAGCAGGGCGCCGACCGGGGCGCCGGCGACGGCCAGGGTGCGGAAGGCGGAGGCGACCCGGCCCAGCCGGTCGGCGGGGGTCCGGCGCTGCATCAGGGTCGTGGTGTTGACGTTCCACACCATGCCCATGAAGCCGAAGACGGCGAGGGCCGAGGCCAGCGCCGTCAGGCTGGGCACGGCACCCATGACGACCAGGGCGCCGATCTGTACGAGCCCGGCGAGCAGCACGGCCCGGGTCAGCCCGAGCCGGGCGGTGACCGGCCCGTGTCCGAGCCCGCCCGCCAGGCTGCCGGCGGCGTACGCGGTGGAGGCGACGGCGTAGCCGGTGGTGCCCGCGTCGAGCCAGCCGGTGACCAGGACGACCAGGGTGGCGATGAGGGCGCCCATGCCGATGTTGCACAGGGCGGTCGCGGCGCACAGTCCGCGCAGGACCCGGTCGTGCCACATGGTGCGCAGTCCGTCGGCGATCTCCCGGCGCAGGGTGCTGCCGGCGGGCCGGGGCGCCTTGCGGGGCGGCGGGGTGCGCAGGGAGGCGACGAGGGCGGCGGCCACCAGGAAGGTCGCCGCGTCGGCGAGGAAGGGGGCGGCGGCACCGGCCATGAGCAGCAGCGGCACGGCGGGAGCCCCGAGCAGTCCGCCGGCGATGCGCTGCCCGGTCATCAGCCGGGCGTTCGCCGCGCCCAGCGCGCCCCGGTCCACGAGGGCGGGGAGCAGGGCGGTGGCGGCGTTGTCGAACAGGGTCTGGAGCGTGGTCAGGGTGAAGGCGAGGGCGATGAGCAGGCCGATCGACGCGTGCCCGAGCGCCACGGCGACCGCGAAGGCGGCGACGAGAGCACCCCGTAAGGCGTCCACGGTCCACATCGCGCGCCGCTGGTCGACCCGGTCGGCGACGGCGCCGCCGAGCAGGCCGAAGACGATCCACGGCAGATAGCCGCAGGCGGTGACCGCTGCGATCAGCAGGGGCCGGTCGGTCAGGGTGACGGCGAGGAGCGGCAGGGCGGCCGTACGCAGGGAGTCGCCGAAGCTGGAGAGCACGGCGGCGCCCCACAGCCGGCCGAATCCGCCACGCCAGGCGGGCGCGCGCACGCCCGTCTCCCCCGTCGTCGTCACAGGTCCCCCTCCCGGTGCGTCGACGCGTGGGCGCCGACGAGAACCACCGTAGAGGGCACCACTGACAACGGCCCCGGAGCGCGGACGGGGCGGGGGGCGACACGGCTCCGGCCGAGTGCCTGGGGCACCCGGCCGGTCGTCGATGTCTAGATCTCGCCGCGCAGTTTGGCGAGCGCCTCGGCGAGGATCGCCTCGCCGTCCGCGTCGCTGCGCCGCTCCCGTACGTACGCGAGGTGCGTCTTGTACGGTTCGGTGCGGGGCGGGTCCGGCGGGTTGTCCCGGTCCTGTCCGGCGGGGAAGCCACAGCGGGGGCAGTCCCAGGTCTCGGGAACCTGCGCGTCGCTGGCGAAGCTGGGCTGCGTCTCGTGCCCGTTGGAGCACCAGAAGGAGATGCGCAGACGCGGTGCGGACTCGCCGCGCTCGGCCTCGCCCATCGGCCCCGCCCCGACCCGGCTTCCTCGGATCGCGTTGCCACTTGCCACGGTCGTAACTCCCTGCGTGATGGTGCCGCAAAGCGAGTCGGCGTTTCGCTTCGCTGCGAGCGCCTCAGTCTACGTAAGGCCCAACGCGCGTCCAGTGATTGGAGTTACAAGCCCCCCACACCTAGACGCAAGCCCCATGATAGGCCGCGCTGAGCTGCGCGTACCGAACATGGGGCCTTACGTGAAAACGGGTGCGTGCCGGTCAGTTGTTCACCTTGATCAGCATGCCGAGCACGACAATGCACGCGAACCACAGCAAACCGACCACCACGGTGATCCGGTCCAGGTTGCGCTCGGCGACGGAGGAGCCGCCGACGGACGACTGCATGCCGCCACCGAACATGTCGGAGAGGCCGCCGCCCTTCCCCTTGTGCATCAGCACCAGCAGCATCAGCAACCCGCTGAAGACGATCAGGGCGATCGAGAACCCCAAAACCACGGCTGGACCAACTCTCTCGGACTCGGATGAACGACGGGGGCACGGCAGCCGCGCGGAGCGAGCCACGCATCGAGGCCTACCATGCCCCCGCAAGGGTACGACGGATCGCCGCTATGGCCTACTCACTGGTCACGGAAACGCACGATCTTGACGAACTCGTCCGCGTCCAGCGAGGCACCGCCGACCAGGGCGCCGTCGATGTCGGCCTGCGCCATGATCTCGGCGACATTGCCCGACTTCACGGAGCCGCCGTACTGGATGCGGACCTTGGCGGCCACGTCCTGCGAGTACAGCTCGGCGATCTTGCCGCGGATGGCGGCGCAGACCTCCTGCGCGTCCTCGGCGCCGCAGACCTTGCCGGTGCCGATGGCCCAGACGGGCTCGTACGCGATCACGACGGTCTCGGCCTGCTCGGCGGGGAGGTCCTTCAGACCGCCCTCGACCTGGGCGAGCGTGTGGGAGACGTGGTTGCCCGCCTCGCGGACGTCCAGTTCCTCGCCGACGCACAGGATCGGGGTCAGACCGTGCCTGTAGGCGGCCTTGACCTTGGCGTTGACGAGCTCGTCGGTCTCGGCGTGGTACTGGCGGCGCTCGGAGTGGCCGACCGCCACGTACGTGCACTTCAGCTTGGCCAGCATGGACCCGGAGATCTCGCCGGTGTAGGCGCCGGAGTCGTGCGCGGAGAGGTCCTGGGCGCCGTACTTGATCTTCAGCTTGTCGCCGTCGACCAGGGTCTGCACCGAGCGCAGGTCCGTGAAGGGCGGCAGGACCGCGACCTCGACGGCCTCGTAGTCCTTGTCGGCCAGGGCGAAGGCGAGCTTCTGGACGTGCGCGATGGCCTCGAGGTGGTTGAGGTTCATCTTCCAGTTGCCCGCCATCAGCGGCGTGCGCGTGCTCATAAAGAGTCAGTCCTCCAGTGCGGCGAGGCCGGGGAGCGTCTTGCCCTCGAGGTATTCGAGGGAGGCGCCGCCTCCGGTCGAGATGTGGCCGAATGCCGTCTCGTCGAAGCCCAGGGTACGGACGGCCGCGGCGGAGTCGCCGCCGCCCACCACGGTGAAGCCCTTGGAGTCGACGAGGGCCTGGGCGACCGCCTTGGTGCCCTCGGCGTAGTCGGGGTGCTCGAAGACGCCCATCGGGCCGTTCCAGAAGACGGTGGCGGCGTCGGCGAGCTTCGAGGCGTACAGCTTGCGGGTCTCCGGACCGATGTCCAGGCCCTCCTGGTCGGCGGGGATGGCGTCCGCGGCGACGGTCGTGGGGTGGGCCGGGGCCTTGGTCTTCAGGTCCGGGAACTCGGGCGCGACCAGGACGTCGACCGGCAGCACGATCTCCACGCCGCTCTTCTCGGCGCGCTCCAGGTACTCGGTGACGACCGGGATCTGGTCCTCCTGGAGGAGGGAGATGCCGACCTCGTACCCCTTGGCCTTGAGGAAGGTGTACGCCATGCCGCCGCCGATGAGCAGCCGGTCGGCCTTGCCGAGCAGCTGGTCGATGACGGCGAGCTTGTCGGAGACCTTGGCGCCGCCGAGCGCGACGACGTACGGCCGCTGGACGTCGTCGGTGAGCTTCTTGAGGACGCCGACCTCGGTGGCGATGAGGTGGCCGGCGTAGTGCGGCAGCCGGGCCGGCAGGTCGTACACCGAGGCGTGCTTGCGGTGCACGGCGCCGAAGCCGTCGCCGACGTAGACGTCGGCGAGCGCGGCGAGCTGGTCGGCGAAGGCGGCGCGCTCGGCGTCGTCCTTGCTGGTCTCACCGGCGTTGAAGCGCAGGTTCTCCACGACGGCGACCTGTCCGTCGGCGAGGCCCGCGACGACGGCCTGGGCGGAGTCGCCGACCGTGTCGGTCGCGAAGGCCACGTCGGCGCCGAGGAGTTCACCGAGGCGCGCGGCCGCCGGGGCGAGCGAGAAGGCCGGGTCCGGAGCGCCCTTGGGGCGGCCCAGGTGGGAGGCGACGACCACGCGGGCGCCCGCCTCGGCGAGGGCCTTGACGGTGGGCAGCACGGCGCGGATACGGCCGTCGTCGGTGATGGTGGTGCCGTCCAGCGGCACGTTGAGGTCGGCGCGGACGAACACCCGCTTGCCGGCGACGCCTTCGGAGAGAAGTTCGTCGATCGTCTTCATGTAGGGGACTCCTGGGAAGAGCTCGTGATCGCTCGGAAGCGCTCGTGATCCAACAGGTCTGTTCTGTACGTGAGTCAGGGCTCGGGCGGCGCGTCCCTGCGCCGCCCGAGCCCTGACCTCACATCGAGGTGCCTGCTCTGGATATCAGAGCTGGTCGCCGACGAAGACCGTCAGGTCGACGAGGCGGTTGGAGTAGCCCCACTCGTTGTCGTACCAGCCGATGACCTTCACGTTCTTGCCCTCCTGGACCATGGTCAGGGAGGAGTCGAAGGTGCAGGACGCCGGGGCGTTGACGATGTCCGAGGAGACGATCGGGTCCTCGGTGTACTCGAGGATGCCCTTCAGCTCACCCTCGGCGGCCTTCTGGAAGACGGCGTTGACCTCTTCCTTGGTGACCTCGCGGCCGAGCTCCAGGACCAGGTCGGTGACCGAGCCGGTCGGGACCGGGACGCGCATCGCGATGCCGTCGAGCTTGCCCTTGAGCTGCGGCAGGACCAGCGCGGTGGCCTTGGCGGCACCCGTGGTGGTCGGGATGATGTTCTCCGCGGCGGCGCGGGCGCGGCGCAGGTCCTTGTGCGGGAAGTCCAGGATGCGCTGGTCGTTGGTGTACGCGTGGACCGTGGTCATCAGACCGCGGACGATGCCGAAGTTCTCGTCGAGGACCTTCGCCATCGGGGCCACACAGTTGGTGGTGCAGGAGGCGTTGGAGATGACGTGGTGGTTCGCCGGGTCGTACTTGTCCTGGTTGACGCCCATCACGATGGTGATGTCCTCGTCCTTGGCCGGAGCCGAGATGAGGACCTTCTTGGCGCCGCCCGCGATGTGCTTGGCGGCGTCGTCCTTCTTCGTGAAGATGCCGGTCGACTCGATGACGATGTCGACGCCCAGTTCGCCCCACGGGATGTCCGCGGGGTTGCGCTCGGAAAGGACCTTGATGGTGTGGCCGTCGACCGTGATGGTGTCGGCGGTGTGGCTGACCTCCTGCTTCAGACGACCCAGAATGGTGTCGTACTTCAGCAGGTGAGCGGTGGTCGCGGTGTCACCCAGGTCGTTGACAGCCACGATCTCGATGTCTGCACCCTGCTCCAGCAGCGCGCGGAAGTAGTTGCGACCGATACGACCGAAGCCGTTGATGCCTACGCGGATCGTCACGAACCGATCTCCTCGTTGGTACGCCGGCCATGCGGTGCCGGCGAGCTCTGTTTGGGATGTCCCCGACCGCCTCCGACCCTACCTCCCAGAAGCCGCCGTGGTGACATCCAGATGCCTCATACACGGCACGGCGGCCCGTACCCGTCAGTAGGGTACGGACCGCCCCGGCCAGAAGCCCGGATCGGCCGATCCGGTCATGCTCCGCCGGGCGTGCGCCACCTCGGCGAGTCACCTCTCAAGTGAGGAAAATGCCTTTCTGATGAGCGCCGTTCGATCGGCCGCCGACGGCAGGTGCTCCAGGCCGAAGCCGAGGAGGACCGTGTCGCGCGTGGTGACCGCTCCGAAGGTCTGGAACAGCGTTCCGGTGCGCGCCCAGTCCTTGAGGACGGCCGGGCTGCCCGGGGGCGGTCCGGTCACGCTCCAGGCGCCGAGCGACGTCTCGAAGCCCTCCGTCTCCACCGCCGTGCCGCCGACGACGAGCGAGGCCTGGTCGGCGAGGACGCCGCGGCCGCCGAAGCCCGGGTCGGAGACATAGCTGAGCGAGATCTCGACGGACCTGCCCGCGTACGCGCTCAGGTCGAACTCGACCTGCCTCCAGCCCGCGGAGGCGCCGGTCAGGGCGTTCCAGCTGCCGCTGCTGCCGGTCGCCGAGCAGCCCTGCGGGGACTGCGTGAGGTAGTGCGCGAGCCACGGGTGCTCGTTCATGTAGAAGCCGGCCTCGCACTCCTCGGGCACGGTGGAGCTGGACGCGCCGTTCTTCTCCGGGAGCGTCGTCCAGTCGTCGGCCCCGGTGGTGTGGGCCTCGATCAGGACGTTGTCGTAGCCCGGCTCGACGTCCCACAGCAGCTGGGTGCGCAGGGTGGGCTGCTGGGCCGCGGTGACCCCGGTGAGGTCGACGGTCCTGGTCAGCCGCTTCCAGGCGTCGTCGGAGTGCACGGCGGCCGCCATCCAGTCGCCCGCGAACGGCCCGTACGGGTTGACCGTGCCGGCGAACTGGCCCGCTCCGGCGCTCCTGAACTGCGGGTAGGAGGCGACGGGCAGCTGGTCCGAGGTGACGCTGTAGTTCCCGGCGCGGTCGAGCGGGTTGCCGGGCGCGCCGGCCAGCGCGCCGGAGAAGCCGCCGAGCCCGCCGGAGCCGGTGAAGCCGGTGGCCCCGGGCACGGACGTCCGGGTGTAGGCGCCCAGGTAGTACTGGCTGAAGTCGTTCGACAGGGTGCCGTCGCCGAGGTCGACGTTGCCGCCGGCCTGCTCACCGGCCTCCAGCAGCTTGCCGCCCTCGTTGAGGTAGGCGCGCAGCTGGAGCTGGGTGGCGTTGCCGGGGACGCCGGCGCCCGTGTAGTGGACGACCGTGTCGAAGTGGCCGAGCACGCCGAGCGCGTCGGGCGCGTCCTGGGCGGCGACGTCCCAGACGACCGCCTTGTGCCCGGCGGCCTTCAGCGCGTCCACGTACTTCTGTGCCTGTGGGGCGCCGGCGCCCTCCTCGGCGACCACGAGCACGTCCGCGCGCGGGCGTTCCGCGATCGTGTAGGTGAAGCGGGAGCTGGAGACCTTCTTGCCGTCGCGGGTCTCTCCGGTGAACCACACCTCGACCTTGTCGCCCTGGTCGCCGTCGAGGACCTTGGCGCGGTACTCGTCGAAGTAGAGGTTGTCCTCGCCGCCGAAGGTCTCGCCGCCCTTCCAGGGCCGCAGTGCCACGTCCCACGTACGGCCGCCGTTGACGCGGTACTTGAGTTCCTTGTCGCGCAGCGCCTTGCGGACGACGACGGAGACCTCCTGGTCGGCGCCGCGCGCGTACGACGTGGTGAAGGGCGCCGGGGTGAAGTCGGCGGCCTTCAGTCCGAGCGAGGAGGCGGGCTGGTCGGGACGGTCGGCGCTCTCGGCGACGCTGAGCGCGAACGGCACGTTCTTCGCGAACTCGTCCTGGATCAGCTTCTCGTCGTCGGGGAAGTTGAACACCGACCGGCAGTCCGAAGCGTTCCACTGGTCGTTCGGGTCGATGTTCGACGCGGTCTGGCAGGTCGACATCTCGGGGGTGAACATCGCCAGCCCGTTGACGTTCGCGGCGTGCCCGTCCGCCTCGCCGTTGGTCGTGTACAGCTCCGAGGAGACCTGCGGGTGGTAGCCCGGGATCGCGGAGTTGTCGGGCGTACCGGCGAGCGCCTTGTACATCACGTCGTCGGGCGTGTCGGTGGCCACCTGCCAGCCGACCCCGTACAGGAGGAGCTCGGCGGCGGAGTGATAGTTGATGCCGTAGGTGAAACCGACGCGCTTCTGCAGGGCGTCGAGCGCCTTGGTCTCGGGCTCGGAGCCGGGGGACGCGCCGCGGTAGGTCTCACTGGTGGGGTTGGGGGACGAACCCTCGTCGTCGTAGCCCCACTTGTAGGCGAAGTTGCGGTTCAGGTCGACGCCGTCGCCGGTGCTGATGGCGCCGTCGCCGTTGACGTCCCGCAGGTTCTTGCGCCACAGCCGGGTGGAGGAGTCCTTGAAGGTGTGGTCGTAGCCGTCGGGGTTGGCCGAGAGGACGAACCACAGCTCGGTCGAGTCGACGATCTTCCGGACCCGCTTGTCCTTCTTGTAGTTGTCCAGGTAGTAGTGCATCAGCCGCCGGGTCATCTCCGGCGTGATCCACTCGCGGGCGTGCTGGTTGGACATATAGAGGACGGCGGGCTTGGAGCCGTCCTTGGACTTCGCGGCGTGCTTGGTCAGCTTCAGGGCCAGAATGTCCTGGCCGCGGACGGTCTTGCCGATGGAGACGACCTTCGTGAGACCGGGGTTCTCCTGCCCGGTCCGGACGATCTCCTCCTTGAGCCCGCCGCTCCCGCCGTACGGGCGGAACACGCCGTCGGCGGCCTGCTCGGTACGGGCCTCGGAGCGGGCGGTGACCTGGTGCTCGGTGAGGTCGACGCCCTGCTTGCGCAGCTTCCCGGCCTGTTCGTCGGTCAGATAGACCTCGACGGTGGCCTTGCCCTTCTCGGGCGCCTGCTCACTGAGTTCGTGGCCGTCCTGACCGGCCGCCAGCAGCAGGGGTACCTGCTGTTTGGTGACCTCGGCCCGGAAGACCTTGACTTCGCTCGGGTCGGGCGAATTCCCCGGTTGTGCCTGGGCGACGGGTGCGATGCTCGCTCCCCCGAAGAGGAGAGCGCCGACAGCGAGGATCGATCTCGCTCTGGGTCTCATGTACCCCCCTAGCAGTGTTTCGCCACAGCGACGAATGACTGCCAGGCTCATGCCACATCATGTCCTAGTCAAGAGTGCCGCAAAGAGCGACAAATGACGGTGCCGATGTCCCAAGTGGGCATCGGCACCTATCTTCTGACATCGGGTCAGCTCAGACCGTCATCCCACGAGGTTGTCGGCGAGTTCGTCACTGAGATTGGCCTCGGTGCCCGGGATGCCGAGGTCCTGCGCCCGCTTGTCGGCCATGGCCAGCAGCCGGCGGATACGGCCGGCGACCGCGTCCTTGGTCAGCGGCGGGTCGGCGAGCGCGCCCAGCTCCTCCAGGGAGGCCTGCTTGTGCTCCATGCGCAGCCGCCCGGCCGCGGCGAGGTGCTCGGGGACCTCCTCGCCGAGGATCTCCAACGCGCGCTGCACCCGGGCCCCGGCGGCGACGGCCGCACGGGCGGAGCGGCGCAGGTTGGCGTCGTCGAAGTTGGCGAGGCGGTTGGCCGTGGCCCGCACCTCGCGGCGCATCCGGCGCTCCTCCCAGGCCAGCACCGACTCATGGGCGCCGAGCCGGGTCAGCAGGGCGCCGATCGCGTCGCCGTCCCGGACCACCACGCGGTCCACACCGCGCACCTCGCGGGCCTTGGCCGCGATGGACAGCCGGCGGGCGGCGCCGACCAGGGCAAGGGCGGCCTCGGGACCGGGGCAGGTCACCTCCAGGGAGGAGGAACGGCCGGGCTCGGTCAGCGAGCCGTGCGCCAGGAACGCTCCGCGCCACGCGGCCTCGGCGTCGCACGTGGCCCCCGAGACCACCTGCGGCGGCAGCCCGCGGATCGGTCGCCCGCGCCCGTCGACCAGGCCGGTCTGCCGGGCCAGCTGGTCACCGCCCGCGACCACCCGAACGACGTAACGCGAACCGCGCCGCAGCCCGCCGGGCGCCATGACGATCAGCTCGGAGCTGTGCCCGAAGATCTCCAGGATGTCCCGCTTGAGTCTGCGGGCCGCCATCGCCGTGTCGAGCTCCGCCTCGATCACGATGCGTCCGCTGACCAGGTGGAGGCCGCCGGCGAACCGCAGAATGGCGGAGACCTCCGCCTTCCTGCAGCAGGTCCGGGTGACGGGGAGCCGGGAGATCTCATCCTTCACCGCTGCCGTCATCGCCATGGGCCGATCCTTCCATGCATCCGAAAAATACGGTCGTACGCGGCGGCGAGGAGCTCCGGGTCGTGCCGGGGCGTCCCGTCCGTCCGGGCCACCGGGGCCAGCTCGACCGCGGCACCGAGCCGCTTCGCGGCCTCCGTGAGCACTTCGCGGTCGGGCACGGCGGCCTCGTCGGCCAGCACCACGTCCAGGGCGAGTTTAGGGGCGTGTCGTCCCAAAACCTCCAAATGACGCTGCGGGGAGAAGCCTTCGGTTTCTCCCGGCTGCGGGGCGAGGTTCAGGGAGAGTACCCGGCGTGCCTTCGTCTCGGTGAGGGCGTCCAGCAGTTCCGGCACCAGCAGGTGCGGGATGACGGAGGAGAACCAGGAGCCGGGGCCGAGCACCACCCAGTCCGCGTCCCGCACCGCGGCGACGGCCTCGGGGACGGCCGGCGGGTCGTGCGGCACCAGGTGCACGGACTGCACCTCGCCCCGGGTCAGCGCGACGGTGGCCTGACCCCGGACCGTGTCGACCTCGTCGGGCCGCTCCGGGTCGTGCCCCTTGACCAGGGCCTGGAGCTCCAGCGGCACGGCCGACATGGGCAGCACCCGGCCGTGCGCGCCCAGCAGCTTGCCGACCAGGTCCAGGGCCTGGACGTGGTCGCCGAGCTGCTCCCACAGGGCGACGATCAGCAGATTGCCGACCGCGTGGTCGTGCAGGTCGCCCTGGGAGTGGAAGCGGTGCTGGATGACCCGGGACCAGGTCTGGCCCCAGTCGTCGTCGCCGCACAGCGCGGCCAGCGCCTTGCGCAGGTCACCGGGCGGCAGCACACCCAGCTCGTCGCGCAGACGCCCGCTGGAGCCGCCGTCGTCGGCGACGGTGACGACGGCGGTGAGGTCGCCGGTGATCCGGCGCAGCGCGGCGAGCGACGCCGACAGGCCCATGCCGCCGCCGAGG
The DNA here is from genome assembly GCF_018070255.1 of Streptomyces sp. RK62. Classification (NCBI taxonomy): domain Bacteria; kingdom Bacillati; phylum Actinomycetota; class Actinomycetes; order Kitasatosporales; family Streptomycetaceae; genus Streptomyces; species Streptomyces sp. RK62. The sequence continues at coordinate 35,033 of NZ_JAGPYD010000022.1, read as the reverse complement.
GCGACGACCTTGGGCTGGGTGCCGCGGCGGCGCGGCTTGCCGCCCCGGGTCTCGGGGGTACGGCCGGCGCGGCTGGCGCGCCCCTCCGGCACCGCCCGGCGCAGCCTGCTCAGCCGCGGAGTACGTCCGGTCATTCCCGTCCCATGTCCCGGTGCACGACCACCGTCTCCACACCCTCGGCCGCGAGGCGCGCGGCGAGCTTCTCCGACATGGCCACCGAGCGGTGCTTACCGCCCGTACAGCCGACGGCGATCGTCACATAACGCTTGCCCTCACGACGGTAGCCCGCGGCAACCAGCTGCAGCATCTCGGCGTACCGGTCGAGGAACTCCTTGGCGCCGGGCTGGTTGAAGACGTAGGCCGCCACCTCCTCGTTGAGGCCGGTGAAGGGGCGCAGCTCCGGGACCCAGTGCGGGTTCGGCAGGAACCGCATGTCCACGACCAGGTCGGCGTCCACGGGCAGGCCGTACTTGAAGCCGAAGGACATGACGGTTGCCCGCAGCTCGGGCTCCTCCTCGCCGGCGAACTGGGCGTCCATCTTCGCCCGCAGCTCGTGCACGTTCAGGCTGGAGGTGTCGATCACCAGGTCGGCGTCGCCGCGCAGCTCGCGCAGCAGCTCCCGCTCGGCGGCGATCCCGTCGACGATCCGGCCGTCGCCCTGCAGGGGGTGCGGGCGGCGCACCGACTCGAAGCGGCGCACCAGGGCGTCGTCCGAGGACTCCAGGAAGACGATCCGCCGGGTCACACCCCGCGCGTCGAGGTCGGAGAGGGACTCGCGGAGGTTGTCGAAGAAGCGCCGGCCGCGGACGTCGACGACGACCGCGATCCGCGCCACGTTGCCCTGCGAGCGCGCGCCGAGCTCCACCATGGTGGGGATCAGGGCGGGAGGCAGGTTGTCCACGACGAACCAGCCGAGGTCCTCCAGGCACTTCGCGGCCGTGGAGCGACCGGCCCCGGACATACCGGAGATGATCACCAGCTCGGGGATGGCCGCCTCGGGGACCCCGGCCTTCTCGTTGCCCGTACTCACCGGTGCTCCGTCTGTCTGGCGTGCGTCCTGCTGAACTTCTCCGGGATCTCCGTGCGTGTCCCGGGACCGCGGATCTCGGTCGGCCGTGGCCCCTGCGTCGTGCTCGTTCATGTCTCCTGCCCCCGTCGTTCGTCCGGGGCGCCCGCGGACACGGGCTCCCCCGAGGCCCCCGCCGTGGGGTCGGGTGCCTCGTCCTCCATGATCTCTCCTGTCGCGGTGTTCACGGCGGGCGCGGCCGGGGCCGCCTGCGCGAGGGCCACGGCGATGGTCTCGGCCGTCTTACGGCCTATGCCCGGCACCTCGCAGATCTGGTCGATGGTCGCGGCCCGCAGCCGCTTCACCGACCCGAAGTGCTTGATCAGGGCCTGCTTGCGGGTGTCGCCCAGACCGGGGACGTCGTCCAGCGGGCTCGACCGGAAGCGCTTGGACCGCTTGGTGCGCTGGTAGGTGATCGCGAACCGGTGGGCCTCGTCACGGATGCGCTGGAGCAGATACAGGCCCTCGCTGGTGCGCGGCAGGACGACCGGGTCGTCCTCGCCGGGGACCCAGACCTCCTCCAGACGCTTGGCGAGGCCGCAGACGGCGATGTCGTCGATGCCCAGCTCGTCCAGGGCCCGCTGGGCCGCCGCGACCTGCGGCTGCCCGCCGTCCACCACGACGAGCTGCGGCGGGTAGGCGAAGCGCTTGGGACGGCCGTCCTCGTCCTTGAGACCGTCGGACAGCGGGGCGGAGGAGACGTCCGTGAGGGGACCCGAATCGTCGCTCGCGCACGCGGCACCGTCCGGGCTCTCGCCGTCGGCCCACTCCCCCGTGCGCTCCTTCTCGGCGAGGTAGCGCTTGAACCGGCGGGTGATCACCTCGTGCATGGAGCGGACGTCGTCCTGCCCCTCGAAGCCCTTGATCTGGAACCTGCGGTACTCGCTCTTGCGGGCCAGTCCGTCCTCGAAGACGACCATGGAGGCCACCACGTCGTCGCCCTGGAGATGCGAGATGTCGTAGCACTCGATCCGGAGCGGGGCGCTGTCCAGCTCCAGCGCGTCGGCGATCTCCTCCAGCGCGCGGGAGCGGGTGGTCAGATCGGAGGCGCGCTTGGTCTTGTGCAGGATGAGGGCCTGCTGGGCGTTGCGCTCGACGGTCTCCATCAGGGCGCGCTTGTCGCCGCGCTGCGGCACACGCAGCGAGACCTGGGCGCCGCGCCGCCCCGACAGCCACTCCTGCACCGGCTCCAGCGGGTCGGGGAGGGCCGGGACGAGCACCTCCTTGGGCACGGCGTCCCCGGTCTCCTCGCCGTAGAGCTGCTGCAGGGCGTGCTCCACGAGGGCGCCGGTGGTGATCTCCTCCACCTTGTCGGTGACCCAGCCGCGCTGACCGCGCACGCGCCCGCCGCGCACGTGGAAGATCTGTACGGCCGCCTCCAGCTCGTCCTCGGCGACGGCGATCAGGTCGGCGTCCGTCGCGTCGGCGAGCACGACGGCGTTCTTCTCCATGGCCTTCTTCAGGGCCCCGATGTCGTCCCGCAGCCGCGCGGCACGCTCGTACTCCATCGCCTCGGCGGCCTCCCCCATCTGCCGCTCCAGGCGGCGCAGATAGGTGCCGGTGCGGCCGGCCATGAAGTCGCAGAACTCCTCGGCCAGTTCCCTGTGCTCCTCGGCGGAGACGCGGTCCACGCAGGGGGCGGAGCACTTGCCGATGTAGCCGAGGAGGCAGGGCCGGCCGGTACGGCGGGCGTTCTTGAACACGCCGGCCGAGCAGGTGCGGACGGGGAACACCCGCAGGAGGAGGTCGACGGTGTCCCGGATCGCCCACGCGTGCGCGTACGGCCCGAAGTACCTGACGCCCTTCTTCTTGTGACCGCGCATCACCTGCACGCGCGGATACTCCTCGTTCATCGTCACCGCGAGGTACGGGTAGCTCTTGTCGTCGCGGTACTTGACGTTGAACCGGGGGTCGTACTCCTTGATCCAGGAGTACTCCAGCTGCAGCGCCTCGACCTCGGTGGAGACGACGGTCCACTCCACGGAGGCGGCCGTGGTGACCATCGACCGGGTGCGCGGGTGCAGGCCCGCCAGGTCCTGGAAGTAGTTCGCCAGGCGCTGGCGCAGGCTTTTCGCCTTTCCGACGTAGATCACCCGGCGGTGCTCGTCACGGAACCTGTACACCCCGGGCGAGTCCGGGATCTGTCCCGGCTTGGGGCGGTAGCTGGAGGGGTCGGCCATGTCTCACACCCTACTGGCGCGCAGTGACAGTCCGGCGAGCCTGTGGACAACCTGACAGCGCCGGTCGCCGTGGTCAGCGGCCTGTGGACAAACGTCCGGGCGGCCCGCTCCCGCCGGGGCGGTCCGCCCCGGCGGCCCTCCTTCGGTCACCCTCCGTGAGGAGTGGCTGACCGGCCGACGGAGCCGGGGACCGGAGGCCTGCGCCATCGGGGCGCGAGGGGGCGCCGGTCGCCGTCATAGGCGGCGCGCCGTGGCACGGGGTGTCCGGAAGCCGATGCGCAGGGACTCGGCCAGGACGCCGCGGCCGTTGCGGCGCAAGTGTTGTCGGGGCCTGGCCGACACGCTTCAATGCGGGGGAACTCGGGGCCCTGAACGACGGCTTACGGATGTGAAGACCCCCGCCCCACCCTCGCCGCGCGGGTGGCCCCGAGTCGCGTGAACGGTCCGACCAGCCGTTGTGACACCACAGCAGAAAGGCCCCTGCATGCCGCACGCCCCTCAGCACGCGGACATCGCCGCCGTCAGCACCGCGGAGCTGGACACGGCCCTGCGAGGCGGCCCCTTCCACGTCGCCCTGCGTGCCGCGATCGCGGCACGGGGTCTGCCCCTGCAGCGTGTCCAGCACCACCTCTCGCGGCGCGGGGTGAAGGTGGGCGTGACCAGCCTGAGCTACTGGCAGCAGGGAGCCCGCCGGCCGCAGCGCCCTGAGTCCCTGCGCGCGGTGCGCGCCCTGGAGGAGATACTCCAGCTGCCCGAGGAGTCCCTGATCCGGCTGCTCGCCGAGGCCGACGGGCAGGCCGCCCACCAGCGCCCGGCGGCCCGCTCCTACCGGGCCCTGGTGGAGGCGTCGGGCGTCCTGGAGCACCTGCTGTCCGAGCTGGACAGCCCCCGCGACGGCGGTCTGCACACGCTGGCCCACCACGAGCGGGTCCGGATCGGGGAGCGCCGCGAGCTGGCGGAGTGCGAGTCCCACCACATCGTGCGGGCCCACACGGACGGCGTGGACCGCTTCGTGGCCGTCCACCACGGCGACCCGGGCTGTCTGCCGGAGCGCATGAGGGTGCACGCCCTGGAGAACTGCCGCACCGGGCGCGTCCGCCGGCACCAGGAGACCGGCGTCCTCGTCGCCGAACTGCTCTTCGGTACCCGGCTGCGGGCGGGCGAGACGCACCTCTTCCGGTACGGCGTCGAGGACGGCACGGCCGACGTCTCCCACGAGTACGCGCGGGGCTTCCCGCTCGCGGGCGGGCAGTACGCCCTTCAGGTCCGCTTCGCCGAGAACGCCGTCCCCCTGCACTGCCACCGCTTCTCCCAGCACTCGGCCGCGGCGCCCCGGGGCGGCCGGCAGCGGTTGGCCCTGAGCGCCCAGCACCGGTCCGTCCACCTCGTCGAGCAGCGGGTGCGGACGGGCATCGTGGGCATCGGGTGGGCCTGGGAGTAAGCACCCTGAGCCGCCAGCTCGGTCGTCAGGATCGGAAGGAGCTACGGGAGGGTCCGGCCGCCGAGTGACGTAAACGCTTGCGCAAGCGTTTACGTCGTCCGGTTCCGTGCGGTACCTTCCCGGACGGAAGCAGCCGGGGCGGCCTCGATGTGCCCTGCCCGTGCTGGGGATCGCAGCGGTCACGAGCGGGAGGAGCCGCCATGGCGACCATGGCCGACGTCGCGCGCAGCGCGGGTGTGTCCGTGGCGACCGTCTCCCACGTCCTGAACGGCACCCGGCCCGTGCTGCCCCACACCCGCCAGGCGGTGCTGGACGCGGTGGACGAGCTCGGCTACACGCCCAACACCCTCGCGCGCTCTCTGGTGACCTCGCGCACCCGTTCCATCGGGCTCGCGGTGTCGGCGATCAGCAACCCCTACTTCACTGAGATCCTCCAGGGCGTCGAGGCCGCGGCCCTGGAGCACGGGTACAGCCTGCTCATCGCCGACCCGCACGACGATCCGCGCCATGAGCGCAAGGTGGTGCAGCTGCTGCACGAGCGCCGGGTCGACGGCATGATCGTGGCGCCGTCGCCCGACCCGGGCGAGCTCCTCGCCTACCTGGGCCGTCACAAGGTGCCGACCGTCCTGCTGGACCGGGTGGTCGACCTTCCGGCGGACGGCACGCTCGTCTGCGACCAGGTCTGTGCCGAGAGCGCCGGCCCCGTGGCCCGGCTCGTCACCCATCTCGCCGGGCTCGGCCACCGCCGGATCGGCATGATCGCCGGCCTCCCCGGGCTGAGCACCACCGACGAGCGGCTCGCCGGGTACCGGGACGGTCTGGCCGCCGCCGGGCTCGCGTACGACGAGGGCCTGGTCGCACACGGCGACTCCGAGTCCGCGGGAGCCGCACAGGCCACCGCTGCCCTGCTGTCATTCCCCTCGCCGCCCACGGCGCTGGTCACCGCCAACAACGCCATGACCATCGGAGCCCTGCGCGCCCTGCGCGCGCACGGCCTGTCGGTGCCCGAGGACATCGCGCTGTGCTGCTTCGACGACTTCGCCTGGGCCGATCTGTTCTCTCCCCGGCTCACCGCGATCGCCCAGCCCAGCAGGGCCATGGGCGCCGAGGCCGTCCGGGTCCTGCTGGACCGCCTCGCGGCGCCGGACGGGCCCGCCCGGGTCCTGCGTCTGCCCTGCACCTTCGTGCACCGCACCTCGTGCGGATGTGCCGAACAGCCCCTGACGTCCGTGAAAGGAACCCCCTCGTGATCGTCGTCGCCGGTGAGGCCCTGATCGATCTGGTGCCGCAGGGCACGGGCGCCCTCGCCCCGCTGCGGCCGGCGCTCGGCGGGGGCCCGTACAACACCGCCGTCGCCCTCGGCCGGCTCGGCTCCCCCACCGCCTTCTGTTCCCGGACATCCCTCGACGCCTTCGGGGAGGCCTTGCTGGACGGGCTCCGTGAGGCCGGGGTGGATGTGTCGGCCGTGCAGCGCGGCCCGGAGCCGACCACGCTGGCCGTCGCCATCGTCGACGACAAGGGGTCGGCCGCCTACTCCTTCTATGTCGACGGCACCGCAGACCGGCTCTTCTCGGCGCCCGCGGAGCTGCCGGAGCGGACCCGCGCGGTGTCCTTCGGGACCTGTTCACTCGTCCTGGAGCCGGGGGCGAGCGCCTATGAGCAGCTGATGCGGCGGGCGGCCGCGCAAGGCGTGTTCACCGCGTTGGACCCGAACATCCGGGCGGGGCTGATACCGGACGCGGACGGCTACCGGGCCCGGTTCGAGAGCTGGCTGCCCTCGGTGTCGCTGCTCAAGCTGTCCGAGGAGGACGCGGCGTGGCTGGGTGGGACGCCGCGTGAGTGGCTGGCCGCGGGACCGGCGGCCGTCGTGGTCACCCGGGGCGGGGACGGGCTGACCGCCTATACGCGGGACGGGGCGGTGCACTCGGTGCCGGGTGAGGCCGTCGAGGTGGTGGACACGATCGGTGCGGGCGACACCGTGAACGCGGCCCTGCTGCATGGGCTGGCCGCGCAGGACGCGTTGGCCGCCGACGCGCTCGTGGGACTGGGCGCGGAGGGCTGGACGCGGCTGCTGGGGTTCGCGGCGCGGGCTGCCGCGATCACCTGTTCCCGGGCGGGGGCGGAACCGCCGTACGCCTCCGAAGTGGTGGACTTTCCCGGTTAGACGACCGGGGGTTCGTCCGCCCTCGGTGTCCGGTGCGCTGTTGAGGAGTCAAAGTGCGGTGCGGGCCGCCGGGTGGGGCCGCTGATGGGGGAACGGGCGGCGCCCCGCGGGGAGTTCCCGCGGGGCGCCGCCCGTTCCGGAATGATTTGGTCCGTCCGCGATGGGGCGGACCCACCGCTCAGGACGACTTGCGTGCCCGCGTCGTCTTCTTCGCGGTGCTCGCGGACGTCGCCTTCTTCGCCGCCGTCTTCTTCGCGGTGCCGGTGGCCTTGTCGGCCGTCCGGGCCGTCGCCGTCCTGCGCGTCGCCGAGCCGGCCGCGACGGTCTTCCGGGCCGTCTTGCGCGGAGCCTTCACCGAGGCAGCGTCGCTGATCCGGTCGGCGTCGAGGATCTCGCGCAGGAACTTGCCAGTGTGGCTGGCGGGGACCGCGGCGACCTCCTCGGGCGTGCCCTCGGCGACGACGAGACCGCCTCCGGCGCCACCCTCGGGGCCCATGTCGACGAGCCAGTCGGCCGTCTTGATCACGTCGAGGTTGTGCTCGATGACGATGACCGTGTTGCCCTTGTCGACCAGGCCCGACAGGACCTTCAGCAGCTTGCTGATGTCCTCGAAGTGCAGACCGGTGGTCGGCTCGTCGAGGACGTAGACCGTGCGGCCGGTGGAGCGCTTCTGGAGCTCGCTGGCGAGCTTCACGCGCTGCGCCTCACCGCCGGACAGCGTGGTCGCCGCTTGGCCGAGCCGGACGTAGCCGAGGCCGACGTCGTTCAGCGTCTTGAGGTGCCGGTTGATCGCCGGGACGGCCTCGAAGAAGTCCATGGCCTCCTCGATCGGCATGTTCAGGACCTCGGCGATGGACTTGCCCTTGTAGTGGACCTCCAGGGTCTCCCGGTTGTACCGGGCGCCGTGGCAGACCTCGCACGGGACGTAGACGTCCGGGAGGAAGTTCATCTCGATCTTGATCGTGCCGTCGCCCGCGCAGTTCTCGCAGCGGCCGCCCTTGACGTTGAAGGAGAAGCGGCCGGGCAGGTAGCCGCGGACCTTCGCCTCGGTGGTCTCGGCGAACAGCTTGCGGATGTGGTCGAAGACACCGGTGTACGTCGCCGGGTTGGACCGCGGCGTACGGCCGATGGGCGACTGGTCGACGTGCACGACCTTGTCGACCAGGTCGTCGCCGTCCACGCGCGTGTGCCGCCCGGGGACGCTGCGGGCGCCGTTCAGCTCGCGGGCCAGGTGCGTGTACAGGATGTCGTTGACCAGGGTCGACTTGCCCGAGCCGGAGACGCCGGTCACCGCCGTGAAGACGCCGAGCGGGAAGGAGACGTCGATGTCCTGGAGGTTGTTCTCCCGGGCGCCGTGGACCGTGAGCTGCCGGGACGGGTCGATCGGGCGCCGGATGTCGGGCAGCGGGATGGCCTTCTTGCCCGCCAGGTACTGGCCGGTCTGCGACTCGTCGTTGGCGAGCAGCTCCTTCAGGGAGCCGCTGTGGACGACCTTGCCGCCGTGCTCACCGGCGCCGGGGCCGATGTCGACGATCCAGTCGGCGACCTTGATGGTGTCCTCGTCGTGCTCGACGACGATGAGGGTGTTGCCCATGTCGCGCAGGCGGACCAGGGTCTCGATCAGCCGGTGGTTGTCCCGCTGGTGCAGACCGATGGACGGCTCGTCGAGGACGTAGAGGACGCCGACGAGTCCGGAGCCGATCTGGGTGGCGAGCCGGATGCGCTGGGCCTCGCCGCCGGACAGGGTGCCAGCCGCGCGGTTGAGCGAGAGGTAGTCCAGGCCGACGTCGACCAGGAACCGCAGCCGCTCGTTGACCTCCTTCAGCACGCGCTCGGCGATCTTCTTGTCGCGGGCGCTCAGCTTCAGCTCGCCCAGGAAGTCCGCGCAGTCGCTGATGGACATGGCGGAGACCTCGGCGATGGACTTCCCCATGACCGTGACGGCGAGGACGATCGGCTTCAGCCGGGTGCCCTGGCACGAGGGGCACGGCACCTCGCGCATATAGCCCTCGAAGCGCTCACGGCTCGCGTCGCTCTCGGCCTCGCTGTGCCGGCGCTTGACGAAGGGGACGGCGCCTTCGAACGGCGTCGTGTAGACCCGCTCGCGGCCGTACCGGTTGCGGTACCGCACCTCGATCTGCGTCTTGTGGCCGTACAGCAGGGCCTTCTTGGCGCGCTGCGGCAGTCCGGCGAAGGGGATGTCCGTCCGGAAGCCGAGGGCGTCCGCGAGGGCGCCGATCAGCCGGCCGAAGTAGTCCTTGGTGTGCCCGTGCGACCAGGGGTGGATGGCGCCCTCGTCGAGGGACTTGTCCTCGTCGGGGACGATCAGCTCGGGGTCGACCTCCATGCGCGTGCCGATGCCGGTGCACTCGGGGCAGGCGCCGAACGGCGAGTTGAAGGAGAAGGAGCGGGGCTCCAGCTCCTCGAAGGAGAGGTCGTCGTACGGGCAGTACAGGTGCTCCGAGAACATGCGCTCGCGCTCGGGGTCGTCCTCGGGGAGGTCGACGAAGTCGAGCACGACCATGCCGCCGGACAGGCCGAGGGCGGTCTCGACGGAGTCGGTGAGACGGCGCTTGGCGGAGTCCTTCACCGTGAGGCGGTCGACGACCACCTCGATGGTGTGCTTCTCCTGCTTCTTCAGCGTGGGCGGGCTGGACAGCTGGATCGTCTCGCCGTCCACGCGTGCGCGTGAATAGCCCTTGGTCTGCAGGTCGGAGAAGAGGTCGACGAACTCGCCCTTGCGCTCGCGGACGAGCGGCGACAGGACCTGGAAGCGGCTGCCCTCCGGCAGCTCCAGGACCCGGTCGACGATGGCCTGCGGCGACTGGCGCGTGATGGGGCGGCCGCACTCGGGACAGTGCGGCTTGCCGATGCGCGCGAAGAGCAGACGCAGGTAGTCGTAGACCTCGGTGATGGTGCCGACCGTGGAGCGCGGGTTGCGCGAGGTCGACTTCTGGTCGATGGAGACCGCCGGGGACAGACCCTCGATGAAGTCGACGTCCGGCTTGTCCATCTGCCCGAGGAACTGCCGGGCGTAGGACGACAGCGACTCGACGTAGCGTCGCTGCCCCTCGGCGAAGATGGTGTCGAAGGCCAGCGAGGACTTGCCCGACCCCGACAGGCCCGTGAAGACGATGAGCGAGTCGCGCGGCAGGTCGAGCGAGACATTCTTCAGGTTGTGCTCGCGCGCGCCACGGACGATGAGACGGTCGGCCACGCCGGTCCGCACCTTTCTTGAGAGAAGTGACAGGGGCGAGGCCCCCGTCATTTCCAGACTAGGGGGAGCCACTGACAACGCCGGTCGGATTCCGTGAGGGACAACAATCCCGGGCCATCCAGCATGCCCGACGCCGCGATCGAGCCTATAGCACGCGCATTCGATTTAAGGGCGTTGTTCACCACCTTCACCCAAAGGTGTGGTGGAGCTAATGTCAGGCCCATGATTGATCACGCTCGTGACCTGGAGTCCGTACGCGAGGCGACCGAACGGCTGCTCACCGCAGTCGGCAAGCTGGACAACGCCTCTGTGACCGAGCCGTCACGGCTTCCCGGCTGGAGCCGCGGTCATGTCCTCGCCCACCTCGCCCGTAACGCGGACGCTTTGGTGAACGTTCTCGAGGGCCGTCCCATGTACGCCTCCGCCGCGGCCCGCGACGCCGACATCGAGCGGGACGCCTCCCGCCCGCTGGACGTCCAGCTCACCGACGTCCGGCAGAGCGCCGACCGCTTCCAGCAGGCCGCGGCCGCGCCCGCCGACTGGTCGCGCACGGTGGAGCTGCGCAACGGTGTGACGGACGCCGCCGCCCGCATCCCTTTCCGGCGCTGGATCGAGGTGGAGCTGCACCACGTCGACCTGGGCGTCGGGTACGAGCTGGAGGACCTGCCCGCCGAGTTCCTGGAGCGCGAGACGGACTTCCTCACGGAGCGCTTCGCGGGCAACGCGGACGTCGAGCCGGTCCGGCTGACGGACGGCACGCGCGTGTGGCGCACGGGCCGGCACGCGGACGAGCCGGCGATCACCGTCCGGGGCACCGGACCCAACCTGCTCGGCTGGCTCGCCGGCCGCCGCACGGGCTCCGCGCTGACCGTCGAGGGCGGCACCCTGCCGACGCTGCCGCCGCTCTAGCAAGCCGTGGGCTTTCCCGGCGTCCGGGACGGCCGCTTGTCAGCGTCCCGCTATAGGCTGCCGCCATGACGTACAGCGGACAGGTGACGGTCGGTGGCCCCGCCGACGTGCACGAGCTCAAGGACCTGATGATCACCAAGATCGCGGTCGGCCCGATGGACAACAACGCCTATCTGCTGCGCTGCAGGGCCACGGACGAGCAACTGCTGATCGACGCCGCCAACGACGCGGACACCCTGCTGGGCACGATCGGTGACGACGGCATCGCGTCCGTCGTCACCACCCACCAGCACGGCGACCACTGGCAGGCCCTCGCCGCCGTCGTGGAGGCCACCGGCGCGCGCACCTACGCCGGACGCGAGGACGCGGACGGCATCCCGGTCCCCACCGACGTCCTCCTGGACGACGGCGACGTCATCCGGGTGGGGCGCGTGGAGCTCACCGCGCGCCATCTGGTCGGGCACACGCCGGGTTCGATCGCCCTGGTCTACGACGACCCGCACGGGCATCCGCATGTGTTCACCGGCGACTGCCTCTTCCCGGGCGGTGTGGGCAACACCCGTAAGGATCCCGAGGCGTTCGCCCGCCTGATCCACGACGTCGAGACCAAGATCTTCGACGTGCTGCCCGACGAGACCTGGGTCTACCCCGGGCACGGCGACGACACCACGCTGGGCGCCGAGCGCCCGCATCTGCCGGAGTGGCGCGCCCGCGGCTGGTGAGGCCGAGCCGGGGTACGGCAGCGGCTTGGATCCCCGGCGTACGCGCCCCGTGTGAACGCCGCGCACGCGGTGGGGCCACGCGTGCGCTCCCGGCGTGCGACGGCGCGCGGTCCACTGGTGGTGCCCCGCGCAGGATGACGGCTCCTGAGCGGTACGGGCCGCCGGTCTTCCCATCCCCGCCCTCGGCCGGCGGCCCCGGCGAGCCGCCCGGTCAGGTGTCCGCGCGGCCCGACCCGGCCAGCGCCGCGACCCGCTCCACCCCGAACGCGTAGCCCTGCACACCGCACCCCGCGATGACCCCGTCGGCCCGCAGGGAGACGTAGGAGTGGTGCCGGAACGACTCGCGCCGGTGGATGTTGGAGATGTGGACCTCCAGCACGGGCAGCCCGTCGCAGGTGTTGAGGGCGTCCAGGATCGCCACGGAGGTGTGCGAGTAGGCGCCCGGGTTGATCACGATGCCGCAGTGGCCGAGCCGGGCCTCGTGGATCCAGTCGACCAGTTCGCCCTCGTGGTTGGACTGGCGGAAGTCGACGGTGCCGCCGTGGGCGGCCGCCGTCCTGGCGCACAGTGCCTCCACGTCCGCGAGGGTCTCGGAGCCGTAGATCTCCGGCTGCCGCTGGCCGAGCAGGTTCAGGTTGGGGCCGTTCAAGATCATGACGGGTGCGTCGGCGAGGGTGCGGGGCACGGTTCCTCCGGTCCGTTTCGGGGTCGCGCGGTGCGGGAACCACCGCTGCTCGGACCCCGGTTTATCACGGTGCGGTCGGCTTTCCCGGCCGCCTACTCTCTGGGCATGACCATGATCTCCTATCCGCCCAAGCCCTCCCCCGGTGACCGTGTCGCCGTCATCTCGCCCGGCGCCGGGCTGCCCGGGCTCTTCCCTCAACCGTTCGAGCTGGGCTTGAAGCGGCTGCGTGAGGACTTCGGGCTCGAACCGGTCGAGTATCCGGCGACCCGAACGATGGGGTCGACGCCTCAGCAGCGGGCGGACGACATCCACGCCGCCTTCGCCGATCCGGACGTCAAGGCGGTCATCGCGTCCATCGGCGGCGACGACCAGATCACCGTGCTGCCGTATCTGGACCGGGAGTTGATCCGGGCCAACCCGAAGCCGTTCTTCGGGATGAGCGACAACACGAACCTGCTGATGTTCCTGCGCAACACCGGGATCGTCGCCTACCACGGGGGCAGCGTGATGGTCGAGCTCGGCCGCCCCGGCGCCATGAACCCGCAGACCGCCGACTCCCTGCGGGCCGCGCTCTTCACCTCCGGCGCGTACATCCTGAGCCCCGCCGAACGCTGGAACGACATCAACCGCGACTGGGCCGATCCCGCGACGTTCGACTCGGAGGCGGAGCTGCGGCCCGCCGACCCCTGGAGCTGGGTCAACGCCGACCGCGTCGTGGAGGGCCGCACCTGGGGCGGCTGTCTGGAGATCCTCGGCTGGCTGCTGATGGCGGACCGCGAGATCGCCCACGACCTCACCGAGTACGACGGGGGCGTCCTGCTGCTGGAGACGAGCGAGGAGATGCCCAGCGGCGAGGAGGTCTTCCGCACCCTGCGGAACATGGGCGAGCGCGGGCTGCTCCAGCGCTTCTCCGCGCTGCTCATGGGCCGGGCGAAGACGTGGTCCTTCGAGCGCCCCACCTCCCCGGAGGAGGCCGCCGAGTACGCCGCCGAGCAGCGCGCGGCCGTCGAGCGCGCGATGAAGGCGTACGCCCCCGACACGATGATCGTCTTCGACGTCGACTTCGGTCACACCGATCCACAACTGGTGATCCCTTACGGCGGCACGGTGCGCGTCGACGGTCCCGCCCGGCGCATCACGGTCACATACTGACCGACCCCCGCGCGCCCGCACGCCCCCGTAACCAGTTGTCACGCTGGGTAGTTGACCGGGCATGCGCGATGTACGCACCGTAAGGGCGCCTTCCATGCTGCGGCTCGCGGGCGCGTCGCTCGCCGGGACGGCCATCGAGTTCTACGACTTCTTCGTCTACGGCACCGCGGCGGCCCTGGTGCTGGGGCCGTTGTTCTTCCCCACGTTCTCGCCGGTGGCGGGGACGCTGGCCGCCTTCGCCACGTTCGGCGTGGGCTTCGTGGCGCGGCCGCTGGGCTCGGTGCTGTTCGGGCACATCGGGGACCGGCGCGGGCGGCGGCCGGTCCTCGTCGCCTCGCTCCTGCTGACCGGCGCCTCCACGGTCGCGGTCGGCTGTGTGCCGACGTACGGGTCGATCGGCGTGGCCGCGCCCCTGCTTCTGCTCGTGCTGCGCTTTCTGCAGGGGCTGGGGCTCGGCGGCGAGTGGGGCGGGGCCGTCCTGCTGACCGTGGAGCACGCGCCTGCCCATCGGCGGGCGCTGTGGTCGAGTTTCCCGCAGGTCGGTCCGGCGCTGGGCTTCCTGCTGGCCAACGGGGTGGTGCTGGGGCTGTCGGCTGGGCTGTCCGAGGAGCAGTTCGCGGCGTGGGGCTGGCGGGTGCCGTTCTGGGCCGCCGGGGTGCTCGCGGTGGCGGGCCTGTGGCTGCGGTCGTCGCTCGCGGAGAGTCCGCGGTTCCTGGAGATCGACGACCACGCGCGCGTGCCGCTCGTCGAGGTGGTGCGCGACCACTGGCGGCTTCTGCTGCTGACGGCCGGTGCGCTCTCGGTCGGGTACGCGATCTTCTACGCGGTCTCGACCTGGTCGCTCGCCTACGGCACGGAACGGCTCGGGGTGAGCCGTACCGTCATGCTGACGTGTGTGATGGGCGCGGTGGTGGTGAAGGGCGCGCTCACCCCGGTGATGGCGCTGCTCGGCGACCGGTACGGGCGGCGGCCGCTGTGCCTGGCGGGATGCGCCGCGGCCGCGCTGTGGATGCTGCCGATGGTCGCGCTGCTCGCGACGGGCCGGCCCCTGCCGATGTTCCTGGGCCTGACCGGCGCGCTGATCGCGTTCATCACCATGTTCGCGGTGATCGCCGCGTATCTGCCGGAGCTGTACGAGCCCCGCGTGCGTTGCACGGGTGCCGCCGTCGGCTACAACCTCGGCGGGGTCCTCGGCGGCGCGCTCACGCCGATCGTGGCGACGGCGCTCGCCGGGCAGGGCGGAAGGGTGCCCTGGAGTGTGGGCGTGTATCTGACGGGGATCGCGCTGCTCAGCCTGGGCTGTTTCGCGCTGCTGCCCGAGACCCGCCCGGTGGCGGCGGTGACGCCGGCGGCCGAGCCCGCCACCGGATGACCGGACCCGGTGACGTGCCGTGCCGCCGACGCGGGCTCACGGGTTGATCGCGAGCTCCAGATACGCCGCGAACAGCACGAGGTGGACGCCGCCCTGGAGCGGTGTCGCCCGCCCGGGGACGACCGTCAGCGAGCTCACCACCACCGTCAGGGCCAGCAGCACCATATGGGTGGGGCCGAGTCCCAGGACGAGCGGGCCGGACAGCCAGAGGGAGGCCAGCGCCACCGCGGGGATGGTGAGGCCGATGCTGGCCATCGCCGAGCCGAGGGCCAGGTTCAGGCTGGTCTGCACGCGGTCTCGGCGGGCGGCGCGCAGGGCGGCGATCGTCTCGGGCAGCAGCACCAGCAGGGCGATGATCACACCGACGACGGCGTGGTGCAGTCCGGCCGCCTGCACGCCGGACTCGATGGTGGGTGACACTCCCTTGGCCAGGCCGACCACGCCGACCAGGGCGAGGCCGAGCAGGCCGAGGCTGGTGAGCGCGGCGCGCTTCGAGGGCGCGTCGGCGTGCGCGTCGGAGGTGATGACCTCGCCCTTGCGGCTGACCGGCAGGAAGTAGTCGCGGTGCCGCACGGTCTGGGTCGTCACGAACAGGCCGTAGAGGATCAGCGAGGAGACCGCGGCGAACGACAGTTGCACCGTGGAGAACTCGGCTCCGGGCTTGCTGGTGGTGAAGGTGGGCAGCACCAGGCTGAGGGTGGCGAGTGTGGCGACGGTCGCCAGGGCGGCGCCGGTGCCCTCGGGGTTGAAGACCGCCGTACGGTGCCGCAGGGAGGCGACCAGGAGGCACAGGCCGACGATGCCGTTGCAGGTGATCATCACGGCCGCGAAGACGGTGTCCCGGGCCAGGGTGGCGCTCTTGTCGCCGCCGTCGAGCATGAGGGTCACGATGAGGGCTACCTCGATGATCGTGACGGCGACGGCGAGAACGAGGGAGCCGAAGGGTTCACCCACCCGGTGGGCGACCACCTCGGCGTGATGGACGGCGGCGAGGACGGCTCCGGCGAGGACCAGAGTGACCACCGCGACGACCGGGCCGGGCAGGTCCCGGCCCCAGGTGAGGACCAGCAGCACGGCCGCGAGCACCGGCACGACGGTCGTCCACCGGGCAGCGAGCGGTCTCAGCCGATCGATCATGGAGCGATCGTCGCAAAGGCTCTTCGGGTTCGCATTGTCTGAGGAGTGCTCGGGCGGTGCCGCGGCACCCTCGTCGGCCGGGGGGCGCGTGTGTCGGGTGTCGTGGTGCGAAATCGGTCATCTCCTGTACGTCGCGGTCCAGGTCGGAGCCGATCGCCCGGTGGGCGGTCGGCCATGCACGGGGAGTGGTGCCCGGCGCTGAGCCGGACACCACTCCCGCTGTCGGTCCTCGACGTGCTGCCGCGGTGGGCGGTCAGACGTCGATGCTGTCCTTGGGGGTGCCCTCGCCGTCCTGGCGCACCGCCTCGGCCTCCGCCTGCTTCTTCGAGGCCCTGAGGCTGGTGAGGGTGGTGACGATCAGGACGGAGCAGATCACGCCGAGCGAGACCGGGATGCTGATCTCGGGGACGTGGACCCCCGACTCGTGCAGGGCGTGCAGCACCAGCTTCACGCCGATGAAGCCGAGGATGATCGACAGGCCGTAGCTCAGGTGGACCAGCTTGCGCAGCAGGCCGCCGATGAGGAAGTACAGCTGCCGCAGACCCATCAGCGCGAAGGCGTTCGCGGTGAAGACGATGTACGGGTCCTGCGTCAGGCCGAAGATCGCCGGGATGGAGTCCAGGGCGAAGAGCACGTCCGTCGTGCCGATCGCGAGCATCACGACCAGCATCGGGGTCATGACCCGCTTGCCGTTCTCCCGGATCCACAGCTTGGTGCCGTGGTAGCGGTCGGCGACACCGAACCTGCGCTCGGCGGCCTTGAGCAGCTTGTTCTCCTCGAACTCCTCGTCCTCCTGGCCGGCCCGGGCCTCCTGGATGAGCTTCCAGGCCGTCCAGATGAGGAAGGCGCCGAAGAGGTAGAACACCCACGAGAAGCTGGCGAGGATGGCGGCGCCCGCGGCGATGAAGATGGCCCGCAGCACCAGGGCTATGAGGACACCGACCAGCAGCACACGCTGCTGGTACTGCGAGGGCACCGCGAACTTCGCCATGATCAGGACGAAGACGAAGAGGTTGTCGACGCTCAGCGATTTCTCGGTGATGAAGCCGGCGAAGAACTCGCCGCCCGCCTGTCCCCCGCCGAAGATCAGCAGGCCGAGGCCGAACAGGCCGGCCAGGGCGATCCAGACGACGGTCCAGATTCCGGCTTCCTTGATCGACACGTCATGCGGCTTGCGGCCGATGAAGAAGTCGACGGCGATGAGGGCGGCGAGGCCCACGATGGTCAGGACCCACAGGGTCGTTGAAACTTCCACTGCGCCTCCGGCAGTCGTAACGGCAGATGTCAGCGTCGTCGCGCGCCGGAGGTCTCTTCCACCCACGATGGGCCGACGCCCCGGGATCTGGCCTGATCCGTATTGACGGGTACGCCGCAGCAGACAGGGAGTACTCCCCTCCGTGGGATCAACAGTAACCCAATCACCAAGGAAAGGTAAAGCGCTTGGCAAAAGAGATGCCAAGTGAGCAGGTCAGGAGCCTTTTACCAATGCTTGGCGCGGGCGGCGGCGACCTGGGTGAGCACCTGCTGGAGCACCTGGCTGCCGGGCGGTACCAGCGGGGGCACATAGGTCCAGGCGTGCCCGACCCACGGGTCGGCCAGGTGGTCGTCCGGCACCGGGGTCAGCCGCAGCAGCGCCCGCCACAGGGGGTCGAGCAGCGGGCCGTAGCCCGCGGCGTCCTCACGGTCGGCGACCATCATCAGGTGGACGCCGACCGCCGGGCCCTCGTCGGCGAGGTAGCGCAGCTGGGTCACGGCCCGGTCGTCGAAGCCGTGCGGGAAGTCGTTGACGATCAGCAGTTGCTGGGAGGTGTCGAAGCCGGGCGGGAGGGCGTCGGGCGCTCCGCCGCGCAGTGCCATCTGGATCAGGTCGACGCGCTGGGTCAGGCGGGCCAGGACGTCCGCGACACCGGCCGCGCCCGCCGCGGGCGGACCCGCGAGCACGCCCGTCTGCACGAGCGGAGCGAGGGCCTGCGCGCCCGAACCCGCGGGGTCGATGACATGCACGGTGAACTCGCCGGCCGGATAGACGGCGAGGAGGCGTGCCGCGTGTGCCACGGCCGTGTCCATCGCGAGGCGGCGCAGGTCGTGGGCGTCGGTGAAGGAGCCGTCGAGCGAGGCGGCGCGGCCGCTGTCGATCCACAGGCCGCGCTCCAGCGGGAGCCGGATCAGCATGGGGATCCGCAGGTCGGCGCTCTCGGGCAGATGGAGGTCGCCCAGGCGGACGGCCATGGGGATCTCCATCGGGACGCGGTAGGCGTGCCAGGCCGGGTTGTCCCAGCGGGCGAACGCGGGCGGCAGCGCGGGCTCGACGACCTCGGACTCGGCGGTGAGCTGGGCTATGTCGCGGTCGAGGGCGGCACGGGCCTGGTTGACCAGCTCGGTGTGCCGGGCCTGCGCGGCCTCGCGGGCCGCGTCGCCCTGCCCGCCTATCCTGCTGCGCGGGTCCGACAGGACCTGGTCGAGCTCCTTCTCCATGCGCGACTCGGCGAAGTCGACCGCGCTGCGGTAGGCCGCGGTGGTGCGGGCCAGGTCCTCGAACATGCCCCAGACCTGGTTGTAGAGCCGCTCCTCCATGGACCAGCCGGTGGCGTCACCGGCGACGGGCTGCGGCGGCCTGCCGGGCTCGGCCGGGGGCGCGGTGGGCGGCGGGGGCGGCGGGGCGGAGGTCTGCCGGTGCGGGTGGCTGTAGTCGATGCCGCCGCCGGACGTGGGCGCGGGCTGCTGGGCGCCGTCACCGGCGCCGCTTCCGCCCTGGTACGGGGACTGCGGCGCGGGCTGGCCGGACGCGCCCGGCGACTGGGTGCCGTACGGCGACGTCGGCTGCTGCGGCACGGAGTTGGGCGCGCTCGCGGGGCCGCTCTGGTCCGGGCCGAGGGCGGGGGCGGCGGGCTGCCGGGAGCGGTCGCCGTCCGGGCGGGACGGGGGCGCCGGAACCGAGCGGGCGACTCCCTGGGCGACCGCCTCGTGGATGCCACCGGCGAGTTGACCGGCCTGGGCGAGGCCCTGGTCGGTGAAGAGGTCGGCGAGGCCGCCCGCGTAGCCCTGGCCGATGGCCCGGACCTTCCAGGCGTCCTGGCGGCGGTAGAGCTCCAGGGCGACGACGGCCGACTCGGAGTCGAGACCGGCCACGGTGTAGCTGACGAGCTCGGTGCCGTCGAGGCCCGTGACGGCGACGAACGGGGCGGGGACGGCGCCGAAGCGGGTCGGGCCGCCGACGCCGGTCGGCAGGGCGAGCAGCACACTGATCCGGTGGACGGCCTCCGGCATGGCGTCCAGGTCGACCGCGAGACGGTGGTCGGCGGCCGCCTGCCGGGAGACCTCCAGGCCGGGCAGGGTGGGGGTGCCGGGATGCGCCACCCACTCCACGCCGTGGATCCTGCCCTGCTCGTCGCCGAGCGTGGCGGCCGCCACCATCGGCGTGCCGGCCGAGACCCTGATCTCCAGACGGGACTGGGAGAGCGGGTGGTTCTGCCCCCGCACCAGTTCGGCCGTCATGCCCTCGTCCCCCTGTGTCGTCTGTCGTGTCGTGTGCCGCTCGCCGCGCGGACCTACAGGTGCGGCAGGATCGCCGGCATCAGGTCCTGGAAGGTGCGGCCGTTGGACGGGGTGCCGAGCGCGGTCATCGTCCAGCCCGGGCCCGTGCGGTGCACCTTCGCCATGATCTGGGCCGTGTAGGCGCCGCCGCCCGCGAGCGTGTAGCGGGCCAGCTCCTGGCCGTTGGTCTCGTCGACGAGGCGGCAGAAGGCGTTCTGCACCTCCTGGAAGGTCTGTCCCGTGAAGGAGTTCACGGTGAAGACGATCTGGTCGATGTGGACCGGGATACGCGCGAGGTCGACGAGGATGGCCTCGTCGTCCCCGCCCTGGCCGACACCGCCGACGAGGTTGTCACCGGTGTGACGGACCGAGCCGTCGTCGCTCACCAGGTGACGGAAGAAGACGACGTCGACCGGCTGCTTGTCCGCGAAGAGGACCGCGGAGGCGTCGAGGTCGATCTCCCGCGTACGCGAACCGAACAGGCCGCGCCGGGGAGCCGCCTGCCAGCCGAGACCCATGCGCACCGCGGTCAGGCTGCCCCCGTCGTTCTTCTGCAGACTGATGGCCTGACCCTTGGTCATGTTGACGGTCACGTGCTGATTCCCCTCTCGAACAGTCCCCTGTTGCCCGCGGGCTCCGCGGATGACGAGAACCCTACGCAGGGGCACTGACAGTGACGTACCCCGGTCCCCACTTTGTGTCGGTCTTGCAACACTGCGCGTACGCGCGGGCCTGGTCACAGGCCGAGGGCGTGGGCCGGTCAGGCGAGTCCGGCCTCCTTCATCTGACGCAGTTCCTTCTTCATCTCGGAGACCTCGTCGCGCAGTCGGGCGGCGATCTCGAACTGCAGGTCCGCGGCGGCGGCGCGCATACGCTCCGTCAGTTCCTCGATCTGCTGGGCGAGCTCGGCCGCCGGCTGGTCGGTCGGCACCGTCTCCTTGGCCTTCGCCTTGCCCTTGGCCGGCTTCGCCGCCTGGGCGGCCTTGCCGCCCAGCGACGGCACCGGCGCCTTGGTGCCCCGGCCGTCCTTCTTGGCCCGGTAGCCGGTGCCGAGCAGCTGCTCGGTGTCGACGTCCTCGCGGGCGATCTGCGCGACGATGTCGTTGATCTTCTTGCGCAGCGGCTGGGGGTCGATGCCGCGCTCCTCGTTGTACGCGATCTGCTTCTCGCGGCGGCGGTTGGTCTCGTCGATGGCCTTCTCCATCGCCGGCGTGATCTTGTCCGCGTACATATGGACCTCGCCGGAGACGTTGCGCGCCGCGCGGCCGATGGTCTGGATGAGGGACGTGCCGGAGCGCAGGAAGCCCTCCTTGTCCGCGTCGAGGATGGCCACCAGGGACACCTCGGGCAGGTCGAGGCCCTCCCGCAGGAGGTTGATGCCGACGAGGACGTCGAACTCGCCCGCGCGCAGCTCGCGCAGCAGCTCGACGCGGCGCAGGGTGTCGACGTCGCTGTGCAGATAGCGCACCTGGATGCCGAGCTCCAGGAAGTAGTCCGTGAGGTCCTCGGCCATCTTCTTGGTGAGGGTCGTGACCAGGACGCGCTCGTCCTTCTCGACGCGGCCGCGGATCTCGTGGACCAGGTCGTCGATCTGGCCCTCGGTGGGCTTGACGACGACCTGCGGGTCGACGAGGCCGGTGGGGCGGATGATCTGCTCGACATGCCCGTCGGAGCGGGAGAGCTCGTAGGTGCCGGGAGTCGCCGACAGGTAGACGGTCTGCCCGATGCGCTCCTGGAACTCCTCCCACTTCAGCGGGCGGTTGTCCAGGGCCGAGGGCAGACGGAAGCCGTGGTCGACGAGGGTGCGCTTGCGGGAGGCGTCGCCCTCGTACATGGCTCCGATCTGCGGGACGGTGACATGCGACTCGTCGATGACGAGCAGGAAGTCGTCCGGGAAGTAGTCCAGCAGCGTGTTCGGCGGGGAGCCGGGCTCACGGCCGTCGAAGTGCATCGAGTAGTTCTCCACGCCGGAGCAGGTGCCGATCTGGCGGAGCATCTCCAGGTCGTACGTGGTGCGCATGCGCAGGCGCTGGGCCTCCAGCAGCTTGCCCTGCTTCTCCAGCTCGGCGAGGCGCTCGCCGAGCTCCTTCTCGATGTCGTTGACGGCCCGCTCCATGCGCTCGGGGCCGGCGACGTAGTGGGAGGCCGGGAAGACGTACAGCTGCTCGTCGTCGCTGATGATCTCGCCGGTGAGCGGGTGCAGCGTGGACAGGGCCTCGATCTCGTCGCCGAACATCTGGATGCGCACGGCGAGCTCCTCGTAGACCGGGAAGATCTCGATGGTGTCGCCGCGGACCCGGAAGGTGCCCCGGGTGAACGCGAGGTCGTTGCGCGTGTACTGGATATCGACGAAGCGGCGCAGCAGCTCGTCCCGGTCGATCTCCTCGCCGACCCGGAGCGGGACCATGCGGTCCACGTACTCCTGGGGTGTACCGAGGCCGTAGATGCAGGACACCGAGGCGACCACGACGACGTCGCGGCGGGTGAGCAGCGAGTTGGTCGCGGAGTGGCGAAGGCGCTCGACCTCCTCGTTGATCGAGGAGTCCTTCTCGATGTAGGTGTCCGACTGCGGGACGTACGCCTCGGGCTGGTAGTAGTCGTAGTACGAGACGAAGTACTCGACGGCGTTGTTCGGCAGGAGTTCGCGGAACTCGTTCGCCAGCTGGGCGGCCAGCGTCTTGTTCGGCGCCATCACCAGGGTGGGACGCTGGAGCTTCTCGATCATCCACGCGGTGGTCGCGGACTTGCCGGTGCCGGTCGCGCCGAGCAGGACGACGTCCTTCTCCCCGGCCTCGATGCGCCGGGCGAGCTCGGCGATGGCCGCGGGCTGGTCGCCGTTGGGCTGGTAGGGACTGACGACCTCGAAAGGCGCCACCGTGCGTTCGATGCTGGAAACGGGCCGCATGGCATCAACCGTACGACCCCCCACTGACAACGTGGTCTGATCAGTGGTTCTGCGGGGTCCGGGGGGCTCGCCGGACGGTGCGGCGGGCCGTCTGCGCGGGGCGCCGGATCTGGCGCGGGACGGCGGCGCGGGCGGGTACGCCGGGCTTCTCCTCGGCGGGGGCCTCCTCGGGCTGTCCCAGGACCGTCTTCGGGCCGAAGATCATGACGGCTCCGGCGAGGAGCAGGAAGGCGAGCGGGCCGACCAGCATCGGCGCGAGCAGGGAGGCCGGTGAGTCGCCGGGCCCGCCGGCGCCGGTGCCGTGCACGTGGACGCGGAGCGCGGCCATCCCGGTGTAGTGCATCCCGCTGGCGGCGAGGCCCATGACGAGGCTGGCGCCGACGCTCCAGAGCACGCCCCTGACCTGCCCGGCGGCCCAGAGCGCCGCGGTGGCCGCGAGCATCGCTATGACGACGGAGGCGGCGACGGTCAGCGTGTTGTACTCCAGCCTGCCGTCGAGGCGCAGGCCCGCCATGCCGAGGTAGTGCATGGAGGCGATGCCCAGGCCGGTGATGGTGCCGCCGGTGAACAGGGCCGTCCCGCGCGCGCCGCGGCTGCCGACGATGAAGATGCCGACACCGACCATGACGATGGCCAGGGCGAGGCTGGCGAACGTCATCGGCTTGTCGTAGTGGATCGGGGTCCCGTCGACCGTGAACCCCATCATGGCGATGAAGTGCATGGTCCAGATGCCGGACCCGATGGCTACCGAGCCGAGGGCCAGCCAGGCGGGACGCCGGGATCGCGCGACGAGCATCGATCTGGTGGTGCACCGCAGTCCGAGCGCACCACCGAGGCAGGCCATGAGGTAGGCCACCAGCGGTGTGACGATCCCGTAGCTGAAACCGTCGACCGTCCCCTGCATACGCGGCTGCCCTTCCGCCTGTTTACATCCCGGAATGTTCGAACGTGCGCCCCCTCCCGGGACCGCCCGAGCGGGCCAGGGTTGAGGCAGAGAGTAACCCCCACCGCAAGGGTCGAACGATTCTCCTGCAAAGAAACACGGCCTTGCCCCAGTTGTGCGGCACGAGTGAGCGGGCGGGGCAACTCCGGCTGTTCTGTGGCCGTCCCGTACTCCTTCGTCGTTGACCCTGTGCTGTCAGAGTTGAGCTGACCGTGATCTTCGACACGAGGAGTACGTATGCACGCGCGCGCTGT
The DNA here is from genome assembly GCF_018070255.1 of Streptomyces sp. RK62. Classification (NCBI taxonomy): domain Bacteria; kingdom Bacillati; phylum Actinomycetota; class Actinomycetes; order Kitasatosporales; family Streptomycetaceae; genus Streptomyces; species Streptomyces sp. RK62. The sequence continues at coordinate 11,352 of NZ_JAGPYD010000022.1, read as the reverse complement.
TGCCGCCACGACGGCCGCACTGCTGGGAACCGCCGCCCTGCTGCTTCCCGCTCCCGCCGCCGGAGCCGGCGTCCGGGCCGAGCGGCCGACGGTCATCGCCCACCGCGGGGCCTCCTCCTATGCGCCCGAGAACACCCTGGCCGCCGTCGACAAGGCCGCCGAGCTGGGCGTCGAGTGGGTCGAGAACGACGTCCAGCGCACCAAGGACGGCGAGCTGGTCGTGATCCACGACGACAACCTGAAGCGCACGACGGACGCCGAGGAGGTCTTCCCCGGCCGCTCCCCGTGGAAGGTGAAGGACTTCACGGCGGCGGAGATCGCCCGGCTGGACGCGGGCAGCTGGTTCGGGCCGGAGTTCGCCGGCGCGCGCGTACCGACGCTCCAGCAGTTCCTGGACCGGACGGAGTCGCACCGCCAGAAGCTGCTGCTGGAGATCAAGAACCCCGGCCTGTACCCGGGCATCGAGCAGCAGATCCTGAAGGTGCTCGGCGACGAGGGCTGGCTCGACGCCTCGCACCTGGCGGGCCGGCTGATCGTGCAGAGCTTCAGCGCCGACAGCGTCCGGGCCGTCCACGACCTGCTGCCCACGGTGAAGACCGGCTTCCTGGGGACGCCGTCCGTGGCGGACCTCTCCCGGTACGCGGCCTTCGCCGACCAGATCAACCCGTCGTACACCACGGTCTCCCCCGGCTATGTCTCCTCCGTCCACGCGTTCGACGGCCCGCACGGGGGGCCGCTGGAGGTGTTCACCTGGACGGTGAACGACGCGGACACGGCCCGGCAGGTCGCCGGGTACGGGGTCGACGGGATCATCACCAACAGTCCGGACGTGGTGCGGGACGCCTTCCCGGCTGCCTGAGCGGTGCTCCGGGGGCGTTGTCAGTGGCGGCCCGTACGGTGAAGCACATGGACAGCCATGGGCAGGACGAGCAGCGGGTGGTGTGGGCCGTCGTCGGCACCGCCATCGGTCCGCTGATGCTGGCCGCCACACCGGACGGCCTGGTCAGCGTCGTGTTCCACGCCACGCCGCAGGTGTGCGGGAAGACGCTGGAGCGGCTCGCGTCGCGGCTGGGCGCCGAGCCGGTCGAGGACCCGGGGTCCGTCCTGCTCGCCGAGCCGATACGTCAGCTGGAGGAGTACTTCGCGGGGAGGCGCCGGGACTTCGAGCTGCCGCTGGACTGGTCCCTGATCTCGGGCTTCAACCGGCAGGTGCTGCGGGAGCTGGCGTCCTCGGTGCGGTTCGGGGCGGTCGTCGGGTACGGCGATCTGGCGGGACGGGTCGGGCAGCCGGGCGCGGCCCAGGCGGTGGGCATGGCGATGGGCGCCAATCCGCTGCCGGTCGTCGTGCCGTGCCACCGGGTCGTGGAGAGCGACGGCGGCATCGGGGGCTTCGGGGGCGGCCTGGAGACCAAGCGGAAGCTGCTGGCGCTGGAAGGGGTCCTGCCGGAGCCGCTGTTCTGACCGGCTCACGGCGTCCGACCGACGTCGTGAGCGACGGTCCGGGCGGAGGTGAGGTGGGTGCCGCGGTCCTGTCGGAGGTAGTCGCGTGAGGCGGCCCGGCCGGAGGTAAGCCGTGCGCCACGGTCCGGCCGGAGGTAAATCGTTGAGGCGGTCCGGCCGGAGGTAATCGGTTGGGCCGGCGCATCGGAGGGGGGAGACTACGCCAGTGACGACGACATTTTTCACCCGCCCGTACGCGGCCGGTCCGGTGTGTCGCCTTGCGCCGTCCGGCTGGACGCGCGCCGGCTCCGGGCGGCTGTCATGACGAGCGTGGAGCGGGCGGCCGTGCCGGTGACGCCCCAGGACCTCGCGGCCCTGCGACGGCGGACGTCGGCCGTGCTGATGGCGACGCAGATCCTCGGCGGCCTCGGCGTGGCCACCGGCATCGCGCTCGCCGCGGTCCTCGCCAAGGAGGTCAGCGGCACCGAGTCGCTGTCGGGGCTCGCGCCCACCGCGACCGTCGCGGGGACGGCGGTGCTGTCGATGCCGCTGGCCGCGCTGATGACCGCGCGCGGGCGCCGTCCCGGGCTCGTCCTGGCCTATCTGATCGGTGCCGTGGGCGCCGGGGTCAGCGTGCTCGCGGCCCGGGCCGCGAGTTTCCCGCTGCTGCTGTTCGGGCTGGCACTGTTCGGCGCCGCCTCCTCGGCGAACCTCCAGGCCCGCTTCGCGGCCGCCGACCTGGCCGAGCCCGAGCAGCGGGCCCGCGCCATCTCCCTGGTCGTGTGGGCGACCACCATCGGCGCGGTGATCGGCCCGAACATCGCGGCACCCGCCGGGCGCAGCGTCACCGGCCTGGGGATACCAGAGGCGGCGGGTCCGTTCCTGTGGGCGGCGGGGATCTTCCTGCTGTCCGCGGTCGTGGTGGCCGTACTGCTGCGACCGGACCCGCTGCTGACGGCGCGTGCCCTCGCACCGGCCGAGGAGCAGACGCCCGCCGGGCGCTCGCTGCGCGCCGGCATGGCGGCCGTGGCCGCCTCGCCGCGGGCCCGGCTGGCGATCGTGGCGGTCGCCGTGGCGCACACCGCGATGGTGTCGGTCATGTCGATGACCCCGGTCGACCTTGAGCATCACGGCGCCGGGATCGAGCTGATCGGCCTCGTCATCAGCGGGCACATCGCGGGCATGTACGCCTTCGCCCCGCTGATGGGACGGCTGTCGGACCGGCTGGGCCGGCTGTCCGGGATAGGGCTGGCCGTGGGGCTGCTGGCGTGCGCGGTGCTCCTCGCCGGTACGGCGGGCGGCCGGCACGGGCAGACGGCCGCCGGCCTGTTCGTGCTGGGTCTCGGCTGGTCGGCCGGTCTGGTCTCGGGTTCGGCGCTCCTCACGGACTCCGTGCCGCAAGCCGCGCGGGCGGCCGCGCAGGGCCTGTCGGACCTCGTCATGAACGCCTCGGCGGGCATAGGCGGCGCGGCCGCCGGCCTGGTCGTCGCCACGGCGAGCTACGTGTGGCTGAACTTCTTCGCCGCCTGCCTGCTGCTGCCGCTGGCGGCGCTGGCCCTGTTCACGCGGGGTGGGCGGAGCAAGGCCGCCGCGGGCGACTGATCCGGCGCCCCGCCGCCGAACAGGGGCTGTTCCAGGCCGTCATGGACGTTCGGCGGCCCGTGACCGCGTGACGGCTGGCCGGACGGCTCGAGCGGTAGCAGACTCGGATGTGCGCGCAGCCGCTGGTATCCGACTGGCTCCCGGAAGAGACGGGAGCCGAAGGGACGGAGATCACGCATGAGCGGAAACAGGGCAGTGGCGTATCTGAAGCCGGGCGCGGTCGAGGTCAGGACCATCGACTATCCGACGCTCGAGCTCAAGGACGGTCCAGGAGTCCATCCTGCCAACGTCGGCCGTGTGTGCCGGCACGGGGTGATCCTCAAGGTCCTCGCGACCAACATCTGCGGAAGCGACCAGCACATGGTGCGCGGGCGGACGACCGCGCCGGAGGGGCTGGTCCTCGGACACGAGATCACCGGAGAGATCGTCGAACGGGGCCCCGACGTCGAGTTCCTCGACGTGGGCGACATCGTCTCCGTACCGTTCAACATCGCCTGTGGGCGCTGCCGCAACTGCAAGGAGCGCAAGACGGGCATCTGTCTGAACGTCAACCCGGCCCGGCCGGGCGCCGCGTACGGCTATGTCGACATGGGCGGCTGGGTCGGCGGGCAGGCCGAGTACGTGATGGTCCCCTACGCGGACTTCAACGCGTTGAAGTTCCCCGACCGGGAGCAGGCGCTCGAGAAGCTGCTCGACCTGACCATGCTGTCGGATATCTTCCCGACCGGCTTCCACGGTGTGGTCAGTTCGGGTGCCGGTGTCGGGTCGACGGTGTACATCGCCGGGGCGGGCCCGGTGGGGCTCGCGGCCGCCGCCGCGGCGCAGCTGCTGGGCGCCGCCGTCGTCGTCGTCGGTGACCTGAACGCCGAACGCCTCGCGCAGGCGCGCAGCTTCGGGTGCGAGACGGTCGACGTCTCGCAGGGCACCGTCGAGGACCAGCTCGCGCAGATCCTCGGGGAGCCCGAGGTGGACGCCGCGGTCGACGCGGTCGGCTTCGAGGCCCGGGGCCACGGCAAGGACGCCGGGGAGGCGCCCGCCACGGTCCTCAACTCCCTGATGGGCATCACGCGCGCGGGTGGTGCGCTCGGCATTCCCGGCCTGTACGTCACGGACGACCCGGGCGGTGTCGACCAGGACGCGCAGACCGGCACGCTGAAGGTGCGCCTCGGCCTCGGCTGGGCCAAGAGCCACACCCTCACGACGGGGCAGTGCCCCGTCATGAAGTACCACCGGGGCCTGATGATGGCGATCCTGCACGAGCGCGTCCACATCGCGAAGGCGGTCAACGCCACCGTGATCGGCCTGGAGGACGCGCCGACCGGCTACGCCGAGTTCGACCAGGGCGCCAGCCGGAAGTACGTGCTCAATCCGCACGGAGCGCTGGACGGCGTACAGCCGGTCTGACGTCTGACCCGTGGGAAGGGGGCCACGCGCGCGTGGCCCCCTTTCGCGGTCCGCCGGTCCCGCCGGTCAGTCGTGGTCAGCCGGGGTCAGTCGTAGTGGCGGGCCTCGAAGACATTGCCGTCGGGGTCACGGAAGTAGAAGCTCCGGGTGGCGTTCCCGCGGGCGCCGAAGGAGTTCTCCGAGACGTCCGACACCGGTGTGCCGCCCTCATCGAGGCGGGCGCGCAAGGCGTCGAAGTCCTCGCCGGGCAGGGCGAGGCAGACGTGGTTGACGGGGTGGCCGGCGCTCTCGGTGGCGCCGGGCAGCATCTTCATCCGCTCGGCCATGGCGAGCGGCATGAGGTCGATGATCGTCTCCTCGTTGAGGCGGACGGAGGGGAACGGGACCGATCCCGCGGTGAACTCGGCGAGCCGTACGGGCTCCATGCCGACGGCCTTCTCGTAGAAGCCGGCCGCCGCCTCCGGGTCGCTGACCCAGAGGACTACGTGGTCGAGACGTGCGGTGTTGTCCTTCATGCGCTCCAGGCTGGTGTCCTCTTCCACAGGCCGCAAGGGTTTGACGGGGCGTGTGGCCCGCCAGGGATGAGGGTGTACCGACGGACAGGAGGCAGTCGCGTGGTGCTGGTGGTGTCGGAGGAAGTACGGGACGCGGTCGACGCGCGTCGTCCGGTGGTGGCCCTGGAATCCACGATCATCGCGCACGGGCTGCCCCGTCCGCGCAACCTCCAGGTGGCGCTGGAACTGGAGGACGTCGTACGGCGGGAGGGTGCGGTCCCCGCGACGATCGCCGTGCTGGACGGACGGCCGCACGTCGGCCTGGACAAGCAGCAGTTGGAGCGGATCGCCAACGAGGACGGGATCCGGAAGCTGGGGCACCGGGACCTGCCGCTCGCGGTGGCGGCCGGGGCGAGCGGGGCGACGACGGTGTCGGCGACCGCCCAGCTGGCGGCCCTCGCCGGGGTCCGGGTGTTCGCGACGGGCGGCCTGGGCGGGGTGCACCGGGAGTGGACGGTCACGCAGGACGAGTCGGCCGACCTGGGGCTGCTGGCGCGGACCCGCGTCACGGTGGTGTGCGCGGGCGTGAAGTCGATCCTGGACGTCCCGGCCACGCTGCAGCGGCTGGAGACCCTGGGGATCGCGGTGGCCGGCTACGGCACCGATCGCTTTCCCGGCTTCTATCTGTCCGACTCGGGGCACCCCGTGGACTGGACCCTGCGCTCGCCCCGGGAGGTGGCCGAGGTGATGCGCGCGCAGGACAGCCTCGACGGGCCCGCGTCGGCGCTGATCGTCGCCAACCCGGTACCGGAGGAGGAGCAGCTCGATCCGGAGCTGCACGCGCGTGTGCTCGCCGACGCGCTGCACGCGTGCGAGGAGCGCGGCGTGACCGGCCAGGCCGTCACCCCGTTCCTCCTGGACTACCTGGTACGGCACACCGACGGCGCCTCCCTGAGCGCCAACCTGGCGGCGGTGCGCGGCAACGTACGACTGGCGGGGCGGATCGCGGCGGCCTGGACCGGGGTGTGAGCGTCCCGGGGTCCTCCCCCGGCGCCCTGCTGGTCGTCGGGGATGTGGTGACGGACGTCATCGCCCGCCATCACGGGCCGCTCGCCTCCGGCACGGACACGGCGGCGGCCATCCGGACGGTGCCGGGCGGCGCGGGCGCCAACGTGGCCTGCTGGGCGGCGTACCGGGGCTGCGCGGACGTACGGCTGCTGGGCCGGGTCGGAGCGGACGCGGCGGACTGGCACGAGCGGGAGCTGACGGCCGGCGGCGTACGGCCACTGCTCGTCGTGGACCCGCAGGCGCCGACCGGAACGGTGATCTGCCTGGTCGACGGCGGTGCGGCCGCCGAGCGGACGTTCCTCACGGACAGCGGCGCGTCCCTGAGACTGGGACCCGAGGACTGGTCGGAGGGCCTGCTCGACGGGGTGGGTCACCTGCATCTGTCGGGGTATCTGCTGTTCTCGGATACGAGCCGGGCGCTGGTGGCGGCGGCTCTGCGGTCGGCACGCGCGCGGGGCGTACCGGTGAGCCTGGATCCGGCGTCGGCCGGATTTCTGGTGCGGCTGGGCGCCGACCGGTTCCTGGAGGCGGTGGCGGGGGTGGACCTCCTGCTGCCCAGCCGGGACGAGGCCCGGCTGCTCACGGGGACGGCCGACGCGGCGCGGGCGGCGGCCGAACTGAGCCGCAGGGTGCCGTTGGTGGTCGCCAAGCAGGGCGCGGACGGTGCGCTGGTGGCGCGGGACGGCGCCGTGTGCGCCCGTGTTCCGGCGGAACCGGCGGAGGCGCGGGACACGACCGGTGCGGGGGACGCCTTCACGGGCGCCTTCCTCGTCGCACTGCTCGCGGGCGCCGGCCCCGAGGAGGCGGCACGGGCGGGATGCCGGGCCGGTGCCATGGCCGTACAACAGGTGGGCGGCAGACCGCCGTCGGCGGGTTGAGGTCCGCGGGCGCCGGTCAGCCGCCGGTCTCCTCCGGCGCCTTGCGTCCCCATGCCGAGATCATCGGGGCGGTGGCCAGATCCATGCCGCCGGCGGCCACGTTGGCGAGGTGACGGTCGATGTCCTCGTCGGTGGCGATGCCCTCGGTGACCAGCCGGTCCCGGATCTGCCGGACGGTGGCGGACTCCAGGGCCGCGCAGGCGGGCGAGGCCAGGGGGAAGTACGCGTCGGCCTCCACCCGCAGCAGTCCGGCCTCGCGCAGCAGACGCGGCAGCCGGCGGCCGTAGGAGAGGTCGGCGCCGCGCTCGGCGAGCAGGGTGCGGAAGCCGTTGCGCAGCCGGTTCGCGAGCTGCTGCTCCGGGCCGTGGTCCTCGGGGCAGAGCAGGGGCTGCATCGCCGGGTCGGCGTCCTCGATCAGGAGGCGGCCACCGGGGCGCAGCGAGTCGATCATGGACCGCAACGCCCGTTCCCGGTCCGGCACATGAACCAGGACGAGCCGGGCGTGCACCAGGTCGAAGCCCTCCTCCGGGGGTTCGTCGGCGGCGACGTCGTGCACGAGCACCTCGACCGGCGGGCGGGCCGCGGGGGTGAGCCGGGAGGTGTCGATGTCGGTGGCGACGACGCGCCCGGTGGGGCCGACCTTCTTGGCCAGCCAGGACACCACCGAGGTGCCTCCGGCGCCCACCTCCCAGCAGCGCCAGCCGGCGCCGACGCCGAGTCGTTCGAGGTGCCGGAACGTCGTGGGGTCGAAGAGTGCGGCGAAGGCGTCGAAGCGCTCGGCTGCCTCGGCCTGCCGGTTGTCGAGGAGGTATCCGTCGGTTCGCGTCATGCCCCGATCATCCCAGTTGCCGCCCTTGTCCGAGGAGGGCGACGCTCGGCGCTGCCGCCCCGAATTTCGGCTTCCCCACTCACGAGGGACGGGGGTGCGGGCCTCCGGCGACGGGGGTGCGGGCGCTTCGTCCACAGGCGGGAACCAAGCGGAATGTGCTGCTCCCACAGGCTTTCCCGCGTCTCACCCCCACCTGGCAGACTGACGGGCCATGACGCGGTGTGCGGCGCAGCTTGTGCCGCTGCCGGCCGTTCAGAGGACCCGCGCAGGCAAGCCGACGCAGGGAGTTGCAGATGTCCATGGCAGGGAATCTGCGCAAGGTCACCGGCCTTTCGAAGGTTGGCGGTCTGCGCAAGGTGGCACGGCTGACTCGTCGGCGTCCGCGCGTCGATCTGAGTCACCCGGCCAGATCCCCGCTGGGCTCCTCCGTCGTGAACTGCGTGACGTACCAGGACGGCAGGCGGGTCCCGGACAGCGGCGACGTGGCCGACGCCCTGAAGCGGGTGCGCAAGCGCGGCGGCGGATTCGTCTGGCTCGGGCTGCACGAGCCGACGGCCGAGGAGTTCACGGGGATCGCGGAGCTGTTCGCCCTGCATCCGCTGGCCGTCGAGGACGCGGTCGAGGCGCATCAGCGGCCCAAGCTGGAGCGGTACGACGACACGCTGTTCGCCGTGTTCAAGACGGTCTGCTACGTCGAGCACGAGGAGCTCACGGCGACCAGCGAGGTCGTGGACACGGGCGAGATCATGCTGTTCGTCGGGCATGACTTCGTGATCACCGTGCGGCACGGACGGCACGGCTCGCTCGGCCCGTTGCGCGAGGAGCTGGAGGCGAACGCCGAGCAGCTCACCCAGGGACCGGCCGCGGTGCTGCACGCGATCGCGGACCATGTCGTGGACGACTATCTGAGCGTCATCGACTCCGTGCAGGAGGACATCGACAAGGTCGAGACGGACGTCTTCGCGGAGGACGGCGCACGGGCCGACCCGGGCCGGATATACCAGCTCAAGCGTGAACTCCTGGAACTGAAGCGGGCCGTGGTGCCGCTCAGCCGCCCCCTGGAGGAACTGGCCACCGTGCCGATCCGGGTGGTGGCCCCGGAGATACAGGCGTACTTCCGGGACGTCTCCGACCATCTGCTGCGGGCCAAGGAGCAGCTGTTCTCCTTCGACGAACTGCTGAACTCGATCCTCCAGGCGCACCTGGCCCAGGTCACCGTCGCCCAGAACGAGGACATGCGGAAGATCACGGCGTGGGCCGCGATCGTCGCCGTGCCGACCATGGTGTGCGGGGTGTACGGGATGAACTTCGAGCACATGCCGGAGCTGCGGTGGACGTTCGGCTACCCGCTCGTCCTGAGCGTCATATCCGTGGCGTGTGTGGTGCTGTACCGCGGGTTCCGTCGCAACGGCTGGTTGTGAGGGAGGACGGGGAGAGCGCGGACGAGGCGAGGGCGGACGGGCACCGACACGCCCCCGTCCGGCTCGGCCTGCCGGGCAGGGGCGTCCGGGAGGTGACCCCGTCGGCCGGTGGTCAGTGCGTCATCGTCTCGCCGCTGCGGGAGTAGACGCTCTCGGCCCAGTGACCGACGTCGCTCTCCGGCAGGTTCCGGGCGAGGTCGGCCTCGCTGATCATGCCGACGAGCCGCTTGTCCTCGATGACCGGGAGGCGGCGGATCTGGTGGTCCGTCATCTCGCGGAGGACATCGCTGATGTCGGCGTCCGCCTCGATCCAGCGTGGGGTCCCCTGGGCCATCTCGCCTGCGGTGACCTTGCTCGGGTCGTGGCCCATGGCCACACAGCCGACGACGATGTCGCGGTCGGTGAGGATGCCGCAGAGCCGTTCGTTCTGATCGCTGATGGGCAGGGCTCCGACGCCCAGGTCGCGCATCAGCTGGGCGGCCCGGTCCAGCGTCTCGTGGGCCGGGATCCACTGGGCGCCGCGGTGCATGATGTCTCCGGCAGTGGTCATGGATTACCTCCCGTTGCCGGACGGCCGGCGCGGCGCGGGACGCACCGCTAGTCCCGGCGCAGTCAATTGTCGCCGGGGGGTGGAGCCCACGCACCTGGAGAGCGTTGGGGGTCGGGGGCTGGGCTGGGGTGGCGCCCGAGGGCTGAGCGGCGCCGGGGGCCGGGATACCGGGGCGCGGGGGCAGCCGGGTGCGCGGGTCGGCCGGGCCGGCGTGTGGGTCAGCCGGTCCAGGCGGGGTGGCGGGGGTCGTCGGCGCGGATCAGGACGTCGGCCGTGGCGGCCGGGTCGGTCTCGCGGTCGTAGCGCTCGAAGGCCGGCAGGGTCCACTGGTCGGCCTCGGAGGTGCGGCGGCGCAGCGCGCCGGGAGAGAGGAGGACGTGGACGGTCAGGTCGAAGGGGAACCAGTGCCGCAGCAGGAGGGGTCCGTGGAGCAACAGCACACCGCCGGGCGGGAGTGGGGTGTAGTCGCTGCGGGTCGCCCGGTCCGTGACCGGGTCCCACAGGTCGGGCAGGACGCGGCCGTCGCCGCCGGGTTCGAGGGGGCCGAAGACCTCGCGCCACAGGGCGCCGGTGTCGAGCCAGCCGTCGTAGTAGGCGTCCACGTCCTGGTGCCCATACTCCAGGCGGACCGAGGCGGGCCGCAGGAAGCCTTCCGCGCCCACGGTGAGGGCGGGGCGGCCGCGTACACGCAGCGCCTCGGCCACCCGTTCGGCCAGCTCGTCCGGGCGGGCCGCCGGGGCACCGTCGAGGGCCACCCGCGGCCAGGCGCCGCCGTCGGCCGGCTTCAGGTCGAGGAGCCGCTCGGCCAGACGGTCGGCGAGCCGCTCCCAGGTGATCGCTTCGAGTCGCACACGGCCCATGATGCGGCAGGGGGCGGGCGCGGGGCCCGGCGGCCCTGGCGCCGGCCTGGACCCGGGCACGGGCGCGCACACGGGCACGGAAAGGCGACGTCGGAGGTGGGCGGGGGCGTTCCTCGCCGGGGAGGAGGGGGGATCACCTGAGCATGCCACGCTCGGCCACGCCCTCGTCACGCACCGGTCCCCTCGTCGTGCAGCCCCTCAAGCGGCGGCACTGCGCGGAGTGCCGGACGGGGCCGCTGCGGATGCTCGTACTGGAGGACGGGACGCCGCGGTGCCTCGACTGTGCCGACCTAGGGCACCTGGTGTTCCTGCCGCGCGGCGACACCGCGTTGACCCGCCGGTCGCGGGAGGAGAGCGGACTGTCCGCGGTGGTCGTGCGCTTCAACCGGCGCAAGGGCCGGTACGAGCGGCAGGGCGTGCTGGTGGAGGAGGCGGGGCTCGCCCGGGCGGAGCGGCGCTGCCTGGCCGACGCGCAGGCCCGGCGGCGGCGCCGGGCACGGGACGCACGGCGCCGGGAGCGGGAGGACGCGCGGTTCGCGGAGGCGTTCGCGGCGGAGATACGGCGGCTGTTCCCGGGGTGCCCTCCGGAGCGGGCGCGGGACATCGCCGGACACGCCTCGGTGCGGGGCAGCGGCCGGGTGGGGCGCAGTGCGGCGGGGCGCGCGCTGTCCGAGGGCGCCGTCACCTCGGCGGTGGCGGCGTCGGTACGGCACTGGGACACGCCGTACGACGAGCTGCTGATGAGCGGGGTGCCGCGGCATGAGGCTCGCCGGCGGCTCGGGACCGCGGTGGAGGGGGTGCTGCGG
>NZ_JAGPYD010000021.1:0-102715 GCF_018070255.1 Streptomyces sp. RK62 | reverse complement strand
GGGGACTTCGGCTCCTCGCCGTAGCCGTACCCGTAGCCGTGCCCGGTGGGCTCCGGGGTCTCGGCGGGCTCGTCGCCGTATCCGTAGCCGTAGCCGGGTCCGGCGGGCTCGGTGGGCTTGTCGCCGTAGCCGTGGCCCTCGTCCGACGGCTCGTCCGAGCCGTAGCCGTATCCGCCCGGCTCCTCCTTGCCGTAGCCCGCCTCACCGGCCGGCTCATCGGCGCCGTAGCTTCCGCCGGACGGCTCGTCGGTCCCGTAGGAGGCGGTGCCCTGACCGGAGGCGGCGGGCTCCGGGGCAGCACCCGGGAGTTCCAGCTCGTCGATCCTCTTGTCCACACCGTCGAGCTGCTCGTCCATGGCGCCGAGTTTGTCGTCCAGCTGGTTCAGCCCGTCCGGGTCCGACGCTTTCGCGTGGCCCGGCAGCACGACGGCGGATTTCACCACGGTGCCCTGTGCAAGCGGGGCCGCGGACGCGCCGGTGCCGTACAGGGACAGGGCGCTCGTCGCGGCGGCGGCCACGATCAATCCCCTGGTCAGAGCCTGTCGCATTCTCGTTGTCTTTCTTTCGCACGGAATCGGACGGAAAGGGAGGCCGACGTCGGTCATCGACACGAATTCGTCGCTCGCCGGAATTCGAGAGGTCGTGGCGGGAGAAGTGACGCGCAGCCGCGAACTCGCCACGACCGGCAGACTATGAACGAGTTGTGAAGGCCCCCGGAAACCGGGACGCGGGCGCGGCCGGGGAATTCACCCGTTCGACCCGCCACCGCCGGCTTCCGAGGGCCGGGCCCCTGACCTGGGGCGCTCGGGCGGAGCGGCGCCCGGGACCGGAGGGGCGGCGGGTAAACTCCGTGCACGTGACTTCTGCGCTCGCCAAGCCCCGCATCCCGAACGTCCTCGCCGGACGCTACGCCTCCACCGAGCTCGCCACGCTCTGGTCCCCCGAGCAGAAGGTGAAGCTCGAGCGTCAGCTCTGGCTCGCCGTGCTGCGGGCCCAGAAGGACCTCGGCATCGAGGTGCCGGACGAGGCGCTCGCCGACTACGAGCGTGTCCTCGACACCGTTGTCCTCGCGTCGATCGCCGAGCGCGAGAAGGTCACCCGGCACGACGTGAAGGCGCGGATCGAGGAGTTCAACGCCCTCGCCGGGCACGAGCACGTGCACAAGGGCATGACCTCCCGCGATCTCACGGAGAACGTGGAGCAGCTCCAGATCCGTCTGTCGCTGGAGCTGATGCGCGACCGTACGGTGGCCGTGCTGGCCCGTCTCGGCAAGCTGGCCGGCGAGTACGCCGAGCTGGTCATGGCCGGCCGCTCGCACAACGTCGCCGCCCAGGCCACCACCCTCGGCAAGCGCTTCGCGACCGCCGCGGACGAGCTGCTCGTGGCGTACGGCCGCGTCGAGGAGCTGCTGGGCCGCTACCCGCTGCGCGGCATCAAGGGCCCGGTGGGCACGGCGCAGGACATGCTCGACCTGCTCGGCGGGGACCCGGTGAAGCTCGCCGAGCTCGAGGACCGGATCGCCGCGCACCTGGGCTTCTCCCAGGCGTTCACGTCGGTCGGGCAGGTCTACCCGCGCTCGCTGGACTACGAGGTCGTCACCGCGCTGGTGCAGCTCGCCGGGGCGCCGTCCTCGCTGGCCAAGACGATCCGTCTGATGGCCGGGCACGAGCTGGTGACCGAGGGCTTCAAGCCGGGTCAGGTCGGCTCCTCCGCGATGCCGCACAAGATGAACACCCGCTCCTGCGAGCGCGTCAACGGCCTCATGGTGATCCTGCGCGGCTACGCCTCGATGACCGGCGAGCTGGCGGGCGACCAGTGGAACGAGGGCGACGTGTCCTGCTCCGTGGTGCGCCGGGTCGCACTGCCGGACGCGTTCTTCGCGCTGGACGGCCTGCTGGAGACGTTCCTGACGGTCCTCGACGAGTTCGGCGCCTTCCCGGCCGTCGTCGCCCGCGAACTGGACCGCTACCTGCCGTTCCTGGCCACCACCAAGGTGCTGATGGGCGCGGTGCGCGCCGGTGTGGGCCGTGAGGTCGCGCACGAGGCGATCAAGGAGAACGCCGTCGCCTCCGCGCTCGCCATGCGGGAGCGGGGCGCCGAGCGCAACGAACTGCTCGACAAGCTGGCCGCCGACGAGCGCATCCCGCTGGACCGGGCGGCGCTGGACGCGCTGATGGCCGACAAGCTGTCCTTCACGGGCGCCGCCGCCGCGCAGGTCGGTGTGGTCGTCAGCCGCATCGAGGAGATCGTCAAGCAGCGCCCGGAGGCCGCCGGCTACACGCCCGGCGCGATCCTCTGACCCCGCCGCACGGCATGCCGCCCCGCTTCACCCCCGCGCAGCTGGAGGCCGCCCGCGACCGCCTCGTCCCGGACGTGGTCGCGGACGGTCTGCGCGTGCTGTTCTGCGGTATCAACCCCGGTCTGATGACGGCCGCGACGGGCCATCACTTCGCCCGCCCGGGCAACCGCTTCTGGCCGGTGCTGCATCTGTCCGGCTTCACCCCGCGGCTGCTGAAGCCGTCGGAGCAGGACGAGTTGCCGTCGTACGGGCTCGGCATCACGAACGTCGTCGCGCGGGCGTCCGCCCGGGCGGACGAGCTGAGCGCCGAGGAGTACCGCGAGGGCGGGCGGCTGCTGGCCGCCAAGGTGGAGCGGCTGCGGCCGCGCTGGCTGGCCGTCGTCGGGGTGACCGCCTACCGGGCGGCGTTCGACGACCGCAAGGCCCAGGTGGGTCCGCAGGACCGGGTGATCGGGCGGACGCGGCTGTGGGTGCTGCCCAACCCGAGCGGGCTGAACGCGCACTGGACGGCGGCGACGATGGCGGAGGAGTTCGCGCGGCTGCGGGTGGCCGCGGCGGACTGACCCGTCAGGGCGGGTCCGTGTCGGTCACCATCAGCAGCAGCTCGGGGGCCGCCTCCGGGTCCCGGTCGGCGACGGCGAGGCTGATCCAGCGTCCGCTGCCCGGTGCCCGCCAGGCCCGCAGGTCGTCGGCGCGCGTGCCGAGCTCGGCCCAGGGCTCGGGTATCTCCTCGCCCCGGGCCCCGCGCTCCAGCAGCGTGACGCTCCCCCAGCGCGACCCCTCCCCCCAGCGCTCCTCGAACCGCTCTGTGAGCGCGGCCTCGTGGGCGTACAGGTCGGCGGCCGTGCCGCCGGTGGCGGCCCCCAGCACCACCAGGAAGTAGCCGGGACCGCCCAGGGTGGGGGCCGTCCCGTCGTGCCGGGCCGGGAACTCCCGGGCGCACAACGAGTCGGTCAGGGCCAGGTCCTTCACGACGTCCATGGGGTGCAGTATCGCCGCCGCCACTGACAATTGGCGTGGCGTCAGGTGTCCCTGCGCCGCACGCACCACGCTCCGGCGGCGAGCGCGGCGACCGTCCACAGCGCGGTCACCGCGAGCCCGGACCACGGTCCGAGGGAGCCGTCGTACGTCCGGTGGAGAACGGTCTGCCCCGCCTTGTCGGGGAGGAAGTCGGCGACGGTGCCCACCGAGTCGCCGACGACGAACGACACCACCAGGATGAACGGCACCAGGACGGACAGTGCGGCAACCCCGCTGCGCAGCACGGCGGTCAGGCCCGCCGCGAACAGGGCCATGAGCATGAGGTAGACGGCGCATCCGAGGATCGCGCGCGCCTGTTCGGAGCCGGTGAGGCCGTCCGCCGCGCCGCCTCGCGCGCGGGCCGCGCCGAGCGCCGCCACGGCCGTGACGAGCCCGGTGAGCAGCACCGGTACGGCGACGGCGGTGGCCTTCGCGGCGAACCAGAGTCCGCGGCGCGGTACCGCGGCCAGCGACAGCCGCAGGGCACCCCCGTCGTACTCCGCCGCCATGGCGAGGGCGCCGAAGGAGACGGCGGCGATCTGTCCGGGCAGGACCCCGGACAGCGCCGTGAAGAGCGGGTCGGACTGCGGGTCGTCGGCCCCGTCGGCGCCCGCGAGCGCGGAGAACGCCGTGGTCACGGCGAACAGCGCGAGGAGCGCTGCCGGAAGGGACCGCAGGGTGCGGATCTTGAGCCACTCCGAGTGGAGTACGGGCGCATGCGTCATCGTGAGACCTCCTGCGGCTGTGCGGTGAACTCGGTCGCCTGCGAGGTCAGATCGAGGTACGCCTGCTCCAGCGTCCCCTCCTCGGCGACGAGTTCGAGGATCGGGACGCCGGCCTGCGAGGCGAGGCGCCCGACGGCGTCCACGCGCGCGTGCCGCACCGTCCAGTGCCCGTCCTCGTGCCGGACGGCGTCGAGGCCGTGCCGGGCGAGCAGCGCCTCCAGCGCCTCGGCGTCGCTGGTGCGGACGCGGACGCGTGGCTCCACGCGCGCGCTGATGAAGTCCCGCATCGGGGTGTCGGCCAGCAGCCGGCCACGGCCCAGGACCACCAGGTGGTCGGCGAACGTCGCCGTCTCGCCCATCAGATGGCTGGAGACGAGGACCGTGCGGCCCTCACCCGCGAGACGGCGCAGCAGTTCACGGATCCAGATGATGCCCTCCGGGTCGAGGCCGTTGGACGGCTCGTCGAGCAGCACGACCTCGGGGTCGCCGAGGAGCGCCGCCGCGATGCCGAGCCGCTGGCGCATGCCCAGGGAGTACGTCCGCACCCGGTGCCGCGCGACCGAGGTGAGCCCTGTCCGCGCCAGCACCTCGTCGACCCGGGTGGCCGGGATGCGGTTGCTCGCGGCAAGGACGCGCAGGTGGTCGCGGCCGGTGCGGGAGCCGTGCGCCGCCCCGGCGTCGAGCAGGGCGCCGACCGTGCGCAGGGGGTCCTCGAGGGTGGCGTACGCGCGGCCGCCGACGGTGGCGGTGCCGGAGGTGGGCCGGTCGAGGCCGAGCACGAGACGCAGGGTGGTGGACTTCCCGGCGCCGTTGGGGCCGAGGAAGCCGGTGACGCGGCCGGGGCGGACGGTGAACGTGAGGTCGTCCACGGCTCGTCTGCGCCCGTACTCCTTGGTGAGCGCCTGGACTTCGATGCTGGTCATGGCCTCAGCCTGGCCTCCGCGGGTGCGCCGGGTCCTCCCCCGCGGGTGGAGATCGCCTCCCCCGTGCGGGGGAGGTCCGTTGTCGGTGGCGGCTGGCACGATGGCGCCATGGTCGGTCTGCTGTGCCCGTTCGGCCGGGCGGTGACGTACACACGGCTGCTGCATCTGTTCGTGGCGGTCGTGTGGCCCGCCGTGCTGCAGTTCGTGACCGACGCGTGGTGGATCTGGGCGGTGGCCGCCGCCGCGCTGGTGCCCGCCGGGCTGGTGCCGGCGATGCGCACGGTGGAGGGACTGCAGGCCCGGCTGTTGCTGACGGGACACCCTCACGACCGGGGCGGGGATGGGGATGGGGGTGGGGACGGCATCGTCGTCACGCCTTCGTCGACCTGGGAGGACCGTGGGCGGCTCGTGCTGTGGCTGGAGGCCCGGCTGCTGCTTGGCTGTGTCACCGGCCTCCTGGTCGCCCAACTGCTCTACGCCGCGGTGGATCTGGTGGCCTCCGCGGCGGGTGACCGGCCCGGTGGCGGGGCCGTAGGCCTGCTCGGTCCGCCCCAGGCCTGGCACATCGCGCTCGTGCCCGTGCTGCTCGCGGCGCTGGCGGCGGCTGTCTGGAGCTCGGGCACGCTGATCACGGCCCTGGCCGTACGGCTGCTCGGGCCCTCGCCTGCCGAGCGTCTCGCGGCTCTGGAGGAGCGTACCGAGCAGCTTCTGGAGCGGACCCGTATCGCCCGGGAGCTGCACGACTCGATCGGGCACGCGCTGACGGTGGCCGTCCTCCAGGCCGGGGCGGCCCGCGCGGCGGACGATCCGGCGTTCACCCGGCGGGCGTTGGACGCCATCGAGGAGACGGGCCGGGCCGCGCTGGAGGACCTGGAGCGCGTCCTCGGTGTCCTGCGGGACTCCGCGAAGCCCGCAGGTTCCCGGCCGACCTTGACGGACGCGGACCGTCTCCTTGAGTCGGCGCGGGCGTCCGGCGCCGAGGTGGACGCCGATCTGACGGGCCCTCTGGAGGGCGTTCCGGGGCCGGTCTCGCGGGAGGGCTACCGCATCCTCCAGGAGTCGCTGACCAATGTGCTGCGGCACGCGGGGCCCGTCCCGGCCCGGGTCCGGGTCAGCGTCGAGGGAGCCACCCTCCGTCTCGACGTGCGCAACCCGCTGCCCGCGGACCCGCCGGATCCGGCAAGAGGCAGCGGCCTGCGGGGCATACGCGAGCGCGCCGCCCTGCTGGGTGGCAGCGCGAGCGCCGGACCCGTCGGGGACGACTGGCAGGTGCACGTCGAGCTGCCGGTGAGGTGATCTAGTCTGACCGGATGCCGGTCACCGTGCTCCTCGTCGACGACGAACCCCTCGTACGCGCGGGGCTGCGGGCCGTGCTCGAGGCGCAGGACGACATCGAGGTGGTCGGCGAGGCCGCCGACGGGGCGGCGGTCATCCCGCTGGTGCGCGAGCTGCGACCGGACGTCGTCGCGATGGACGTGAGGATGCCGCTGCTGGACGGCATCGAGGCAACGCGCGCGGTGCTGCGCACGGTCGCCGAGCCGCCGAAGATCGTCGTGATCACCACGTTCGAGAACGACGAGTACGTCTACGAGGCGCTGCGTGCCGGAGCCGACGGCTTCCTGCTGAAGCGGGCCCGGCCGGCCGAGATCGTGCACGCCGTACGGCTGGTCGCCGCGGGCGAGTCGCTGCTGTTCCCGGCCTCGGTGCGGCAGCTGGCCGCGCGCTACGGGGACGGCGGCGGCAATCGCGCGGCGCGGGCGGCGCTGGAGCGGGCCCGGCTGACCGAGCGGGAGGCGGAGGTCCTGCGGCTGATGACACGGGGCCTGTCGAACGCCGAGATCGCCGCACGGCTCGTCGTGGGCACGGAGACGGTGAAGTCGCATGTGAGCGCCGTACTGGCGAAGCTGGGGGCGCGCGACCGGACGCAGGCGGTGATCACGGCGTACGAGTCGGGGTTCGTCGCGCCGGGGTGAGGGGGCCGGGGCGAGGGGCGTCCCGCGTTCCCTGTGGCGTACGGCACTCGCAGGGGTGGGCGGCCGACGAGTAGCATCCGCCCAACACGCGCACGAGCTGGGAGGACGGACCTTTGGGGCAGCTGACCGGTGGGGATCCCTCGCTGCTGCGAAGGATCAACTCCGCGGTGGTGCTGCACGCGTTGCGTGCCACGGATGCCGCCACGCTGACGGAGATCACCCGGGTGACGGGGCTGTCCCGGCCCACCGTCGAGGGGGTCGTCGAGGGGCTCATCGAGGCGGGGCTCGTCGTCGAGAAGGCGGCCGACGACAGTGTCGCCCGCCGGCAGGGGCGGCCCGCGCGGCGGTTCCGGTTCCGTGCCGAGGCGGGTCATCTGCTCGGCCTGGACATCGGCGCGCACCGGGTCGCCGCCCTCCTCGCCGACCTGGACGGCCGCGTCATGGGCGCCACCACCAAGGACGTCGACGAGGCGGCCGGGGCCGACGAGCGGCTGGACAAGGTGCGGACGGCGGTCGTGGAGCTGCTGCGCCGGGCGGGGGTCGCGCGCGGGTCGCTGCGGGCCGTGGGCGTGGCGACGCCCGGCATCGTGGAGGCCGACGGCACCGTACGGCTGGGCGCCGCGCTGCCCGGCTGGACCGGGCTGCGGCTGGGCGAGCGGCTGAGCCGGTCGTTCAAGTGCCCGGTGCTGGTGGAGAACGACGCCAACGCGGCGGCGGTCGCCGAGCACTGGAAGGGGTCGGCGACCGAGTCAGACGACGTGGTGTTCGTGCTGGCGGGGCTGAGTCCGGGCGCCGGTTCGCTGATCGGCGGGAAGCTGCACCGCGGGTTCGGCGGCGCGGCCGGGGAGATCGGCGCGCTGCACATGCTGGGGCGGGAGGCGACGCCGGAGACGCTGCTGTCGACCACGGACGAGCCGTTGCGCCCGCTCGACGAGCGGGCGGTGGCGGCGGTCTTCGCCCAGGCGCGTGAGGGTGACGAGCGCGCTCTGGAGGCCGTGGAGCGGTTCATCCAGCGTCTCGTCCACGATGTGGCCGCCCTGGTCCTCGCCCTGGATCCGGAGCTGGTCGTGGTGGGTGGCTGGGCGGCGGGGCTTGACGGTGTCCTGGAGCCGCTGCGGCGGGAATTGTCCCGCTACTGTCTGCGCCCCCCGAACGTCGCGCTGTCCCTCCTCGGTGAGGCCGCCGTGGCGACGGGCGCGCTGCGGCTCGCCCTCGACCATGTGGAGGAGCAGTTGTTCGCGGTGGAGGGGACGGTCACGGGCCGCCGCTGAGCGCGCGGCCGCCGGGAGGCGACGGCTGGGCGGCTCAGCGGGCGACGGCGCGCTCTCGTCCGGTGCTCAGGAGGCCCGGCGTTCCGGGTCCTGGTGGATCTCCACGCCCCCGGTGTCGCCGAAGGTCAGCCGGCAGGTGTCGGCCCGGTAGGTGGCGACGGAGAGCGCGGCGGTCCGGCCGTGCGCGAGGTAGCGGGTCGTGACGACGAGCACGGGCGCGCCGGTGAGCCGGTCCAGTTCCCTGGCCTCGTCGGCACGGGCCGAGCCGAGCTCGACGGCGCTCTCCTGGCCCTCCAGCTCCAGGCGCTGCAGCTCGCGCAGCACCGCACGCGCGCGTGCCGCACCCGACGGGGCGTCGATGGCGGAGAGGTCCGGCACCGACGACTGCGGCACGTAGAGCAGTTCGGCGGCGACCGGCTGGCCGTGGGTCACCCGGGAGCGGCGGACGATGTGCACGGGGTCCTCGGCGCCGGTGACCAGCGCGTCGGCGACCGTGGCGGGCGGCACCGCGAGGGCGCTGTCCGTGGCCTGCCAGCCGTCCTCGCCGGCCCCCGGCCAGGCGTGCTGCTCGGTGCCCACGGCCACGCCCACGCGCGGCGGGGCGACGGTCGTGCCGACACCGCGGCGGCGCTGCAGCCTGCCTTCGAGTTCGAGCTGTTCCAGTGCCTGGCGGAGCGTGGCCCGGGCGACGCCGAAACGTGCGGCCAGGTCGCGTTCGTTGGGCAGGATCTCGCCCACCGAGAACTCCGATTCCAGTGCCTCGCTGAGCACGGTCCTCAGATGCCAGTACTTCGGTTCCGGCACCGTTTCCAGTTGCGTGGTCCCCACCCTGTCCTCCGCAATCACCGTGGCCCGGCGGCGTTTCAGCGCCTTGTTTATTAAAGGTTGTTGCACTTGTCAGCGACCATAGGACGGCCCTCACCCTTGGTCAATACCAATCACCCGGGCCGCTCACGGGCTGTGAGCGCGCCTTCACACGGCTGCCCACGGCCTGTCAGACGTCGGCGAGCACCTTGAGTTTGTCGGGATTGCGGATGACGTAGACCGCCTGGATCCGCCCGTCCCGGACGTCCACCTGGAAGACGCTGTCGGGCGCGCCGGCGGTCCGGATGAGCAGGGCGGGGCCGCCGTTGACCTCCAGGAAGTGGAACGTGGCGTCGGCGAGGCCCTTCTGTGCGACGCCGGCGAGGAAACGGCCGACGTGGTCGGCGCTCTCCAGGACCCGCAGCGGGGCCTTGGCCTTGCCTCCGCTGTCGCCGATGAGCCGGACGTCCGGTGCGAGCAGCGACATCAGTTGCTCCAGGTCGCCGCCGGCCGCCGCGGCGAGGAACCGTTCGGTCAGGTCGCGGCGCTGGACGGGGTCGACCTCGTAGCGGGGCCGCCGTTCGTCGACGTGCCGGCGGGCGCGCCCGGCGAGCTGGCGTACCGCCGCCTCGCCCCGGTCGAGCAGGGCGGCGATCTCGGCGTAGGGGTAGCCGAAGGCCTCGCGCAGGACGAACACCGCCCGCTCCAGTGGCGACAGGGACTCCAGGACGATCAGGACGGCGACGGAGACGGAGTCGGCGAGGACGGCCCGCTCCGCGGTGTCCGGGACCCGGTCGCCGAAGTCGGTGACGTACGGCTCGGGCAGCCAGGGGCCGACATAGGTCTCACCGCGCGCCTTGACCTGGCGCAGCCGGTCGATGGCCAGCCGGGTGGTGACGCGCACCAGGTAGGCGCGCGGCTCGCGCACCTCGGACCGGTCGGCCCGGGACCAGCGCAGCCAGGCCTCCTGGACCACGTCCTCGGCGTCGGCGACCCGGCCGAGCATGCGGTAGGCGACCCCGAGGAGGACGGGGCGGTGTTCTTCGAAGACATCGGTTCCGGCGTCGGTGGTCACGGCTCCATCCCAGCCGACGGGGTGGGACGTGTCCAGGCGATATGGGCGGGCGGGCACGTGATGTCCGTCCCGATCGCGGGGGCCTGAAGGGGGCGGAGCATGCGGACGGATGACGTCCGGACGGGGTGGTCCACGCTGGGGTCTACCCGTCGGTAGCAATTGCTGACAAGCTGTCTACGGCCGT
Source organism: Streptomyces sp. RK62 (assembly GCF_018070255.1). Classification (NCBI taxonomy): domain Bacteria; kingdom Bacillati; phylum Actinomycetota; class Actinomycetes; order Kitasatosporales; family Streptomycetaceae; genus Streptomyces; species Streptomyces sp. RK62. Next base: position 92,441 of record NZ_JAGPYD010000021.1, on the reverse strand, counting down.
CCGTCGGCGTGTCCAGCCGGGTTCAGAGTAGGAGCACCGTCATGTCCGCCACCGTCTCCTTCCAGGTCGCGTCGCCCGCCGGGCCGCGCGACGTGACCGTCGACTACGCGCGCATGGGCCGCGGCGAACCGCTGCTCCTGCTGCACGGCATCGGTCACCACCGGCAGGTCTGGGACCCGGTGCTCGACATCCTGGCGACCGAACGGGACGTCATCACGGTGGACCTGCCCGGCTTCGGGACCTCCCCCGGCCTGCCGGACGGGCTCGCCTACGACCTGGCCACGACGACGGCCGTGTTCGGCGCGTTCTGCGAGGCACTGGAGCTGGACCGGCCGCATGTGGTGGGCAACTCGCTGGGCGGCCTGATCGCGCTGGAGCTCGGCCGCGGGAAGCTCGCCCGGTCCGTCACGGCCCTGTCCCCCGCAGGTTTCTGGTCCCCGGCCGAGCGGCGCTACGCGTTCGGCGTGCTCCTCGCCATGCGGCACATCTCCCGGCGGATGCCGCTGCCGGTGGTCGAGCGGCTGTCCCGGTCGGCGGCCGGCCGTACGGCCCTGACCAGCACGATCTATGCCCGTCCGGGCCGCCGTTCACCCGAGGCCGTGGTCGCCGAGACGCTCGCGCTGGCCGGGGCCACGGGCTTCGACCAGACGCTGCGGTCCGGCCGGGCCGTCCAGTTCCTGGACGACATCCCCGACGTCCCGGTGACCGTGGCCTGGGGCAGCCGGGACCGGCTGCTCATCCCCCGTCAGGGCGTGCGCGCCAAGCGGGTCATCCCCAAGGCGCGGCTCGTCCGGCTGCCCGGCTGCGGTCACTGCCCGATGAACGACGACCCGGCCCTGGTCGCGCGCGTCATCCTCGACGGCAGCCGCTGACCGGCGCCGCGGCCGCAGCGCACCGGAGCCCAGGGCGACCCCGGCGCCGACCAGGGCGCTGCCGACGGCCTGGACGGCACCGTACGAGCCCGTCCCGGCCAGTGGGGCGGTGCAGGCGGCGGCCACCGGGATGAGCCCCGAGAAGAGCGTGGCCCGCTCGGCGCCGATCCGCTGCATGCCCATGTACCAGCACACGAAGCCGACGACGGTGACGATCGCCGCCTGCCACAGCAGCGCGGCGGTCTCGGTCGCGTCGGGCCGGGGCAGCCACGCGGTGCCGTCCACGAGCAGCCCGGCCACCGCGGCCTGGACCGCCGCGACCCCGCAGACCGTCGCGGACAGCAGCCGTGGGCCGAGCGGCCGCAGGACGGGCACGGCGAGGACCGCGAAGCCCACCTCGCCGACCAGCGCGCACACCGAGAAGGCGAGACCGGCGGCGTCCGTACGGCCCCAGCCCTGCACCGTGAACGCGCCGACCGCGACGAGCGCCGCGCCAAACAGGACGGCTCGTTGCGGGCGGCGGCCGGCCAGAAGGGGAACGAGGACGGCCACGACCACCGGGGCGCAGCCGACGAACACGCCGGGCACGGCGGGCTCCGCGGTGCGTTCGGCGGCCAGGACGGCCAGGTTGAAACCGACCATGCCGACGGCGGCGAGCACTGCGAGGCGCGTCCACTGACGGGCCGTGAGGGCCCGCAGCCGGGCAGTGGCGCCGCGGCCGGTGAGCGGGACCAGCAGCAGGCAGGCGAGCGCGTAGCGCAGGAACTGGCCGCCGGCGTACGGGTAGTCGCCGAGCAGGCTGTTGGCGGTGAAGGATCCTCCGACGAGGACACAGGCGAGCGCGGCGAGCAGGGCGCCGCGCGTGGTGGTGGCGTTCATGGCAGTGACGCTAGGAACGGCGGCGGCCCGGTTTAAGGTCCACTTCCATGACGTCATCGGGGACCAATTCCGCACGGCCCTCCTCTGCGTCCGGCGCGGACGGCTCGCCGGGTCAGGGGCACTCGCCCGCCTGGGAGGTGCTGCTGCCCGCCGTCGAGGCGCCCGCACGCGCGCGTGGACGGTCGCTGCGGGAGGCGCTGCGCGAGGCGGTGCGGTCGGGGCGGCTGGCGCCGGGCACCCGGCTGCCGTCGAGCCGCGATCTCGCCGCCGACCTCGGGGTGTCGCGCGGGCTGATCACCGAGGCGTACGAGCAGTTGACGGCGGAGGGGTATCTGCGCAGCGGCCGGGGCGCCGGGACCTGGGTGGGCGGTGCCGCGCGGGCCGCGCCGCCCCGCGCGCGTGACCACGCGCCGCGCCCCGCCGGCGAGCTGGCCGACTTCGTGCCCGGCACCCCGGACGTCTCGCTGTTCCCACGGGCCTCCTGGGCGGCGGCGCAGCGCTCCGTACTGGCCGAACTCCCCCACCAGGAACTGGGCTACCCGGATCCGCGCGGGCTGCCCCGGCTGCGCACAGCGCTGGCCGCGCTCCTGGCGCGGCGCCGGGGCGTGGTCGCCGACCCCGAGCGGATCGTGGTGCTGTCCGGGGTGTCACAGGCCATGGCGGTGCTCGGCTCCGTGCTGCACGCGCGCGGGATCCGCGAGGTCGGCGTCGAGGACCCGGGGAGCCCGCAGCACGCCGGCCTGTACGCCGCCGCCGGGGTGCGGGCCGTGCCGCTGCCGCTGGACGACGAGGGGCCGGCCCTGGGGCCGTTGCGGGAGTCGGGGGTGCGGTGCCTGGTCACGACACCCGCGCACCAGTTCCCGACGGGCATCGCCTGTTCGGCCCGGCGCCGCGCCGAATTGCTCGACTGGGCGCGGGAGGTGGACGGGTTCGTGCTGGAGGACGACTACGACGGCGACTTCCGGTACGACCGGGCGCCGGTGGGCGCGCTCCAGGGGCTCGACCCGGAACGGGTCGCCTACAGCGGCTCGGTCAGCAAGTCCCTCGCGCCCGGACTGCGGCTCGGCTGGCTGCTGGTGCCGGAGGCGCTGGCCGAGGAGGTCGTCGAGCGCAAGCGGACCATGGATCTCGGTCATCCCACGCTCGACCAGGCGGTGTTCGCGCGGTTCGTGGAGCGCGGCGACTACGACCGGCAACTGCGCCGCTGCCAGCGCGCGTACCGGGAGCGCCGCGACACGCTCGTCACGGCACTCGGCACGCACTTCCCGGGCTCCCGGGTCACCGGGATCGCCGCCGGCCTGCACGTCATCGCCGCCCTGCCGGCGCGGTACGGCCCCGAGGAACGGTTCCTCGCGCGCGCGGCGGCGGCCGGGGTGGCCGTACGCCCTCTGACCCACTACACGCACGCGCGTGCCGGGGACGACGGGGAGGAGCCGGGGGTGCGGCTGGTGCTGGGGTACGCGCATCTGCCGCCCGGGCGGATACGGGCGGGGGTTGAGCTGATGACGGGGGCGGCGGGAGCGGGCGGGCTCGGCCGGTGATCCTCCTCGGGTGCGGCCGGAACCGTGCGGCGCCTGGGCCGTTCGGCCGACGCCCGGTTCCCTCCCGGCGGGACCGGTTGTTCACTTGTGGTTTCCGTGAATGCCCAGGCGCACCAGTAGTTGTGGCTCTGCACACCGGCCGGATCACGTCCCTGGAGGCTTGCCATGTCCCTTCCGCTCCCGGACCGCCGCGGCGTTCTGCGCGGCTCGCTGGCCGCGTCGGCGGCCCTCACCCTGCCCATGGCCCTCGGCTCCGCTCCGGCCTTCGCCCGGTCGGGGCGGCCGAAGGCGGGCTGGGGTGTGCAGACGGGCGACGTGACGACGGACTCGGGACTGGTGTGGGTGCGCTCGGACCGCCCGGCCCGGATGATCGTCGAGACGTCGGCGACCGAGTCGTTCCGCAGGACACACAGATGGCACGGCCCGCTGCTGGGGCCCGGCACCGACTTCACCGGGACGACGCGGCTGCACGGCCTGCCCGCCGGGGAGCAGATCCACTACCGGGTGCTGCTCGCCGACCCGGACGATCCGCGCCGCACCGGGGAGCCGGTCGCCGGCACGTTCCGCACGGCGTCCGCCCGGCGCCGGGACGGGGTGCGTTTCCTGTGGTCCGGCGATCTGGCCGGGCAGGGCTGGGGCATCAACCCGGACTTCGGCGGCTACCGCATCTACGACGCGATGGCCCGGCTGGACCCCGACTTCTTCCTGTGCAGCGGCGACAACATCTACGCCGACGGCCCGATCGAATCCTCGGTCACCCTGCCTGACGGCAGCGTCTGGCGGAACGTCACCACCGAGGAGAAGTCCAAGGTCGCGGAGACCCTGGCCGAGTTCCGCGGCGCCTTCCGGTACAACCTGCTCGACGCGAACCTCAGGCGGTTCAACGCCCAGGTGCCGTCCATCGTCCAGTGGGACGACCACGAGGTGCTGAACAACTGGTACCCGGGGGAGATCCTCACCGACGCCCGCTACACGGAGAAGAACGTCGACGTCCTGGCCGCACGGGCCTGGCGGGCGTTCTCGGAGTACTTCCCCGTGTCGACGCTGCGCCGCCCGTCGGGCCGCGTCCACCGGGTCGTCCACCACGGCCCGCTGCTCGACGTGTTCGTGCTCGACATGCGCTCCTACCGCAACGCCAACTCCCCCGGCACCCAGCCCACCGATCCGCAGGGCATCCTCGGCGCCGAGCAACTGGCCTGGCTCAAGCGGGAGCTGTCGCGTTCGCGGGCGGTGTGGAAGGTGATCGCCTCGGACATGCCGCTGGGCCTGGTGGTGCCGGACACCGGGGACGGCAGGCCGGACGTCGAGGCGGTGGCGCAGGGCGATCCGGGCGCCCCGCTGGGACGGGAACTGCAGATCGCCGAGCTGCTGCGGTTCGTCAAGCACCGGCGGATCACGGGCACGGTGTGGCTGACCGCCGACGTGCACCACACCTCCGCGCAGCACTACCGGCCGGAGCGGGCGGCTTTCAACGACTTCGAGCCGTTCTGGGAGTTCGTCTCGGGACCGCTCAACGCGGGTGCGTTCCCGGCGACCCGGCTCGACGGCACCTTCGGCCCGGAGCGGGTCTTCCTCAAGGCCCCGACGGTGTCCAACGTCTCCCCCGCCGACGGCTACCAGTTCTTCGGCGAGGTCGAGATCGACGGCGGCAGCGGCGAGCTGACGGTGCGCCTGCGTGAGGCGGACGGCACCGTGCTGTTCACCAAGGTCCTGCAGCCGGGCCGCGTCGGTCAGTGACTCCTCTACCCTGGGAGGCGTGCCGCGCACCGCCGGATGCCGCAACACCGGTGATCCAGCGGTGTTTTCGCAGATCGGGGCCCGTTGTCAGTGGTGGCCTCTACGGTTTTTCCCATGACGCGATCACTCCAGGCCGTGGCCTATCGGCGATCCTCCGCGCTGCGGTCCGCGGCGGACGGACAGCACTTGGGACTCGAGACGTCCCGGGGCGCGACGCCCTCGGGCGTCGAGGACCATCCGCGGTTCTTCACGGGATTTCTGACGTCTCCCCAGGTGACGTCGGCCGGTCTGCTCGCGGTGGCGGATGTGGCGGCGACCCGGTACTACCAGCGGCAGGCGCCCACCTCCCTGGACCCGGTGGTGACGGGCAACGGCGACCGGCTGCGCTTCGAGTCCTTCTCCGGCTGCTGCGGGGTGTACGCGCGTCTGGACGTCCTGGAGCCGGGCCTCGACCGCGGCGAGGTGGGGCACGGCACGACGAACGTCGACGTCAACAACCCGCTCCGGGAGGCGCTGTCCCGGATCGGCGCGGACGATCCGCTGCATCTGCGCGTGGGCCCGGACGAGCTGGCGGTGACGACCGTGGACGGCCCGGTCGTGGAGAAGAAGGTGCCCCTGCCGGACCGCTGGCTGCGCGGCTTCGCGGAGGCCCAGGTCATCGCGGCCGGCTTCGACCTGCGGGCGGAGCTGTCGGCGTCCGAGGCGGTGCGGTTCCTGCGCTCGCTGCCGCGTGACGGTGCGCGGGGCGCCTCGGTCGGGGCGCGCTGGGTGGTGCCCTCCGGGAGGGGCCTGCGGCCGACCACTCGTGCGGTGCCGGGCGCGGTGTGCCTGCCCGGCCCGGAGCGGCTGGCCGCGCTCCAGCGGGTCCTGCGGCACGCCACCGCCCTGCGGGTGTACGGCCCCGCGCTCACGGGCGGTTCGGCCGGCACGGCGAGCGCGTGGGAGGCCGTGCTGCCGGGGATGCGGCTGACGTTGACCCTGTCGCCGGACGCCGCGCGCGGCTTCTCAGGCGAGGGAGGCGTCCTCGACGCGCTCGCCACCGACGAGGCCGCCGAGGACGCGGAGCTGGTCGCGGTGCTGCTGGCCTGGGAGCCCCGGATCGACGTCGCCGACCTGGCGGCATCCTCGGGACTGACACCCGAGCGGGTCCGGGCGGCCCTGGTCCGTCTCGGCACCTCCGGGCGGGTCGGCTACGACACTGCGGAGGCGGCCTACTTCCACCGGGAGCTGCCGTACGACGCGGAGCGCGCCGAGCGTCACAATCCGAGGCTGCGGGCGGCAAGGGCCCTGGTGGCGGCCGGCGCGGTCACCCTCCAGGGCGGCATCGGCACGGTGACGGCCGAGGACGGGCATGTGCACCGGGTGCGGGACGAGTCGGGGGTGCTGAGCTGCAGTTGCCTCTGGTGGGCCAAGTACCGGGGTGGACGGGGACCGTGCAAGCACGCGCTCGCGGTCCGGATGGTGCGGCGGGGCGCCGCCGCCGTCGAGCGTGACGGGGTCGTGGCCGGCGGGGGTGCGCGATGAGTGCGCTGGTCGAAGCGGTACGGGCGGGTCGCTCGGCGGAGGTGGTCAGCCTCCTCGACGGGATGACGGACGCCGAACGACGGGCGGAGTTCCCTCAATTGCGGGCGCTGCGCAAGGAGCTGCGGGCCGACCCCTGGACCGCCGAGGCACGCCGGGTCTATCCGGCGCTGCACGCGGCGGGCACCGCCTGCCAGACCGGGGCGGCCGGGGTGGCCGCCTGGATCGCGGCGTCCGACATGCGCTGGTGGTCCGCCTCCCCGGGGGTGCTGATCGATCTGCTCGGCGACCGTTCCCCGGCGTGGCTCGCCGATGTGGCGCACCGCCTGGCCGCGCGTCCGGCCTCCTCCCGGGTGCCGTACGAGCTGATGGCGGGTCTGGTGCGGCTGTCCGGGTGCCCGGTGCCGACGACCGAGGCGTATGTGCACGGCTGGGTGGAGCACATCGGCCACGTCTGGCAGCGCGGGGACACGATCCTGGAGCGGCTGCGGACGGACCCCCATCTGACGGCGCTGGTGGCCGCGCTGTTCGAGACGGCCGACGTCGGGGGCCGGCTGGCCTGGGCGTCGAGCGAGGGGGAGGACGGCTGGAGCGGAGCGCTGGCCCGGCTCACCGTCGAGGGCGCGCTGGCCCGGAGGGCGACGGTCGACGCGTGCGTGGCCCGGTTGCTGCGCGGCGGTCCGGCCTCCGACCACCGGATGTTCCTGCGGGTGCTCCAGGCGTTCGAGCTGACCCGTGACGAGGAGCGCGAGCGCGTCGCCGACTGGCTGGCGCTGGCGTCGGACGGGCCGTCCCCGGTGGCCGCGCACGCGCAGTCGGTGCTGGCGGCGCTGGCCCTGGACGGCGAGCTGCCCGCACGCCGGCTGGCGGAGATGTCGGGTGCCGTCCTGTTCCGCACCGAGAAGAAGATCGTCCGTGCTCAACTGATCCTGCTCGGCAAGGTACTGGCCCGGGACGCTTCCACCGCCGACGAGCTGCTGCCCGCCGTCGCCCAGGCGTTCGGGCACGAGGACTCGGAGGCGCAGGAGCGCGCCCTGAAGCTGGTCGAGCGGCACCATCGCGCCCTCGGCACGGACGCGGTCCGCGACGAACTGCGCTCGGCGGCGGAGCAGTTGATCCCGGCGCTGCGCAAGCGGGCGGCGGACGCCCTCGGGGGCGACCTCGACGCGCCGGATGCGCACGCCTACGAGGAGGTCCTGCCGCCGGCGCCGCAGCCGGTTCGGCTGGCCCCGGCGCCCGCGTCGGTCACGGAACTCGCCGAGGAGATCGGGGCTCTGCTCGCGGCCGACGCTGACGTGGCGACGTTCGAGCGGGCCCTCGACGGGCTGGTGCGCGAGACGCACCGGGACCGCGAAGGGCTGTTGGAGGCGCTGGCACCCGTGCTGGCGCGCCGCTGGTGGTACGGGGCCGATGCGCGGTCCCATCCGGTGGAGACGTCCTTCACCCACCCCCATGGACTGGCCGTGCCGTCACAGGCCCTGGAGCTGCTCCTGGCCACCCTGGCGGGAGCGGTCCCCACCGCGTCCCTCCACCACGCCCTCGTGCACGGGACGGTGAGCGCGGGGTGCGTCCACGCCCCGCTCGCCCGGGCTTTCGAGACCCGCGTCTGGGAGCTGGCCCACCGCGTCCGCACCGAACCCCTCCCGTTCCTGCTGTCGACGCCGACCTGGAGCACGGGGCTGCTGGAGCCGGACGACCTGGTGACACGTCTCGACGCCTACCGGGGCCTCGGGGCACGGGTGTCGGAGACCGACTTCGCCCTGGCGCTGCTGCGGGTCCGGCGCGGCGACCGGGCACGGGCCGCCGCTGCGGCGGAGCGGGCGGCCGCGCTGGGCACGGCGGAGGGGAAGCGGCTGGCGGATTGGCTGGCCTCCGCCCCGCCGACACCGACCTGCCGGCGCCGGACGGAGGAGGACCGTGTCCTCGTCGAGGCGGACGGGATACCCGAGTTGGGGGACGGCCTCCCGGACGCGTTCGGCTCCCTGGGCGAACCGGTGAGCGGTGCGCCGGCGCGCTGGGCCTGCCCCCACTGGCACGAGGGCATACGCCCGCACTGGCTCGCCCTGCTCCCCGAGGCACGCGAGCTGGTGGCGGCCCGGATGCTGGGCGACATCGCCTCCACGGCGGTCCACGACAGCCGGGGGGAGGCGGCGATCCTGCCACTGATCGCCGAGTCGGGCGGGGAGGCCGGTGAGGCCGTGCGACTCGGTGTGGCCCATGGGCTCGGCGCACGGCACCCGGAGGACCGTCTCGCCGCCGTCGACGCGATGCTGGTGCTGGCGTCACGCGGGCAGCTGGACACGGCCGGGCTGGGCACGGACCTGGGTGAGCTGGCCCGGCGCGGGGCGGTCAAGCCGTCACGGCTCGTCGAATCGCTGCGTACGGCGGTGTCCACGGGGGCGTACGGCACCGTCTGGGAGACGTTGCGGCACACGCTGCCGGTGGTGCTGGCGGACGTGGCGACCGGCGCGGCGGCTGCTCCGGCGCGGGGGCTCGCGGATCTGCTGGCCGTGGCCGCCGAGTGCGCCGAGCGAACGGGGGCACGGGGCGAGGTGCCGCATCTGGCGGATCTGGCGGACCGTCGTGGATCGTCCCGGCTGACCGGCCAGGCGCGGCGGCTGCGCACGGCCCTGACGCCGGGGGCGGCCGCCTGAAGTCCCACCGAGGGGATAGGTACTTGACAACACAATAGTAGAAATAGAGACAAAGCGGGTCTTTACCGCCCGGTCACAAAACGTTCGTGATCACGCAACACCGTTCCTTCACAGTGGCTGCATGAGCCGAGACATATGTGATGTGACACGAGCGAAGAACGGCCGGCCGGTCCACCCGGGGCGGAGCACCGCCCTGCGCCTGGCGGCCCTGTTGACGACGGCTGCCGTGACCGGCGTCGTGGCCCACCTGCTCGACCGCGGCCCCGGCGCCTCCTGGCCCTTGCCGCTGTCCACGGCGCTGCTGGTCGCGGTGGGGCTGCTCGTGGCGGCCGGTGTCCGTGCACGGTGGGCACGCCGCCACGGTCACGCACCGCCTTCGAGCGATACCGGTGCCCGGCCGCCCAGCGTGGAGCGGGCCGGGCGGTCGGGGCCGGACGAGGGTGTGGCGCGGCGCCGCGCGGCGAGCGTCCTGTGGCGGATGCGGACGACGGTGAAGGACGAGCCGGGCTCCCTGGCCGCGCTGTGCACGGCACTGGCGGGCCTCGGCGTGGACATCCTCAGCCTCCAGACGCATCCGCTCGCCGAGGGCACGGTGGACGAGTTCCTGCTGCGGGCCCCGGGTGACGTGGACGCGGACGGTCTGGTCGGCGCGGTCGCGGCGGCCGGGGGCACCCGGACCTGGATCGAGCGGGCCGACACCCACGATCTGGTGGACGCGCCGACCCGCGTGCTGGGCCTCGCCACCCGGACGGCCCTGGACGCGGCGGAACTCCCGCTCGCGCTGCGGCAGTTGCTGGGGCGGTGCACCATCCGCCAGCTGCCCGGCGTGCCCGCCACGGGTGGCCGGGGGCCGTCGCCGGTGCCGGTGGAGGGTGTGCTGGAGGAGACCGTGATGCGGCTGCGTGCGCCGGAGGGCGGGGTGATCACGGTGGAGCGGCCGTATCTGCCGTTCACCCCGACCGAGTTCGCGCGGGCTCGGGCGCTGGTGGAGCTGGACGCCCGGCTCGGTCCGCGTGTCCCGGCCGGCCAGGACGTCCTGACGCTCTCCGAGGGCGACGCGATCACCGTGCGCCGGGCGGACACCGGCGACCTGCGGGCCGCCCGGGAGATGCACGACCGCTGCTCGGCACGGACGCTCTCGATGCGGTACCACGGCCCGGTCGGGGACGCCGACCGCTATCTGAACCATCTGCTGAGCCCCCGCTACGGCCGCACCCTCGCCGTGCAGACGGCCTCCGGCCGGGTCGTCGGACTCGGGCATCTGCTGTGGGACGGCGACGAGACGGAGGTCGCGCTGCTGGTCGAGGACGCCTGGCAGCAGCGCGGAATCGGCGGTGAGCTGCTGTCCCGGCTGGTGGCGATGGCGGTCGAGGCGGGCTGCGAGAGCGTCTACGCCGTGACGCAGGCGTCCAACACCGGCATGGTGGCGGCGATGCGCTCCCTGGGTCTCCCGCTCGACTACCAGATCGAGGAGGGCACCCTGGTGATCACCGCCCGCCTTGACGCTCCCCGGCCGGCCGCCCCGCATCTGTCGGGCACCGGCGAGTTCGGCACCACGCCGGCGACGTAGCGCCGTCCGCGAGGAAACCGGCCGGAGCCCCGCTCTCCCCCCGTCAGCACGACGAGAGCGGGGTCCGGGCCGGGGTCAGTGGGCGCCGGCGGGTGCCCGGGTGCCGGTGTCGGCGGAGGTGGCGTCGGCCTCGGATGCCGTACCGCCCAGCGCCTGGTCCAGGTCGGCCCACAGGTCGTCGACGTCCTCCAGGCCCACGGACATCCGCAGCAGCCGGTCGCTCACGCCGGCGCCCCGGCGGTCGTCGGCGTCGACGATGCGGTGGCTGATGGACGCCGGGTGCTGGATGAGCGTGTCGACGCTGCCGAGGCTCACGGCGGGGGTGATCAGCCGGACACCGGCGATGACCTCGTGCGGGTCGCCCTTCACCTCGAAGGCGACCATGGCGCCGCCGATGCGCGGGTAGTGGACCCGTGCGACGCGCGGGTCGGCGGCGAGCCGGCGGGCCAGCTCGGCGGCGCTCTCCGAGGCGGCGCGCACCCGTACGGGGAGGGTGGCGAGGCCGCGCAGCAGCAGATATCCGGCGAGCGGGTGCAGGACGCCGCCGGTGGCGAATCGGATCTGCCGCAGCCGTCCGGCGAGCTCCTCGTCGCAGGCCACGACGCCCGCCATCACGTCGCCGTGGCCGCCGAGGTACTTGGTGGCGCTGTGCAGGACCAGCCGTGCGCCGTGCTCGGCGGGGCGCTGCAGGACGGGGGTGGCGAAGGTGTTGTCGGCGAGCAGCGGCACCGAGCCGCAGGCGTGGGCGACGGCCCGCAGATCCACCTCGGCGAGGGTCGGGTTGGCCGGGGTCTCCACCATGACCAGGCCGGTGTCCGGGCGCAGCGCGTCCGCGATGCCCGCGGGGTCGGTCCAGGTCACCTCCGAGCCGAGCAGCCCCGCGGTGAGCAGATGGTCGCTGCAGCCGTACAGGGGGCGTACGGCGACGACGTGGCGCAGGCCCATGGAGGACCGTACGAGGAGCACCGCGCTCAGGGCCGCCATGCCGCTGGCGAAGGCGACCGCGGCGTCCGTGCCCTCCAGCCGGGCGAGGGCGGTCTCGAAGCGGGCGACGGTCGGGTTGCCGAGGCGGCCGTAGACGGGCGGGCCGTCCGGCTCGGCGCCGGTGGCGGCGAAGGCGTCGATGCGGGCGGCCTCACCGCGGCTGTCGTACGAGGGGTAGGTGGTCGACAGGTCGATCGGCGGGGCGTGCAGGCCCTGCCGGGCGAGATCGTCGCGGCCGGCGTGCACGGCCTCGGTGGCGAGTGCTCTTGCTGCGGTGCGTGCGTCGTCGTACCCGGACATACGCTCGTTCGCCTCCCTGCTCGCTGGGTCCATGAGCGGAAGAGTGAACAGTGACCGGATCCATGCGGCTGAATCCCGTGTTACGTTCGGCCAATGGCGGAATCTGTCGTACTCGATCCGGTCGATCTGCATCTGCTGCGGCTTCTGCAGAACGACGCCCGGGCCACCTACCGGGATCTCGCGGCGCAGGTGGGCGTGGCTCCGTCGACGTGTCTGGACCGGGTGACGCGGCTGCGTCGCTCGGGGGTGATCCTCGGCCATCAGCTCCGGCTCGACCCCGCCAAGCTGGGCCGCGGTCTGGAGGCCCTGCTGTCGGTGCAGGTCCGGCCGCACCGCCGGGAGCTGGTGGGTCCGTTCGTGGAGCGGATCCGGGCGCTGCCGGAGTCCCGGAGCGTCTTCCATCTGACCGGACCGGACGACTACCTCGTCCATGTCGCCGTCGCGGACATGACGGATCTGCAGCGTCTGGTGCTGGACGAGTTCACCGCGCACCGTGAGGTGGCGCGGGTGGAGACGCGGCTGATCTTCCAGCAGTGGGACTGCGGGCCGCTGTTGCCACCCGGCGCGCCGAAGGGCACGCCCTGAGCGAAATCGAGCCGGTGAGGGGTGCCGCGGACGCCGTCCGGGCTGACGCGGGGGCGGCGGCCGTACGAGGATGGCGGCATGTCCGACACCAACACTCCACTGCCCCGTGAGGTCGCCGACGCGTATGTCGACGAGCTCGTCGCCCTCGACCCGTTCACCGGTACCTACCTGGGAGTGAAGGAGAGCAGCAGCAGGCTGCCCGACCTGTCCCCGGCCGGCCAGGAGGCGCTCGCCGAACTGCAGCGCGCCACGCTCGCGCGTCTCGACGAGGCGGAGCGCAGGCCCGGCGCGGACAGCGACAGCGAGCGCCGGTGCGCGCGGCTGCTGCGCGAGCGGCTCACCGCCGAGCTCGCCGTGCACGACGCCGACGAGGGGCTGCGCGCGGTCGGCAACATGGCGACGCCCGCCCACACGGTCCGCGAGATCTTCACGGTGACGCCGAGCGAGACCGACGAGGACTGGGCGGCGATCGCCGAGCGGCTGCGCGCCGTGCCTGCGGCCTACGCGGGCTACCGGGAGTCCCTTGAGCTCGGCCTGGAGAGGAAGCTGTACGCGGCGCCGCGGCCGACGGCCACGTTCGTCGAGCAGCTCACCGAGTGGGCGGGCCCGGACGGCGGGCGCGGCTGGTTCGAGGACTTCGCCGCCGGCGGCCCCGAGGCGCTGCGCGCGGAGCTGGACGAGGCGGCCAGGGCGGCGACGGCGGCCGTGGCCGGGCTGCGCGACTGGATGCGGGACGTGTACACGCCGGCGATCGAGGGCGCGCCGAACACGGTGGGCCGCGAGCGGTACGCCCGCTGGGTGCGCTACTTCAACGGCATCGACCTGGATCTGGACGAGGCGTACGCCTACGGGTGGTCCGAGTACCACCGGCTGCTCGGCGAGATGAGGAAGGAGGCCGAGCGCGTCCTGCCGGGCGCGGCGACCCCGTGGGTGGCGCTGGCGCACCTCGACGAGCACGGCAAGCACATCGAGGGCGTGGACGAGGTCCGCGACTGGCTGCAGGGCCTGATGGACGAGGCCATCGAGAAGCTGGACGGCACGCACTTCGAACTCGCCGAGCCGGTACGGAAGGTGGAGTCCCGTATCGCCCCGCCCGGCGGCGCGGCGGCCCCCTACTACACGCCTCCGTCGGAGGACTTCTCGCGGCCGGGCCGTACCTGGCTGCCGACGATGGGCCAGACCCGCTTCCCGGTCTACGACCTCGTCTCCACCTGGTACCACGAGGGTGTGCCGGGGCACCACCTCCAGCTCGCGCAGTGGGTGTACGTGGCCGGGAACCTCTCCCGCTACCAGGCCTCCATCGGCATGGTCAGCGCCAACGCCGAGGGCTGGGCGCTGTACGCGGAGCGGCTGATGGACGAGCTGGGCTTCCTCACGGACCCGGAGCACCGGCTCGGCTATCTGGACGCGCAGATGATGCGGGCCGCGCGCGTCATCGTCGACATCGGTATGCACCTGGAGCTGGAGATCCCGGCGGACTCGCCGTTCCACCCGGGCGAGCGCTGGACGCCGGAGCTGGCGCAGGAGTTCTTCGGCGCGCACAGCAGCCGCCCGGCGGACTTCGTGGAGAGCGAGCTGACCCGCTATCTGACCATCCCGGGTCAGGCCATCGGCTACAAGCTGGGCGAACGGGCCTGGCTGCTGGGCCGGGAGAAGGCGCGGCAGCGGCGCGGCGACGCCTTCGACCTCAAGGCGTGGCACATGGCGGCCCTGTCCCAGGGGTCGCTGGGCCTGGACGACCTGGTCGACGAACTGGCCGCGCTCTGACAGAGAGAGTCAACGCCGGAACCCGCCCTCGGAGTTGACGACCTCGCCGGTGATCCAGCCCGCCTCGTCCGTGGCCAGCCACGCGATGAGGCGGGCCGGGTCGTCGGGCATTCCCCAGCGCCCGCCGGGGAAGCGCTCCGCGACGGCGTCGTAGGCGTCACCGGTCAGGTAGTCGGTGTCGACGGGGCCGGGGTTGACGGTGTTCACGGTGATGCCGCGCTCGGCGAGCGTGGTGGCCAGGGAGCGGGTGATCGAGGCGAGGGCGCCCTTCTGGAGGGCGTAGGCGATCTCGCCGGGCATGCCGCCCGCGATGTCCTGCCCGGACGTCATCATGACGACGCGTCCGCCGGGACCGGCCGGCCGGAGCCGTGCGTGGGCCTGGACGAGCAGGAGCACGGAGCGGGTGTCGACCGCCCAGTGGGCGTCGAGCATCGCCGCGTCGATCTCGTCGAGTGTGCCGTCGCCGCCGCTCAGGGCGTGGTTGGCGACGAGGATGTCGAGGCGGCCGCCGAGCGCCGAGGCGGCCGTGGCGATGAGTTCGGCGGGTGCGGCCGGGTCGGAGAGGTCGCCGGGGCCGGCCACGACGCGTGCGCCGGGGTCGCCGAGCGCCTCACGCACGGAGGCCACGACGTCCTCGGGACGGTCGGCACCCCAGGGCGTGGCGGCGTCGTGCGGGACGTGGTGGTGCAGATAGACGCCGGCGCCGTAGGCGGCGAGCCGGCGGGCGACGGCGTGTCCGATGCCGCCGCGCCGGCTGGCGCCGGTCACCAGGGCGGTACGGCCGCGCAACGGCAGCGGGTCGCGGCGTAGTTCGTCGGTGCTGGGGTGTGGGAGTCGCGGCATGACAGATCATCATGCGGGCCGCTCCCCGGCCGCGCACCTGGTTATCGGGGCGCGCTTCGGTTCAGTGCGCGAGTCTCCGCAGCTGGACCAGGATCAGCCAGGTCTCGGGGCCCGGCCGGGCGTGCGCGGCGCGGACGGCGTACGTCCCCGGGGTGAGGGGCACCCGCAGATGCTCGGTGCGTTCGGTCTCGCCGCCCGGCCACGCCGAGTCGAACAGCACCACCGGGCCGGGCACCTTCCAGTGGACCTCGTGCCCCCAGTCCGCCGTGGCGAGGGCGGACGGCACCCCGGCGAGCAGGTCCGCCTCGGAGTCGGCGGCGCACCACCGCACGAAGACGCCGTGGGCCGGGAGGTAGGCGGTGGACGCGGGTTCGTCGCCGAGGACCAGGGCGGCGCCGTCCCCGACCGGGAGGAGACCGACGGCGGCGTCGACCTCGCAGGCCCGGTCGTAGTCCGAGGCGGTCTCGTCGCCGTCGGCGCCGGCCCAGAACGGAAGGACCGTCTCCGGCACGGCTATCAGCGGGCCGCCCCCCGACTCGATCCACTCCAGCGTCCCTGGTTCCGCGTAAGTCACCATGGCAGCAGAACCTACACGCAGGGCCCCGGCCCGGGTCAGGGTGTCCAACAGGCGTCTCAGCAGCCGCAGTCCGCGTCGGTCGCGGGGGCGGTGAGCGGGTCGGCGGGCCGGTTCTCACGGCCCTCCCAGGTCTCGTACGCGAAGCCCTCGCGCACCCAGTACTCGAAGCCGCCGAGCATCTCCTTGACCTGGTAACCGAGTTCGGCGAGGGCGAGTGCGGCGCGGGTCGCCCCGTTGCAGCCGGGGCCCCAGCAGTACGTCACCACGGGCACGGACCGGTCGAGGAGGTCCCCGGCCTGCTCCGGGATGAGCGCGGTGGGCAGATGCACGGCGCCGGGGATGTGCCCCTGGTCCCAGGCCGCGGTGGACCGGGAGTCGAGGACGACGAATCCGGGGTCGGTGCCGGCCGCGAGCCCGGCGGCGACGTCGGACACGTCCGCGTGGAAGGCGAGGCTCGCCCGGAAGTGGGCGGCGGCTTCGGCGGGCGCGGCGGGGGCGACCCGCAGGACGGGGTTCACGGCGGGGACGGCGGCGGTCATGGTCGTGCCCTTCGGATCGATCGGCGGGCCGGAATCCCGCCCGTCTGATGATCCAAAATCTACGGTCGCCGGCCGCCGCCCTGAAGGAGCGTTCCCCGGCGCTGACCTTGATCCGCCGGTGAATCCCCTGCTATCTCTCACTCATGACCGCGTATTCCCCGGACGCCACCGACTGGCGCATCCTCGACGTCCTCCAGCGGGACGGCCGCGCCAGCTACGCCGAACTCGCCCGCGCCGTCTCCATGTCCGCGAGCGCGGTCACCGAGCGGGTGCGCCGCCTGGAGGAGGCGGGCGTCATCCAGGGGTACGCCGCGGTCGTCGACCCCGAGCGGCTGGGCCTGCCCATCCTGGCCTTCGTCCGCCTGCGCTACCCCCACGGCAACTACAAGCCCTTCCACGACCTGGTCGCCGCCACCCCGGAGGTCCTGGAGGCCCATCACGTCACGGGCGACGACTGCTTCGTCATCAAGGTCATGGCCCGCTCGATGCGGCACCTGGAGGAGGTCTCCGGCCGCATCGGCGCCCTGGGTTCGGTGACGACGAGCGTGGTGTACTCCTCACCGCTGCCCCGGCGGGCGGTGGGTCAGTGACCGCGCCGGCGGAGCACCGATCCCGTCCGGTCCTTGACGACCTCCAGTTGGGCGTGGATGCGGCGGCGCAGGTCGGGGACGTGGCTGACGATGCCGACGCTCCGGTCGCGTTCGCGGAGTGAGTCGAGGACGTCGAGGACCTCGTCGAGGGTCTGGTCGTCGAGGCTGCCGAAGCCCTCGTCGATGAAGAGGGTGTCGAGGCGCACCCCGCCCGCCTCGTCGGTGACGACGTCGGCGAGGCCCAGGGCGAGGGCGAGGGAGGCGAAGAAGGTCTCGCCGCCCGACAGGGTCGCCGTGTCGCGCTCGCGTCCGGTCCAGGCGTCGACGACGTGCAGGCCGAGGCCGCTGCGGCCGCGGCCGGTGCGGTCGTCGGAGTGGACGAGGGTGTAGCGGCCGGACGACATGCGCTGCAGCCGGACGGTCGCGGCGGCCGCGACCTGCTCCAGCCGGGCGGCGAGCACGTACGACTCCAGCCGCATCCTGCGTTCGTTGTCCGCCGAGGTGCCGGCGGCGAGGGCGGCGAGGCGGGCCACCCGCTCGTACTCCGTGCGCAGCGGGGCGAGGTCGCGTACCGCGCGCGCCGCGCGTGTGGAGAGGCGGTCGAGTTCGGTGCAGCGGCGGGCGGCCGCGTCCCGGGCGGAGGCGGCGTCGCGGGTCCGTCGGGCCGCGGCCTCGGCGGCGCGCTCCGCCGCCGCGAGGTCCGCGGGGGGACGCCGGGCGGCGGACGCGGTGTCGGCCTCGGCGAGGACCGCGCGGACGGCGGACTCCTCGGACTGCCAGGCGTCCAGGCGGCGTTGGAGCTCGCGGTGGGTGGCGTCGTCGAGGAGGGCGTCGGCCGCGTCCCGCGGGGTGTCGAAGCCGGCGCGGAAGGCGGCGTCGGCCAGCCGGGCGTCGGCGTCCTTGAGGCGTCGGGCGGTGTCCTCGGCGGCGCGCGCGGTGTCGGCGGCGTCGGTGAGCAGGGCCACCTGCCGCTCCAGCTGGGTGGCGCGCGCGGTCACGCTGGCGGCGGTGCCGCGCGCCTGCGTCAGCTCGGCCTCCAGGCCGGCCTGCTCGCGGTCCAGCCGCTCGCGGTGACCGACCCGTGCCGCGGCCCGTACGTCCGCCTGCTGCCGGGCGGCGGTGCGCCGCTCGTGTTCCGCCTCGGCGCGGCGCAGCTCCTCGTGGGCGGCGTGCAGCGCGGAGGCGTCCCGGCGGGCCACCGCGTACTGCCGCTCCACGTCCTCGGCGGCTTCGGCGAGGCGGTCGGTCGGCAGGTCGCCGGCCTCGGCGGTGGCGGCGGCCAGCGCCTCACGGACGACGCCGAGGTGCTGCTCGGCCTCGGCGAGCCGCTCCTCCGCCTGCCGGGTGGCGGCGAGCGCGCGTTCCTCGGCCTCGCGGTCGACATGGCCGGCGTCCTTGCGGGCGGGCGCGGGGTGCTCGGTGGCGCCGCAGACGGCGCATGCCTCGCCGTCCTGGAGCTGTGCGGCCAGTTCGGCGGCGATGCCGCTGAGGCGGCGTTCCCTGACGTCGAGCCAGTGCGCCTTGGCGGCGAGCGCCCGCTCCTGGGCCTGTGCGACGCGGGCGGCGGCGGTCTCCGTGTCGCCGGCGAGCTGGTCGCGCAGCCGGGCGGCGGCGAGCCGCTGCCGGGCCGGTTCCCTCTGGGCGGCGAGCTGGTCGGCGCGGTGCGCGGCCTCCTGGGCGGACTCGATCGCCGTCTGCAGACGGGTCCGGGTGTCCTCCCAGCCGGCGAGCCAGGTCTCCGCCTCGGCCCGGACGTCGTCGTCGGCCCGCTCCTGGCGGTCCAGTTCGGCGCGTTCGCCGACGAGTTCGCTCAGGCGCAGCTCGCCTCGGCGCGCCGATTCCAGGCCGCCCAGTTCCTCGGCGGCCCGGCGCGCGGCACCCGCGAAACCGGCCGCGCCGCCGTCGTCGAAGACGGCCTTGAGGCGGGTGTCGTCGCCGAGGGCGTGCCGTAGCAGGTCACGCGCGCGTGCCTGGGCGGCGGCGGCCCTGCGGTGCTCGGCCTCGGCGGCGTCGCGCAGCTGCAGGGCCGGTGCCACCGCCTCGGCCTTGCGGCCCCGCTCCATACGGGCCTGTGCGGCACGGTGGGCGTCGGCCCGGGTCTCCAGCGCGCGGGCGCGCTCCTGCGCCTCGGCGAACCGCCTTTGCAGCCGCGCCACTTCGCGTGCGTCGGCCAGGGCGCGGTCGGCGTCGGCCTGGGCGTCCTCGGCTGCCGCGAGGCGGCTCTGGGCGACGGTGAGTTCCTCGCGGGCGGTGCTGCGGGCGACGGCGGCGGCGGTGAGGACGGCCTCGGCGAGGCCGGGTTCCCCGGGGGTGAGTGCGGGCAGCTCCATGGCGTGCCCGGCCGCCTGCTGCATACGGTGGGCGTCAGCCAGCAGCGCGGCGTCGCCGTCGCGGACGCGGGCCTCGGTGGTGCGGCGGCGTTCGGCGAGGCGCTTCTCGACCTCGGCGAAGCGGTGGGTGTCGAAGAGACGGCCCAGCAGCTTGCCCCGGGCCTCGGCGTCGGCGCGCAGGAAGCGCGCGAAGTCTCCCTGGGGCAGCAGGACGACCTGGCAGAACTGCTCGCGGCTCATGCCGAGGAGCTGGGTGACCTCCTCGCCGATCTCCTGGTGGGAGCGGCTGAGGTCCTTCCATGCGCCGGCGCGCGGGTCGTATTCACGCAGCCAGGTCTGGGCCTTGTCGAGCGTGGTGCCCGTGCCGCGCTTCTTCGGGCGCTCCCACGGGGGCTGGCGGGTGATCTCCAGACGGCGTCCGGCGACGGTGAGTTCGAGGCGGACCTCGGTGCGGGTGCCGGCCGCCGCGTGGTCGCTGCGCAGGGTGAGGCCCTGGCCGCTCTGCCGGGCGCCGGGCACGGAGCCGTAGAGCGCGTAGCAGACGGCGTCCAGGACGGAGGTCTTGCCGGCGCCGGTCGGTCCGTGCAGCAGGAACAGGCCTGCCTGGGACAGCGCGTCGAAGTCGACGGACTGGGTGCCGCCGAAGGGCCCGAAGGCCGTCAGGTCCAGCCGGTGGAGCCTCACCGGGCCACCTCCCGCACGGCCTCGTCGGCGCGCACGGCGTCGAACGCGTCCCGCAGCACGGCCTGTTCATGGGCGTCGGGTCCGGCGCCGCGCACATGGGTCACGAAGTCCTCCGCGATCTCCTGGTCGCTGCGTCCGGCCAGCCGGCGCGCATAGGACACGGCGGGCTCTCCGGGCACGCGCTCGGGGTCGAAGACGAGGCTGAGGGTGTGCGGGAAGCGCTCGGCGAGCCGGGCCATGGGGTCGGCGGGGCGCACCGCGTCGGTGAGCGTGGCCTCGATCCAGGACTCCTCGTGCGGGCGCAGGGCCGGATCGGCGAGCAGGCCCTCCAGGGTCCCCCGGATCCGCGCCAGGGGCCGGGGCACCGGGCAGTCGATCCGCTCCGCCGTGACCGCGCCGCCCGCGTCCAGGTCGACGAGCCACATGCTCTTGCGGTGCCCGGCCTCCGAGAACGAGTACGGCAGCGGGGAGCCCGAGTAGCGGACGCGTTCGGCGATGGTCTGGCAGCCGTGCAGATGCCCCAGTGCGACGTAGTCGACGCCGTCGAAGACGCCGGCGGGCACCGCGGCCACCCCGCCGACGGTGATGTCCCGCTCGCTGTCGCTGGGCTCGCCGCCGGTGACGAAGGCGTGGGCGAGGACGACCGACCGGGTGCCGGGGGCGCGCTTTGCGAGGTCGGCGCGGACCTGCTGCATGGCGGCGGCGAGCACGGCCTCGTGCCCGGCCTTGTCGACGCCGAGGCCGTCCTTGACGAGGGCCGGCTCCAGATAGGGCAGCCCGTAGAAGGCGACGTCGCCGTGGTCGTCGGCCAGGACCACGGGGGTGCCGCAGGTCTTCGGGTCGGTCCGCAGATGGATGCCGGCGCGGCCCATGAGGCCGGCGCCGACGCCGAGCCGGCGCGCGGAGTCGTGGTTGCCGGAGATCATCACGGTCGGCACACCCAGGTCGGCCAGCCGGTGCAGCGCGTCGTCGAACAGCTCCACGGCGGCGAGCGGCGGCACCGCCCGGTCGTACACGTCCCCCGACACGAGCACCGCGTCCACGTCGTGCTCGCGCACGGTGGAGACGAGGTGCCCGATGAACTCGGCCTGGGCGCCGAGCATGTTGACCCGGTGGAACGCGCGGCCGAGGTGCCAGTCGGAGGTGTGCAGCAGTCTCATGATCCCCCGACCCTATCGGCCGGGTCTGACAACGCAGGCGGTTACTCCCGTATCGCCCGGTCTCGCCCGTTCCCGCCGGCACGCCCGTGTCGGCCGCTCATCCGCCATACCAGGCACGGCATTTCAGACATGTCAGGAAACGCGCTCCTCGGTGACCAGTTGGTCCGCGAGCCGGCGGGCCTGGGTCAGCAGGGTGCCGTAGGTGGCCAGGGCCTCGGGGTCCTCCAGCACGCCGTCGGGCAGCCGCCGGTGCAGATCGTCCAGGGTGCGGCGCATGGCGTCGACGACCTGGCGCAGCTCCTCGTCCACCTTCGCGTCGTAGCCGCCCGGGGCGAACCGGCTCTGCGGGTACAGGCAGATCGCGCGGGCGCTGCCGCGCAGGAAGTCGGCGTACGACTCGCTGACCGCCGGACCCGGCCGGGGCTGTGGCCGCCCGCCGCCGCTGGACTCCAGCACGGCCCGGGTGACGCCGGAGGTGTGGACGGCGACGTAGTCGAGGACGGTCACCGCGTCGTCGTACTCCTGGCCGGGCGGTGCCTCCGCGAGCTTGCGGCGGCGCGGGTTGACGCGCAGGCTCTCCCGGCTCCAGCCGACCGCCGAGCGGGCCTGCTCGACGAGCCGGAACAGGCGCAGCGCGCGTTCGTGCAGTTCCCGCGCGGGCTCGCCGTCCCACTCGCCGGCGGCCAGCCGGTCCGCGACCGCCTCCAGGATCCGCCGGGCCTCGTCGGCGGCCTCCTCCAGCGCCACGCGCGTGCCGCGCAGATACACCGGCGGCCGGATCAGCGCGTTCACGGCGATGCCCACGAACGCGCCGAAGCACGCCTCGGCGATCCGGGTGGCCGACGCCATCAGCGTGACGGGGCCGCTGGTCAGCACGAACAGCGCGCCGGTGGCGGCGTAGATGCCCTGGCTGCCGAGCCGCCCCCAGTTGCCGAGCAGCACCACGACCGGCAGTACGAAGGCCATCGCCAGCGTCGGGGAGTTCAGCAGCATGGCCACGCCGGTGGCCACGACGGTGCCCGTGGCGATGGCCGCGAGTTGCTGCAGCCCGCGCGCGATCGACCGGAACACCGTCGACTCCACCAGCACGATGGCCACCCAGGGCGCGACGAACGCGTTCGGCGCCTTGAGCCACCAGCCGGCCACCAGCCACGCCACGCAGGCCGCCAGGGCAGCCTTGCCGGCCTGGATCGCCACGTCCCGTTCGGGGCCCGGCCGGGTCCACGCCCGCCGGACCGACTCTCCCAGGCTGCGGGCACCGCGCCGGGCGCGTACCGCCGTCTCACTCATCCCCATGCCCTGCAGGTGCCACATACGGCGCGATGAATGCGGCCCACGACCCGATCGACGCGGCGTGTGGCGGGCCTCACGCGCGCGTGGGGCCACTCCGGGTCAGGCGTCGCCGTACGCCTCTCCGCCGAGTTCGAGGACGGCCGTACCCGCGGTGGCGTCCGCGAGCCAGGCCCGGAACGCCTCCACGTCGGCGTCGGGCAGCCCGATCTCGAGGGTGACGGCCTCCGCGTACCGGACGTCCCGTACGTCGCGGCCGGTGGACCTCAGGTCGTTCTGCACCTTGCCCGCGCGCTGGTGGTCGACGGTGACGGTGGCGAGCCGGAAGCGGCGCCGGGTGAGGGTGCCCACGGCGTCCAGCGCCTCGCCGACCGCTCCGCCGTATGCCCGGATCAGGCCGCCCGCGCCGAGCTTCACGCCGCCGTAGTAGCGGGTGACGACGGCGACGACGTACCGCATGTCGCGGCGCAGCAGCATCTGGAGCATGGGGAGCCCGGCCGTGCCGCCGGGCTCGCCGTCGTCGCTGGCCTTCTGCACGGAGGCGTCGGCGCCGATGACGTAGGCCCAGCAGTTGTGGGTGGCGTCCGCGTGCTCCTTGCGCACGCGCGCGACGAAGTCCTGCGCCTCCTGCTCGGTGGCGGCCGGCGCGAGCGCGCAGATGAAGCGCGAGCGGTTGATCTCGGTCTCGTGCACACCCGCGCGGGCGACGGTGCGGTACTCGTCCTGCATCCGGCCAGCCTAAGCCGCCCCTCGTCCGGCCAGGCACGCGCGTGCGTGCCCGCCCGGTCAGCCCTTCCGTCCCCGCGCCACCATGACGTCCGTCAGCAGCGCCGTGCCCGGCGTGAGGTCGCGCCAGGCGGGGCCGTGCCAGGCCAGGACGGCCGCGGCGGCCGTCGGGAACTTCGTGCCGACCTCGTCCAGCAGGTCGTCGAGGCCGTCCCCGGCGAGGTCGAGGACCAGTTCCTCCAGACCGGGGTTGTGGCCGACCAGGAGCAGCGTCCCGACCTCTGGGGGCGCCTGGTGCACGACGGCCAGCAGATCAGGGACGCCCGCCGCGTACAGCCGCCGGTCATGACGGACCGGCGGCGGTGTCCCCCATTGGGCGCACGCCAGGTCCCAGGTCTGCCGCGCGCGTACGGCGGTGGAGCACAGGGCGAGGTCCGGCAGGCAGTCGGCCTCGGCGAGCAGCCGGCCGGCGACCGGGGCGTCACGCCGGCCGCGCGCGGCGAGCGGCCGCTCGTGGTCGGGCAGCTCGTCCGGCCAGGCCGACTTCGCGTGCCGCAGCACGACCAGCCGGCGCAGCGGGCCCGCCCCGATGTGGGCGCTCACCGCGGACTCCCCAGGTCCCGGGTGAGCTCGACGCCGAGGAGCCGGTCGGCGTGGGCGAACGTCTCGAAGCGGGCGCCGTCCGGCAGGTCCGGCGCGCTCTCCACCCGGCGCAGGACGCCGAGCACCCCGGGGATGTCCAGGTCGTCCTCCCAGGCGGTGCGCAGCTCGGTCCGCACCTCGTCGGGCACGGGACGCGACGGCCGCCGCGCCCAGTCGGCGACGGCGTGCCGCCAGCGCGCGAGGGTGGCGTGGGCCTCCTCCAGCGTCTCCGCGTCGAGCGACAGAGGGACGCCCCGGCGCCGGCCGAGCAGCGCGAGGCGCAGGACGGCCGGGTCGGCGTCCTCGGGCGGCGCGGGCGCGTGCACGGCGGCGACGGCCACGCGGACGCCGTCCGGTTCCGCGCCGCCCTCGCGCACGACGTGCAGGACCTGCGTCTCGCCGAGCCCGGAGGCGGCGTCCCGGCCGTCCTCGAAGGGCCGGATGCCGAGCGCGGCGGCCCCGGCCCGCAGCTCCGCCTGCTGCCGCTCCTCGTCCAGCAGCGCCCACACCGGTGTGCCCCCGAGTTCCAGGGCGCGCACGAGGAGGTCCGCGACGAGCAGGACCCGCAGGGCGGTGACGTCGAAGCCCTCGGTATGCGCCTCGATACGGGTCAGGCCCCGCCGGGCGGGCGCGGCGTCGACGGGCTGGCCGGTTCGGGCGTCGATGATGCGCAACACGGAGCGAGCGTAGGCGCCCGAGCGGCCGTCCGCAGCCGTCGGGCCCGCTTCCCGCGCGGCGTGCCGCGCTCCGGGGTCCTCCGAGCTGTCGCCTCCCGGGGCCGCGTCGGCGGGCCGGTCGTCCGTGGGCCGGTCACCCATAGGGCCACGGCCCGCCCACGCGCGCGCAGGCGCTGTGGGTGCTGTCGTACCCGGGCATCGCCACCCCCTGCCGTGCGGACTGCCCGCACGGTACTGCGCACCGGCCCACCCGCACAGGCGTGCGGGCGGGCTTCCGGATCGACACGCCCGCTGATCGACGCGTCGGCTGATCGACACGCCGGCTGATCGACACGCCGGCAGCGGGAATCGTCACGGCCCGTCATCCGTTGGGGAAGGCGAAGGCAGTGGGACAAGGCGAGTGCCTCGCCTTCCCCGGCTGAACGACGACACAGAAGGAGGCCGGCGGTGTACGGAGACGACGCGGCGGTCCGCAGGATCCTCGGCGAACTCGGCGACACGTGGGCCGTCGTGGGCCTGTCGTCCAACCGGGGACGGGCGGCGTACGGCGTCGCGGAGGTGCTCCAGCGCTACGGCAAGCGCATCGTGCCGGTCCACCCGAAGGCCGAGACGGTCCACGGCGAGCAGGGCTACGCGTCGCTCGCGGACATCCCCTTCGACGTCGACGTGGTCGACGTCTTCGTGAACAGCGACCTCGCGGGCGCGGTCGCCGACGAGGCCGTCGCCAAGGGCGCCAAGGCCGTCTGGTTCCAGCTCGGCGTCATCGACGAGGCGGCCTACGACCGTACGCGCGCGGCGGGCCTGGAGATGGTCATGGACCGCTGCCCGGCGATCGAGATACCCCGCCTCGGCTGACCGGACGCCCGGTCGCCACCCGTCTCCCCTCCCCCGGACGGCCCCTCCATAATGCTCGGGTGACTTCGACCTCCCCCCACACCAACTCCCCTGCCCCGCGCCGCTTTCCGGTGGTGATCGTGGGCGCCGGCCCGGCCGGTCTGACCGTCGGCAACATCCTGCGGGCCGCGTCCGTCGACTGCCTGGTCCTGGAGACCGAGAGCCGCGCCTTCATCGAACAGCGGCCACGCGCGGGGGTGTTGGAGGAGGGGGCCGTCCGCGGGCTGGAGCGGCGGGGGCTGGCGGACACCCTGCTGCGGCGGGCGCAGCGGCACACGGAGTGCGAGTTCCGGTTCGACGGGCGGCGCCACCGGTTCGCGTACACGGAGCTGACGGGCGTTCATCACTGGGTGTATCCGCAGCAGTTCCTGGTGACGGACCTGGTGCGGGAGTACGCGGACGTACGCGGCGGCGAGATCCGCTTCGGCGTCCGGGACGTCGAACTGCACGACGTGGACGGCGACCACCCCTCGGTGTCGTACGTCTGCCCGGAGACGGGGCGGCGCGAGGTGGTGCGGTGCGACTTCGTCGCCGGGTGCGACGGCGCGCGCGGCGTGACGCGGGACGCGATACCGGAGGGCCGCACCCGCACGTCCCGCGGCGACTACGGCATCGGATGGCTGGCCCTGCTCGCCGAGGCGCCGCCGTCGGCGGACAGCGTGGTGTTCGGCATGCATCCGCGCGGGTTCGCCGGCCATATGCCGCGCAGTGCCGACGTGACCCGCTACTACCTGCAGTGCCCGCCGGACGACGACCCGGAGAACTGGCCGGAGGACCGGGTGTGGGCGGAGCTCAGGGAGCGGCTCGGGGCGGACGGCGCACCGCCGCTGACCGAGGGGCGGCTCATCGAGAAGCGCGTGCTGGAGATGCACAACTACGTGGTGGAGCCGATGGTGTCCGGGCGGCTTCTGCTGGCGGGCGACGCGGCGCATCTGACCGCGCCCATCGCCGCCAAGGGCATGAACCTCGCGCTGCACGACGCCTTCCTGCTCGGCGACGCACTCGCCGCCCACCTCACGAAGGGCGACAGCACCGGCCTGGACGGATACTCCGCCGCCTGCCTCGAGCGGGTCTGGGACTACCAGGAGTTCTCGCACTGGCTGTCCGAGGTGTACCACGGCGTCTCGTCGGGCGACCCGTACCGCGCGGGCACCACGCTGGCGCGGCTGCGCCGGGTGTTCGCCTCGCCGGTTGCGGCGCGGGCGTTCGCCGAGCAGTACCTCGGACAGCCCGCCACCCGCTGACGGTCGCCCCGGCGCGCCTCAGTCGTGCGGCGGCCGGTCGCTGAGCCGGTGGTCCGCGACGTTCAGGGCCTCGTCGACGAGGCGGCGCAGATGCCCGTCGCGCAGGGAGTAGATCACCCGCCGGCCCTCCTTGCGCGTGTCCACCAGCCCGGCGAGCCGCAGCCGGGCCAGGTGCTGGCTGACGGCGGGCCGGGCGGCCCCGCACGCCTCGGTGAGCGTCGTGACGTCGGCCTCCCCTGCGGTGAGGGCGTGCAGCAGGGTGAGCCGGGTGCGGTCGCCGAGCAGGGCCAGGACCTCGGCGGCGAGCGCGAACTGCTCCTCGCCGGGGCTGCGCGGATGCGCACCGTGCGCAGGTGATAGGTGCATGCGTGCGCTCATACGCACATAATGGCCCCGTGGGCGGCCGGCCGTCCACCTCCGCGCATCGGAAGGGGATCGCCGTGAGCGACGGTCACGCGCATGGACAGGACGGACACGGACACGAGCACGACGAGGGCCGGCACGGCATGGCGGGCACCCCCCACGGCCACGGGCGCCCTCACACCCACGGGCATCCGCACACCCACGAAAGCCCACACGCCCGGGCCTCCCGCCCCCACGGCCTGGCCCACCTCCTGCGCCCCCACTCCCACGAGACGGCCGACAAGCTCGACGCCGCGCTGGAGTCGTCGGCCCGTGGGATGCGGGCGCTGTGGGTCTCCCTCGTGGTCCTCGGCGTGACGGCGCTGGCCCAGGCAGTCGTCGTGGCCGTCTCCGGTTCGGTGGCGCTGCTGGGCGACACGGTGCACAACGCCGCCGACGCGCTGACGGCCGTGCCGCTCGGGATCGCCTTCGTCCTGGGACGGCGCGCGGCGACCCGCCGCTTCACCTACGGGTACGGCCGCGCCGAGGACCTGGCGGGCCTCGTCATCGTCCTCACCATCGCCGCGTCCGCGGCCTTCGCGGGCTGGACGGCCGTGGCCCGGCTGCTGGACCCGCGCCCCATGGAGCACATCCCGGTGGTGGCGGTGGCGGCGCTGATCGGCTTCGCCGGGAACGAGTGGGTGGCCCGGTACCGGATCCGGGTCGGCCGTGCCATCGGCTCGGCGGCGTTGGTCGCCGACGGACTGCACGCCCGCACCGACGGGTTCACCTCACTCGCGGTGCTGGCGAGCGCGGCCGGCGCGGCCCTGGGGTGGCAACTGGCCGACCCGGTCGTCGGGCTCGCGATCACGGCTGCGATCGTGCTGGTGCTGCGCGACGCGGCGCGCGAGGTGTTCCGGCGTGTGCTGGACGCCGTGGACCCGGCCCTGGTGGACCGGGCCGAGCGGGCCCTCCGCGGTGTCCCGGGCGTCCGGGAGGTCGGCGAACTGCGGCTGCGCTGGATCGGGCACCGGCTGCGCGCCGAGGTGGCGGTGGTCGTGGACGGCGAGGCGACGGTGCGTCAGGCGCACGCGATCGCGGTCGACGCCGAGCACGCGCTGCTGCACGCCGTCCCCCGGCTCACCGCGGCCCTGGTGCACGCCGATCCGGCGCCGGTGGCGGGCGAGGCGGACCCGCACCACGCGCTCGCGCACCACATGACCGCGTGAGAGCGGCGCCTCAGCCGGCGGCGACGCCGAGCCCCTCCAGCACGACCGCTCCGGGCAGTTCGGCGAACGCCTTGCCCGGGACCAGCAGCTTGCCGCGCCGGCGTCCGCTGCCGACCAGCACATACGGCAGGTCGACGACGGCCGGGTCGACCAGCAGGGGCCAGGACTCGGGCAGGCCGATCGGGGTGATGCCGCCGTACTCCATGCCGGTCTCGCCGGTGGCGGTGTCCATGGAGGCGAAGGACGCCTTGCGGGCGCCGAGCCGGCGGCGCACGACGCCGTTCACGTCGGCGCGGGTGGTGGACAGGACGAGGCAGGCCGCCAGGGTCGTCTCCCCGCCGCGCTTGCCGGCGACGACCACGCAGTTCGCGGACGCCTCGAGCAGGTCCTGCCCGTAGTGCTCGACGAAGACGGCGGTGTCGGCCCACCGCGGGTCGGTGTCGACGTGGAGGATCTGCTCGGCGGGGACGCTGCCCTGCCAGTTCCGGACGGCGTCGGCGACGGGGCTGATCAGCTCGTCGAGGCACTCGGGAGCGGGTGTGACGGTGTCGAAGTGACCGATGGGTGCGTCCATGACGGCACGCTAACAGGCGCTCGGCGGACGCCGGGAGGGACGTCTCAGCGTGCGGGCGGCACGGAGACCGCCAGCATCCACTCGGCGGGGACGTCGCCCTTGTTGCCGTACACGTGCGGGGCGTCGGCCTCGAAGGTGGCGCTCGCGCCGGCCGGTACGCGGTGCTCCACGCCGTCGACGGTGAGGGTCAGTTCACCGGAGGTGACGTGCAGGATCTCGACGGTGCCGGCCGGGTGCGGGTCCGAGCTGGTGCTCTCGCCGGGCATCATCCGCCACTGCCACATCTCCAGCGGGCCGGGCGCCTCGGCCCCGGCGAGGAGCCGGCTGTGGCTGCCGGCCTCGGTGTGCCACAGCCGTACGACCTGGTCCGGCGGGACGACCCGCACCCTGGGCCCCTGCTCGTAGTCGAGGAGCGTGGTGATGCTGACGCCCAGCGCGTCACCGATCTTGACGACGGTGCCGAGGCTGGGGTTGGTGCGGGCCTGCTCGATCTGGATGAGCATGCCGCGGCTGACGCCCGCCCGTGTCGCGAGCACGTCCAGCGTGAAGCCGCGCATGGTCCGCCAATGCTTGACGTTGCGCGCCAGGGACTGGGTCAGCAGGTCGAGGTCCGACACATTCCGTCCTTGCGGAGTCCAATATTCTGGATGACAGAGTTCACCAGAAAGCACTATCGTGTGGTGCACCCGATCGTGCACCGAACTGTACTGCGAGGCCCCTGTGACAGCACTCTTCGCTCTGGCCACCAGCCTGCTCTGGGGCCTGGCGGACTTCGGCGGAGGCGTGCTGACCCGGCGCACCCCCGCTCTGACGGTGGTCGTCGTCTCGCAGACGATCGCGGCGGCCGTCCTCGGTGTGATCGTCCTGGCCACGGGCGCCTGGAGCGAGGCGGGGCCACGGCTGTGGTGGGCCGTCGCGGCCGGTCTGGTGGGGCCGGTCGCCCTGCTGTGCTTCTACAAGGCGCTCGCGCTCGGCCCCATGGGCGTGGTCTCCCCGCTCGGCACGGTGGGCGTGGCCGTCCCGGTCGGGGCGGGTCTCTTCCTGGGCGAGCGGCCCGGACTGATGCAGATCGCGGGGATCGCGGTGGCGGTGCTCGGCGTGGTGCTGGCGGGCGGACCGCAGCTGCGAGGCGCTCCCGTCCAGCGGCAGGCCATCCTGCTGACGCTGATCGCGGCCTTCGGCTTCGGCACGGTCTTCGTACTGGTCGCGGAGGCGTCGACCACCATCACCGGTCTGTTCCTGGCGCTGTTCGTGCAGCGCGTCGTCAATGTGGGGGCGGGCGGGCTGGCGCTGTATGTCTCGGTGCGGCGCGGGGCGCCCGCCCTCCCGGACGACGGTTTCCCCTGGCGGTCGCTGCCCGCGCTCGCGTTCGTCGGTCTCGCCGACGTCGCCGCGAACGGCACCTATGTGGTCGCCGCACACCATGGCCCGGTGACCGTGGCCGCCGTACTGGCCTCGCTGTACCCGGTGGTGACGGCTCTGGCGGCGCGGGGCGTGCTGCGGGAGCGACTGGCGGTCGTGCAGGCGGCGGGCGCCGGGCTCGCCCTGGTGGGCACGGTGCTGCTGGCCGCGGGTTAGCCGATCGGCGCCAGGGTGGAAGGGGTCACGTCAGGACTCGGCGCCCGGGAGGGAGCGGCCGCGCCGAATGGGAGGGACCGCGTCAGGACTCGGTGGCCGGTTCCGCCAGCTCGGCCGTCGCGCGCTCGTCCAGCTCCGCCAGCCGCGCCACGGTCTCCTCGTCCAGGTCGGCCAGCGCCTGGAGCTGACCGGGGGTGACGCCGTCCGGGATCGGCACCGGTGCCGGGGTGCGCAACGGCGGCTGCCAGCCCTCCTCGGGCGTCCAGCGCCGTACGACACGGGCGGGCGCGCCCGCCACCACGGCGTGGTCGGGGACCGTGCCGCGGACGACCGCGCCGGCGGCGACCACGACGTTCCGCCCGATGGTCGCGCCCGGCAGGATCACCGCGCCGGTGCCGATCCAGCAGCCGGGGCCTATCGCGACCGGCTCCATCCGCGGCCACTGCCGGCCGATGGGCTCGTGCGGGTCGTCGTAGGAGTGGTTGGTGGAGGTGACGTAGACGTACGGGCCGAAGTAGCAGTCGCTGCCGATGGTCACCGTCGTGTCGGCGATGACATGGCTGCCGCGGCCGAGGACGACGCCGTCGCCGATGCGCAGGATCGGCTCCGGGCCGAGGTCGAGGTCGGGCATCAGACCGGCCGTGAGGGTGACCTGCTCGCCGACGATGCAGTGCGAGCCCAGATGGATCCACGGTTCGCCGAAGACCGTGCCGAGCGGGAAGGCCAGCCGGGTGGCCTCGCCGAGGGAGCCGAACCGGAAGCGGCCGGGGTGCTCCGCCGTCACCGAACCCGTGCGCTGCGCCCACGCCCAGCCCGCGTGGACGGCGCGCTGCGCCAGTCGGCGTCGCCAGGATGAGAACGTGTTCTTGCGCTTGGGCACGGCCTCACGGTACTGAGCGTTCGCGGTCGGGATGAGGCCGAGGGGCTGTGATCTTCGCCCTACCGGGTGGCGTACGGTGCGCTGTGTCGACGACGTTCGCGGTTGAGGAGAGGGCGATGACGCACAAGGCACTGGTCATGGGGATCGCGGGACGGGAGCCCCGCATCGACGGGTCCGCGTTCATCGCGCCGACCGCGTCCGTGATCGGGGACGTGACCCTGGAGGCGGGCGCCAGCGTCTGGTACGGCGCGGTGGTGCGCGGCGACGTCGAGGCGATCTCCGTCGGGGAGCAGGCCAACATCCAGGACAACTGCACGCTGCACGCCGACCCCGGTTTCCCCGTGCGCGTGGGCGCGCGGGTGTCCGTCGGGCACAACGCGGTGGTGCACGGCGCGACCGTCGAGGACGACTGTCTCGTCGGCATGGGGGCGACCGTGCTGAACGGCGCGGTGATCGGCGCGGGCTCGCTGGTC
The DNA here is from genome assembly GCF_018070255.1 of Streptomyces sp. RK62. Classification (NCBI taxonomy): domain Bacteria; kingdom Bacillati; phylum Actinomycetota; class Actinomycetes; order Kitasatosporales; family Streptomycetaceae; genus Streptomyces; species Streptomyces sp. RK62. The sequence goes on along the minus strand of NZ_JAGPYD010000021.1, from coordinate 60,759 downwards.
GCCGCGCAGGCGCTCGTGCCGCAGGGCATGGTCGTGCCGCCGGGGTCGCTGGTGGCGGGTGTGCCGGCGAAGGTGAAGCGGCCGCTCACCGAGGAGGAACGCCAGGGGGTCACGCTCAACGGCACGATGTACGCCGAGCTGGCGAAGGCGCACCACGAGGAGCACGAAGAGCGCGGCTGAGAGCGCCGCGCCGGGCCTCGGGGTGCTCAGTCGCCCGCGGGGACCGGCGCGGGTTCCGCTTCCTGGTGGGCGGTCTGCGCCTTGGCGGCCTTGCGCTTGACGATCAGGAACGACGCGAGGCCGATCACGACCGCCGCGACCAGGCCCAGCCAGGAGAAGCGCTTCAGCCAGGACTCGGCGACCACGCCGACGTAGTAGATGACGGCGGTGGTGCCGCCGGCCCAGACGATGCCGCCGAGCACGTTCGCCGTCAGGAACTTCCAGTACGGCATGCGCAGGACGCCCGCGAGGGGCCCGGCGAAGATGCGCAGGAGGGCGACGAACCTGCCGAAGAAGACCGCCCACATCCCCCACCTCTGGAAGGACCGCTCGGCCGTCGCGATGTGCCCCTCGCTGAAGTGCTTGGGGAACTTGGCCCCCAGCCAGGCCAGCAGGGGCCTGCCTCCCTTGCGGCCGATGGCGTAGCCGATGGAGTCACCGATGATCGCGCCGGCGGTCGCGCAGGCGCCGAGCACGAACGGGTCGATGTCGCCGTGCTGCGAGGCGAGCAGCGCCGACGACACCAGGATGATCTCGCCGGGCAGCGGGATGCCCAGGCTCTCCAGTCCGATGACCAGGCCGACCAGCAGATAGATCGCCAGCGGGGGCACCGTTTCGAGCCATTCCTGGACGTGCAACGCCGCTTCCTCTCGTGTGCCTGATCCTCGTTCCCGGGCGCCCGCTCAGCGGTGGGCGCGCGTCGGGGAAGCCTACCCGCTCTGTGGGACGTCCCTGGCGCCCCCGGGGTTGCCTACGAATCGGGCGTCCCACGCGCGCGTGCCGTGCCGGCGACCGCCGTCGGGCTCAGCCGTTCGGCCGCAGGGTCCAGACCACGGTCATCTCGCCGGTGACGGCGCCGTCCCCGCGCCGGATCTCGATGGTCACCGGGAACTCGGGCCGCTCACCGGCGTCGAGTTGCGCGACGACCTCGGAGGCCGGGCGGCCCAGGGTCGCGGTGGCCGTCACGGCTCCCATGGCGAGCTTGCGGTAGGCGATCTCGGCGCTGACGGCGAGCGGTACGGCGCGCGCCAGCTGGTCGCCGAACGCGGACAGCACGATGGCCCCGCTCGCGGACTCGCCGAGGGTGAACATGGCGCCGGCGTGCGGCCCGCCCACGTGGTTGTGGAACGCGCTCTGGTCCGGCAGGACCACCACGGCCCGCTCGGCAGTGGTCTCCACGAACTCGAGGTTCAGGGTCCGGGCCATGGGCACGGTGGCGGCGAGCATCTCGCCGACGGACATCTGGTCTGCGCTCATGGCGGGCACGTTACTAGCGAGTAGCAAGCGGCGACAGAGTCTGCGGGCCGCCGTGACGCACCCCTCACCGGGGGCCGCGCACAGATGGCCATCCGCCCGTGACCTGCGCATCGGCTTGGCAAACCGGGGGCCGGGCGGCGATAGTCGGCCGGTGACCCGCGCCGCCCCTGACTCCCGCCGCTCCCGCCGCCCGATATGGGCGAGCCGCAACTACAGCCTGCTGACCGCCTCGGCGTTCGTCACCAACCTCGGCAGCAACGGCGCATTGATCGCCGCCGCCTTCGCCGTCCTCGAGGCGGGCGGCGACGGCGGTGACGTGGGCCTGGTCGCGGCCTCCCGGACCCTGCCCCTCGTGCTCTTCCTGCTGATCGGCGGCGCCGTCGCGGACCGGCTGCCCCGGCACCGGGTGATGGTCGCGGCCAACGCCCTGAACTGCGTCTCGCAGGCGGTCTTCGCCGTGCTCGTCCTCACCGGCGAGGCCGAGCTGTGGCAGATGATGCTGCTGACCGCGCTCGGCGGCACCGGCCAGGCGTTCTTCAGCCCGGCGGCCGAGGGCATGCTCCTGTCGTCCGTGCGGGGGGACCAGGCGGGCCGGGCGTTCGCGGTGTTCCGGATGGCGATGCAGGGCGCCGCCGTCGGGGGCGCCGCGCTCGGCGGTGCCATGGTGGCGGCGATGGGCCCCGGCTGGGTGCTGGCGGCGGACGCGGCGGCCTTCGCGGTCGCCGGGGCGATGCGGGCCCTGCTGGATGTGAGCCGGGTCCCGCGGCGGGTGCCCGGCGGCGGCATGCTCGCCGATCTGCGCGAGGGCTGGCGGGAGTTCGCGGGACGGCCGTGGCTGTGGGCCGTGGTGGTCCAGTTCTCGATCGCCAACGCCGTGGTCGCGGCGGCCGACGCCGTCTACGGTCCGCTCGTCGCCCGGGACCATCTCGGCGGGGCCGGCCCCTGGGGTGTGGCCCTGGGCTTCTTCGGCGCGGGCACGGTGGCGGGCGCGCTGCTCATGACGCGCTGGCAGCCGCGCCGGCTCCTGCTCGCCGGCACGCTGTGCGTCTTCCCGCTGGCGCTGCCCTCCGCCGCGCTCGCCGTGCCCGTGCCGGTGGGGACGCTGTGCGCGGTGATGTTCATGACCGGTGTGACCCTGGAGGTGTTCGGCGTCTCCTGGATGACCGCGCTCCACCAGGAGATACCGGAGGACAAGCTGTCCCGGGTCTCCGCCTACGACTGGTTCGGCTCGGTCGCCATGGTCCCGCTGGCGACGGCCCTCGCCGGCCCGGCGGAGACCGCGTTCGGACGCACGTCGGCGCTGTGGGGCTGCGCGGCGATGATCGTCCTGGTCACGGCGGCGGTCCTGTGCGTCCCGGACGTCCGCAATCTGCGCCGCCGCAGCAAGCCGGTGACGACGAGCGGCACCGCCACCCCGGCGCAGACCCCGGCCGAGGAAGTCGGCTGACGGCACCGGCTGTCCTTCAGCCGATCCCGAACGCCCCCTCCGGTGGCTCGGGCGACGGGACGGCCTCCTCGTCGTGCACCGGGCGGGCCGCGCCGACGAACGTCCGTATCCCCGCCCCGTGTTCCACGCGGGCCGGGAACGCGTCGCCCGCGGTCAGCCGGGCCAGGGCGGGCACGTCTACGGGGCGGTGCGCGGCGACCAGGACCGCGTTGCCGAAGCGGCGTCCGCGCAGCACGGCCGGCTCGGCGATCAGGGCGAGCTCCCCGAAGACGGTGGCCAGGTTCGCGAGTTGGGAGCGCAGGAAGGCGAACGGCGCGGCGTCGGCGAGGTTCGCCAGGTAGACGCCGTCGCCACGCAGCACCCGTGCGGCGGCGCGGGCGTACTCGACGGACGTCAGGTGCGCGGGCACCCGGGAGCCGCCGAAGACGTCGGCGACGAGGACGTCGGCCGACTCCGCCGGGGCGGCATCGAGCCATGCGCGCGCGTCGGCGGCGTGCGCGGTGATGTCCGCTCCGGCGGGCGTCGGCAGATGTTCCAGGACCAGTTCCAGCAGCGCGCCGTCGAATTCCACGACCTGCTGCCGGGACCCCGGCCGGGTCGCCGCCACATACCGGGGCAGGGTGAGCGCGCCGCCCCCGAGATGCACCACGTCCAGGGCGCGCCCCGGCTCCGCCACGGTGTCCAGGGCGTGCCCGAGCCTGCGCGCGTACTCGAACTCCAGGTGCGTCGGCTCGTCGAGGTCGACGTACGACTGAGGCGCCCCGTCGACGGTGAGCAGCCAGGCCCGGTCCCGGTCGACGTCGGGCATGAGCTTGGCGAAGCCGTGCTCGGTGGCACCGGCGACGGGTCTGGAGTCGTTCACTCCCCCATTGTGGGCCGCGCCCGCCGGGCACCGGCACGGGGGCCGTACGAGCGGTCGTCCCGGTCGTACGGCCCCCGTCCGTTCACCCGACGGCGGTCACCGTGCCCGCCCCGACGGTCCGGCCGCCCTCACGGATGGCGAATCCGAGGCCGGGCTCCAGCGGGACCTCGCGCCCCAGCTCGACGGTCATGGTGACGGTCTCGCCGGGGCGCGCGACCGCCGCCTCGCCGAGGTAGACGTCCCCCACCACGTCCGCGGTGCGGATGTAGAACTGCGGCCGGTAGCCGGTGGACAGCGGCGTCGAGCGGCCGCCCTCGCGGGTCGACAGCACGTACACCTGGGCGGTGAAGCGGCTGCGGGGCTCCACGCTGCCCGGCGCGGCGACCACGTGCCCGCGCCGGACGGCGTCCCGGGGGACACCGCGCAGCAACAGCGCCACGTTGTCACCGGCCTGCGCCTCGTCCATCGGCTTGCCGAAGGTCTCCAGGCCGGTCACGACGGTCTCCACCTCGGCCCCGAGCACTTCGACCCGGTCGCCGACGCGGACGGTCCCCCGCTCCACGGCGCCGGTGACCACGGTCCCCCGGCCGGTGATGGTCAGGACGTTCTCGACGGGCAGCAGGAACGGCGCGTCCACGTACCGCTCCGGCATCGGAACGTACGTGTCCACCGCGTCGAGCAGCGCCTCGACGGCCGCCGTCCACTGGGGGTCGCCCTCCAGCGCCTTCAGCCCCGAGACCCGTACGACGGGCGCGGCGTCGCCGCCGTAGCCGTGCTCGCTGAGCAGGTCCCGGACCTCCAGCTCGACGAGGTCGAGCAGCTCCGGGTCGCCGGCGTCGGCCTTGTTGAGGGCGACGACGATGTGGTCGACGCCCACCTGCCGGGCGAGCAGCACGTGTTCGGCGGTCTGCGGCATGATGCCGTCCAGCGCGGAGACGACGAGGATCGCCCCGTCGAGCTGCGCCGCGCCGGTCACCATGTTCTTCACGTAGTCGGCGTGGCCTGGCATGTCGACGTGCGCGTAGTGCCGGGTGTCGGTCTCGTACTCGACGTGCGCGATGTTGATGGTGATGCCGCGGGCGGCCTCCTCCGGCGCCCGGTCGATCCGGTCGAACGGCACGAAGGTGCCGGAGCCCCGCGCGGCGAGGACCTTGGTGATCGCGGCGGTCAGGGTGGTCTTGCCGTGGTCGACGTGGCCCATCGTGCCGATGTTCAGATGCGGCTTGGTGCGCACGTACGCCGTCTTGGACATGGGTGTACTCCGAAGTGGGAAAACTCAGGAACTCCCGGCGAGGAGAGTGGGGACCCCGTGGTGCCGCCGACCCTCCCCCTGCGGGGTCCGCCGGACGTTCCGGAGAGGGTCAGCTTCGGGCGCCGTCGACGGCGGCCAGGAAGACGAGGACGGCAGCCTTCGGCGTATCCGCGACGGCGGATGCGGCGAGAACGAAGGCGTACCGGAACATGACGTCGATCATCGCCGAGCCCGCCCCCGGCGTCGAATGATTTTCCGTGCCCGACCAGGATCTTCAGGCGCCGATGTTCTTCAGCGCCTCACGCACGGACAGCGGGGCGAACCGCCCGCCCTCGCGCGCCAGGAAGTCCCGTACGGCGTCGGGGTCGGTCTTGGCGTACTCGCGCAGACACCAGCCGATGGCCTTGCGGACGAAGAAGTCGGGGTGCCCGGACTGACCCAGGCAGTAGCCGAACAGCCGCCCGGCGTCGGTGCGTTCCCCGTACCGCAGCTGGTGCAGGAGGGCGGTGCGGACGACCCACAGGTCGTCGTCCTCGATCCAGGCGTCCATGTCCGCGGTCAGCGCCGGGTCGGCCGCGACGAGCCCGCCGACGACGTGCGCGGCGAGCGCGTCCACGGTGTCCCACCACGGCACGGTGGTCACCAGGTGCCGGGCCATCGGGAGGAAGCCGGAGGACAGCCGCCGCACATGCCGGCGCAGAAGGTCGACGGCGAAGTACTGGTACTCCCGCTCCGGCAGCTGCCAGCAGCGCAGCGCGACGGCGGTGCAGTCGCGCTCGTCGGGGCGCGGGGTGCCCCGGAGGACCGAGCGCGAGAGGGCACGGCGCTCGGGACTCGGGATGCCGAGAAACGGGGCGACGTCCTTCATGTACGCCCGCATGACGACGGCCCGCTCCGGATCGGCGGCGGCCCCGTAGACGGCGGTCAGCCGCTCGATCACCGTGTCGGCGAGCACGCTGCGCGGCACGTCCGGCACCCCCGCACCCGTCACGCTCATGGAACGACCATACGGCGATCACACGTCCACTTCGGTTACTGTCGCCGAATGCTCGACGATGCCACCACCCGCTCTGGGGGCACCGCGACGGCCTCTCCCCGGGCCGTCACCACGGAGCTCGCCGTCCCCGTCCCCCCGCTCACGTCCGCGCCCGCCGGTCTCGCCGCCCGCTGCGGCAGAGCCCTGCTCTCGCCCTGGTCGCGGCTGTCGGCACTCGTGCTGCTGCTGGCCGCGGGGGCGTCCTGCGTGCTGCTCTTCGAGCCGCAGAGACTCCTGTCCGACGGCTGGCCGGCGCACCTCGAGGGCGCGGCCGCGGTCGTGCTGTTCGCGGTGGCGTACGGGCTGGTCACGGTGGCGTTCGTGCCGCGTCCCCTGCTGAACCTGGCGGCGGGCGCGCTGTTCGGCTCCCAGCTGGGTCTGGGCGCGGCGATCGCGGGCACGGTGCTGGGGGCGGGGATCGCCTTTGGGCTCGGCCGGCTGCTGGGCCAGGACGCGCTGCGGCCGCTGTTGCGCGGGCGCGTGCTGAAGGCGGCGGACGGGCAGTTCAGCCGGCACGGCTTCCGCTCGATGCTGGCGGTGCGGCTCTTCCCGGGGGTGCCGTTCTGGGCCTCGAACTACGCCGCGTCCGTCTCCCGCATGGGGTACGTCCCGTTCCTGCTGGCGACGGCCCTCGGGTCGATCCCGAACACCGCCGCGTACGTCGTCGCCGGGGCGCGTGCCCAGACGCCGACGTCGCCCGCCTTCCTGATCGCGCTGGCCTGTATCGCCCTACCGGCGCTGGCGGGCGTGGTGGTGGCCTGGCGCAAGCGCCACCACCTGCGCGGCCGCTGAGCCGCCGCCCGTCGCCGTCGGTCGACGGCTTGGGTCGGACGGCTTCGGTCAGATGGCGTGGCTCAGACGACTTCGAGGATCATCGCGTTGGCGAGCCCGCCGGCCTCGCACATCGTCTGCAGGGCGTAGCGGGCGCCGCGCTCGCGCATCGCGTAGACCAGGGTCGTCGTGAGCCGGGTGCCGCTCGCGCCGAGCGGGTGGCCGAGGGCGATCGCGCCGCCGTGCACGTTGACCTTGGCCAGGTCCGCGCCGGTCTCCTGGCGCCAGGCGAGCACGACACTGGCGAACGCCTCGTTCACCTCGAACAGGTCGATGTCGTCGATGGACAGGTTCGCCCGGCGCAGCACCTTGTCGGTCGCCGGGATCACACCGGTCAGCATGAGGACGGGGTCGGAGCCGGTGACGGCGAAGCTGTGCAGCCGGGCGAGGGGCCGCAGGCCGAGGCGGGCAGCCGTCTCGGAGGACGTGATGAGGACGGCGGAGGCGCCGTCGTTGATGGGGCTGGCGTTGCCCGCGGTGATGTTCCACTCGATCTGCGGGAACCGCTCGGCGAACACCGGGTCGTGGTAGGCGGGCTCGAGGCCGGCGAGGACCTCCGGCGTGGTGCCGGGCCGGACGCTCTCGTCACGTGAGACGCCGTCCAGGGGCGCGACCTCGGCGTCGAACAGGCCCTGCTCCCAGGCCGCGGCGGCCCGGTGGTGGGAGGTGACGGCGAACGCGTCCATCTGCTCGCGGGTGAGGGACCACTTGGCGGCGATCAGTTCGGCGCTGATGCCCTGCGGGACGAGCCCGTCGGGGTAGCGGGCGGCGATGCCGGGACCGAAGGGGTCCTTTCCGGGCGGCACGTTCGACCACATCGGCACCCGGCTCATCGACTCCACACCGCAGGCGACGACGATGTCGTACGCGCCGGACAGGACGCCCTGGGCGGCGAAGTGCACGGCCTGCTGGGAGGAGCCGCACTGCCGGTCGACGGTGGTCGCCGGCACGGTCTCCGGGAACCCGGCGGACAGGGCGGCGTAGCGCGTGGTGTTCATGGCCTGCTCGCCGACCTGGTCGACGGTGCCGCCGATGACGTCGTCGATCAGCGCCGGGTCGACACCGGAGCGCTCCACAAGGCTGCGCAGCGTGTGGGCGAGGAGTTCGACGGGGTGGACGTGCGCGAGGGAGCCGTTCGGCTTGCCCTTGCCGATGGGGGTGCGTACGGCTTCGACGATGACTGCGTCTCGCATGGTGCGGGCCTCCTTGGCGCGCGAGCCGATCACCGGTGTGACCGGAGCGGGATTACCGGAGCGGGATTACCGGTGAGTAGGAAATCTGAACTCACCATAGCGCTGTAAGTTGGAAAATCAAACCCGCCAAATGACACCAAGTGACACCAAATGACATAGTGCGCGACCCTGAGCCGCAAGGTTGGAAAACCAGACGCACACTTCCCTACACTGACCGGCATGGCCGCCACCAAGGACCCCCGCCCCTGTTCGATCGCCGACACGCTGGCCCTGGTCGGCGAGAAGTACTCCCTGCTCGTCCTGCGCGAGGTGTGCCTCGGCAACGGCCGCTTCGACCAGCTCGTCCGCAACATCGGCGCCCCGCGCGACGTGCTCTCCACCCGGCTGCGGCGACTGGTCGACGCCGGGATCCTCACGAAGCGCGCCTACAGCGAGCGCCCGCAGCGGTTCCAGTACCGGCCCACGCAGGCGGGCCTGGAGCTGGAACCCGTCCTGATGACCCTCATGGCCTGGGGCGACCGCCATCTGCGCCAGGACGACGACCGGCCCATGGTGATCGAGCACATCTGCGGCAACGAACTGCTCCCGGAGGTCACCTGCCGGGCCTGCGGGAAGACGGTCCGCCACGAGGACCTCACGGCGCACCCCCAGGCGCCGGGCTGGTCGGTGTCGGGGCCCACGGCTGCCTGACCACGGACCACGCGCGCGAACCCTGAGACAGGGGTGTTCACCGAGGGGCGCTACGCTGCCCCTCGACACCCACGATCAGCGCTTGGACTCCGTAACTTCATGTCTTGGTTTGAATCCCTCATCCTCGGACTCGTCCAGGGGCTGACCGAATTCCTCCCCGTGTCCTCCAGTGCGCACCTGCGGCTGACCGCGGCGTTCTCCGGCTGGGAGGACCCCGGCGCGGCGTTCACCGCGATCACGCAGATCGGCACCGAGGCAGCGGTCCTGATCTACTTCCGCAAGGACATCGGGCGGATCATCCTGGCGTGGCTGAAGTCGCTGACGGACAAGGAGATGCGGCGCGACCACGATGCCCAGATGGGCTGGCTGGTCATCGTCGGCTCCATTCCGATCGGCGTCCTCGGCCTGACGTTCAAGGACCAGATCGAGGGACCGTTCCGGGATCTGCGCATCACGGCGACGATGCTGATCGTGGTCGGCGTCATCATCGGCATCGCCGACCGGATGGCTGCCCGCGATGAGTCCGGCGGCAGGCACCGTGCCGCCAAGGAGCGCAAGTCGCTGGAGGACCTGAACGTCAGGGACGGCCTCATCTTCGGCCTGTGTCAGGCCATGGCACTCGTCCCGGGCGTGTCCCGCTCCGGCGCCACCATCAGCGGTGGCCTCTTCATGGGCTACCGGCGCGAGTCCGCGGCCCGTTACTCGTTCCTGCTCGCGATCCCCGCCGTGCTCGCCTCCGGCCTCTTCGAACTCAAGGACGCGCTGGAGAACGACCATGTGTCCTGGGGTCCGACGATCTTCGCCACGGTGATCGCCTTCGGCTCCGGATACGCGGTGATCGCATGGTTCATGAAGTTCATCTCGACGAAGAGCTTCATGCCGTTCGTGTACTACCGGGTGGCACTCGGCCTGGTCATCATCGCCCTGGTGGCGGCGGGCGTCCTGAGCCCGCACGCGGCGGAGTCGGCAGGCTGACCCGCGCGACGCGCCAGCCCGCCGACTCGCCGATGAGCAAACGTTTTTGGCCGTATTCGTGACCAAAGACATACGTGGCGTGTAGCCGTCCGGTAGCGCACGGTCAGTGCTTGCCCCTAGGCTTGACGCCATGTCCCCCAGTTCCTTAAACCCTGGTTCCGTGCGCTCCGCCGCCGAGGTGAACGAGGCGATCCGCGCCTTGTGGATGCGCGCGGGCGGCTCCCTCTCGGCGCAGGAACGGGAAGAGTACGAACTGCTGGTGGTCGAGTGGGCGGCCGCCATCCGCGCCGAGGTGGTCCAGGCCGCTTGAAGCGACGAGCGGGAGGCCGGGGAGTGACGAACCCTCAGTGAGAGCCTTGCTCGGCTCGGCGTGTCCACAGGGCCAGGTCGCTGCCCGTCGCCACGGCGACCGTCTCGCCGGAAGGGGAGAATCCAGCTGCTCGAAGTTCCGAGTAGTGGGCATGGTGGATGTGCCACCACTGCTCTCCATGCGGCCCGGCATGGGGCAGCCCGCCGTCACGGGACAACAGGACACGTTCATGCGGCCAGGCCGGCGCGACGACCTCCAGGGTCCAGCCGTCCCCAGTGGTGGTGTGGAGCCCGCCGCCGAACAGCCCCGCGATGCGCACCCGGCTCCCGGCGACCGGCCCCAGCCCGGGGCAGGACAGGTCGGCGACCCCGTCGGGGACGGCGTCCTCCTCGTCCGGGTCGTGATCCCTGGCGACCATCTCGCCGGTCACGGCGTCGAACAGGCCATGACCGTCGTGCGAGTTCCAACGGAGTTGACGCCCCTCACCCCCGCTCCCGCGCCTCCAACAGCTCGTCGCCATGCTCCAGGGCCCAGCGCCCCAATGCCGCCATCGGGCCCTCGACCAGGCTGCGGCCCAAGGCGGTCAGGGCGTACTCCACGCGCGGTGGCACGCCAGCCTCGGCGTGGCGTTCGATCAGACCGTTCGCGAGCAGGCGGTGCAGGGCGTCCGTGAGGGCCTTGTCGCTGATGCCGCCGATCGCCGTGCGCAGGGCGAGGCGTCGGCGCCGGCCCTCGCTCAACGCGGCCAGCACCACCGGGTCCCAGGTGTGCGTGAAGAGGTCCGTGGCCGCGCGCACCCGGCAGTCGGCGACGAACTCCTGGCAGTGGGCGTCGTGTTCGGTCATGTCGGCCCCATCATCCCGCGCTGTCGGCCTCATCGTCCCGCCTCCCGCGCGCACCACTCGGTGCGTACCAGCTCGCCTAGCGTCGTGCGGCGACCACGGACCAGCGACGAATGAGGTGGAGACCATGCGCATCGGGATTCTGGGGACGGGCACCCTCGCGACAGCCCTGGCCACGGGCTGGGCACGAGCGGAGCACGAGGTGGCGATCGCCGGGCGGTCCCGGGCGAAGGCCGAGCGGATCGCCGGGCGCCTCGGGCCCACCGTGCGCGCCGTCGCGCCGCGCGAAGCGGTCGCCGGGCGGGACGCCGTACTGCTCGCGGTCACGTGGGACGGCATCGAGGACATGCTGCGCCTGGCGGGTGCCCCGGAGGGCACCCTCGACAGGACGCCGCTCATCGACCCCACCAATGCCGTGGCCCACGGCGTCGGCGCGCTCCTCCTCGAGCCCGGCGAGTCCGCGGCCGGGCGGATCGCGCGTCTCGCCCCGGGGGCGCGGGTCGTCAAGGCGTTCCACCTCTTCCCCGCCGACCGGTGGACCACCCCGCCCGAGGACTCCACGTCCCCGGTGACGGTGGCCATGTGCGGCGACGACACGGCGGCACTGGGTGTCGTCGGCACCCTGGTGCGGGACGTGGGCGGGCTCCCGGCGACGCTGGGAACCCTGGACCGCGTCCGACAGTTGGAGGAGGTGGCGGGGTTCGTCATCGGCCTGGCCTTCGCCGGCGTCGACCCCAACTCGGCGGTGCCCGTGGTTTCTACGGCCACCACGCGCACAGGGGCCGGGGCGTAGCCCCGCCCACCCGACGACAGGCCCCGCCCCGATATCCCCGCACGCCCTCTTGGCGCGCCGCGCCCCATGCCCAACACTGAGCCGATGACGCAGCGTGTGGAGCTCGCCACCCTCAGGGACCGACTGGCCGTCGACGAGCTGATCAGCGAGTACGCGGTGGCCGTGGACGACGGCGACTGGGAGGCGTACCGCGGCCTCTTCGCCCCGGGTGGCCGTGCCGACTACCGCTCGGCCGGGGGCACCGAGGGGGACGCCGGGACGGTCGCGGTGTGGCTGGCCGAGAGCATGCGGGCCTTCTCGGTACGGCAGCACCTGATCGTCAACCGCCGGGTGCGCTTCGGCGTCCTCGAGCAGGACGTCGGGGACACCGCGGACGTACGGGCGGACTACGTCAACCCCATGCGGCTCGCCGCCGGCGAGGGAACGGGGGCGCCGGACTTCGTCAGCGGCGGCCGGTACGCCTTCGGTCTGGTGCGCACCGACGACGGCTGGCGGCTGCGCCAGGTCGTCATCGAGGAGAAGTGGCGCCGTACGCCCGAGCGGACCGCACCGGCCGGCGTCGGCTGACCGGCGGCGGCCGGATGTCCCGGTACCGGTCCTGTGCGCACACTGGAAGGACCACGGGGTAGGAGGCGCTGCATGAAGACGATCAGTCGCTGGCTCGCCTCACCATGGCGGCGCTCGGCCATCGCCGCGGCCCTGGGCGCCCTGCCCGTGCTCGCCTTTCCCCAGCCGTCGCTCTGGTGGTTCGCGTACGTCGCCCTGATCCCGTGGATCGCGTTGCTGCGCGGTGCGCCGACGGGCCGGCGCGCGGCGCACGACGGCTGGTGGGGCGGGTTCGGCTTCATGCTGGCGATGCACCACTGGCTGCTGCCGAACCTGCATGTCTTCACGTTCGTCATCGCCGCCCTGCTGGGCGCGCTCTGGGCACCCTGGGGCTGGCTGGTGCACCGACTGCTCGGTGCGGGGCAGGCGCCGGCGCGCGCCACGGCCGCGCTCGTCCTGCTGCCGTCGGGCTGGCTGCTGATCGAACTGGTGCGCTCCTGGCAGGGGCTCGGCGGGCCGTGGGGCGTCCTGGGCGCCAGCCAGTGGGACGTCGGCCCTGCTCTGCGGCTCGCCTCGGTGGGCGGAGTGTGGCTGGTCAGCTATCTGGTCGTGGCCGTGAACGTGGCGCTCGCCGTGCTGCTGACGGAGCGTGCGGCGCGCGTCCCGGCGGTGGTCGGACTGACGGCGGCGGCCGTCGGCACGTCGGCGGCCTGGATGTGGGCGCCGCGTCCGCACGTCGACGACCGGGTGCGGATCGCGGTCGTGCAGCCGGGCGTCGTGAAGGGACCGGACGCGCGGTTCGACCGCGAGGAGCGCCTGACCCGTGAACTGGCGGGCCAGGACGTCGATCTGGTCGTCTGGGGCGAGAGCAGCGTCGGCTTCGACCTGGCCGACCGTCCGGACCTGTCGCGCCGGCTGGCCGCCCTGTCCCGCGAGACGGGCGCGGAGGTCCTGGTGAACGTCGACGCGCGGCGCTCCGACCGGCCCGGCATCTACAAGAGTTCCGTCCTGGTCGGCCCCGACGGCCCGACCGGTGACCGCTACGACAAGATGCGGCTGGTGCCGTTCGGCGAGTACATCCCGCTGCGTTCGATGCTGGGCTGGGCGACCTCGGTGGGCAAGGCGGCCGCCGAGGACCGCAGGCAGGGCACCGAGCAGGTGGTGATGGACGTCGGGAACGGCCTGCGCGTCGGCCCGATGGTCTGCTTCGAGTCCGCCTTCGCCGACATGAGCCGCCATCTCGCGGACGACGGCGCCGAGGTGCTGATCGCCCAGTCGGCGACGTCGACGTTCCAGCAGAGCTGGGCTCCCGAGCAGCACGCGTCGCTGGCGGCGCTGCGGGCCGCCGAGACGGGCCGCCCCATGGTGCACGCGACGCTCACCGGTGTGTCCGCCGTGTACGGCCCGGACGGGCAGCGCGTCGGGTCCTGGCTGGGCACGAGCGCCGGCGCGAGCGCCGTCTTCGAGGTGCCGCTGGCCGACGGGGTCACCCCGTACGTCCGGTTCGGCGACTGGCCGCTGCACGCGGCGGTGCTGATCGTCGCCCTGTGGTGCCTGGGCGAGGCGACGCGCGGTCTGCGGCCCCGGTTCAGGCGGCCTGCTCCTGAACCGCCCGTACCACCCGCTCACACAGTTCGTGGGTCGCAAGCGCGTCCCTGGCGCTGAGCACCTTCCCGGCCCGCACCGCGTCGAGGAAGGCCAGGACGACCTGCTCGATGCCGCGCTGGCGGGCGACCGGCACCCAGTCGCCGCGCCGCCGCACGGTGGGCTGGCCCTTGTGGTCGACGACCTCGGCGAGGTTCAGGACCTGCCGCTTGGTGTCCTGCCCGGAGACCTCCAGGATCTCCTCGGTTGAGCCGCTGAGCCGGTTCATCACGCCGAGCGCGGTGAAGCCCTCGCCGGAGAGCTGCAGCACGACGTGGTGGAGCAGTCCGCCCTCGGTGCGGGCGCGCACCGTCACGTCGTCGACCGGTCCGGGCACCAGGAAGCGCAGGGTGTCCACGACGTGGATGAAGTCGTCGAGGATCATCGCGCGGGGCTCCTCGGGCAGCCCGACGCGGTTCTTCTGCATGAGGATCAGCTCGCGCGGATGGTCGGCGCACTGCGCGTAGCCGGGGGCGTAACGCCGGTTGAAGCCGACCGCGAGGCTCACGCCGCGCTCCTCGGCGAGGGTCACCAGCCGTTCGGAGTCGTCCAGCCGGTAGGCGAGCGGCTTGTCGACGTAGGTCGGCACGCCCGCCTCCAGCAGCCGGGTCACGATCTCCCGGTGGGCGACCGTGGGGGCGTGCACGAAGGCGGCGGCCAGCCCGGCGGACAGCAGCGACTCGAGGTCGGTGTGGCGCTGCGCGTCGGGGAGGTGCAGGCCGTCGGCGACACGGGCGAGCGTGGCGGGCGTACGGGTCTGCAGATGCAGTTCGATCCCCGGCTGCACCCCGAGCACCGGCAGGTACGCCTTCTGCGCGATGTCACCTAGTCCGATGCAGCCGACCTTCACGGGGTGTGCTCCTTGGGGTGATCGCCGTCCGGGGTCTTGCGGGCAGCATACGGCGCCTGCGGCGGCCGCCAGTCGGCGATGCCCTCGAAGCCCTTCAGGAACAGCAGCGGCGCCGCCCTCGACACGGCGGCCAGCGCCGCGTTCCGTACGGCGCCGGCGGCCCGGCCGGTCATCATGTTCAGCCGGGCCGCCCGGACGGCCTGGCGGGAGATGGCCGTCGTCCGGGGCTGGCGGGCGGCGGTGTAGGCGGCGAGGTCGCCGGCGTGATGGGCGAGGACGACGGCGTCCTCGATGGCCTGGTTGCCGCCCTGCCCGAGGGTCGGCGGCATCGCGTGCGCGGCGTCGCCGACGAGGGCGACCCGTCCCTGGTGGAAGGCGGGCAGCGGCTCGGCGATGTGGTGGACGTCGTGGCGCAGCACGTCCTCGGGGCGCGCGGCGGCGAGGATCGCGGGCACCGGGTCGTGCCAGTCGCCGTAGCGGCGCAGCAGTTCGGCCTTCTCGTCGTCGGGGGCCCGTCCGCCGGCGGGGGTGACGGCGGCGGCGTAGGCGTACACCCGGCCGTCCTTGAGCGGGTGGGAGCCCCAGATGCGGCCCGGGCCCCAGGTCTCGTGGGAGGCGAAGCCGGCGCCGGGCACGGGGATCAGGAGCCGCCAGGTGGTGAATCCGGAGTAGACGGTCCCGGGGTGGCCGGGGAACAGCACGTCCCGTACGGCGGACCGGATGCCGTCGGCGGCCACCACGAGGTCGGCCTCCAGCTCGCCGTCGGGCGTGCCGACGCGCGCGGGGCGGGTGGCGTCGCCGGGGTCGGCGACCGTGGCGGGGGTGCCCGTGCGTACGGCGTCCGCGGGGAGGCGGGCGGCGAGGCTGGTGACGAGGGTGGCGCGGTGCAGCAGGACGAGGGGGCCGCCGAAGCGCCGGGCCAGGGCGTCGGCGTCGGTGCGGGCGAGCCAGCGTCCGGAGGGGGTGCGCAGTCCCCCGTCGTCCATCCGGGAGGCGAGGTCGCGGATCTCGTCGCCGGCCCCGATGACGTCGAGGGCGCGCAGCGAGTTGGGGGCCAGGGAGATGGCGGCGCCGACCGGCTCCAGGCCCGGGGCCCGTTCCAGGACGGTGACGGCCCAGCCCTTCTGGTGCAGTGCGGCGGCCGCGGTCAGGCCGCCGATGCCACCGCCGATCACGACGGCCCTTCCGGTGGGTGCCATGACTCCTCCAGAGTGACTACAGGTGTAGTACCCGACGCTTCGACCGTACTACAGACGTAGTGCAGCGGGGTAGGTTGGCCCCCATGCCCGTACACACACCGTCCGCCGCCCGCGCCGATCTCGTCGCCGACACCGCCCTCGCACTGCTGGCCGAGCGCGGGATGCGCGGACTGACCCACCGGGCGGTCGACGAGGCGGCCGGCCTGCCGCAGGGCGCGACGTCCAATGTGGCCCGCACCCGGCAGGCCCTGCTGGAGCTGGCGGTACGCCGGCTGGCCGAGCGCGAGGCGCGGGTGCTGGCCCTGGAGGAGATGCCCGACCCGCGCGGCGGCCTCGACGCCCTGGCCGACGGGCTGGCCCTGGCGACCCACCGCTCCCTCACCCGCCACCGCGCGCTGACGCTGGCCCGCTACGAGCTGGCCCTGGAAGCCACGCGCCGGCCGGAGCTGCGGGCATACTTCGACGCGACGGGCCGCCGTTTCCGCGACCAGCTCGGCGCGCTGCTCACCGCGGCGGGCTCACCGGCCCCCGGCCGCCATGTGCTCTCCCTCGTCGCGTGGGCGGACGGACTCCTCTTCAGCTGTGTGGCCGGCTCCTTCAGCAACGAGGTGCCGAGCCTGGAGGAGGTCCGGGCCGGACTGCGTGAACTTCTCGCGGGGATGTCCGGCCCCTGACCTCGCCGCCCGGCAAACTCCTGGTCCCCGAGGCCGAGTTGGGCGATCATGCTCGGATGACGACCGAACGCCATGAACCGTCCACCACCGCCGACGAGCGCACCATGCTGGAGGGCTGGCTCGAGTACCACCGGCAGACCCTGGCGTGGAAGTGCGAGGGCCTGACCGAGGACCAACTGCGCACCCCCTCCGCCGAGCCGTCCGAGCTGACCCTCATGGGACTGGTCCGGCACATGACGGAGGTGGAGCGCGGCTGGTTCCGCCGGGTCATGGCCGCCGAGGACGCCGGCCCGGTCTACTACAGGGACGCCGACCCCGACGGCGAGTTCCACTTCTCCCCCGGCGACACCTGGGAGCAGGCGTACGCCGGCTGGCAGGCGGAGATCGACAAGGCCCGGCAGCACGCCGCGCGCTTCGGCCTGGACGACCTGTCGGAAGGCGCCCACGCCCGCACGGGCAAGCGCTACAACCTGCGCTGGATCTACACGCACATGATCGAGGAGTACGCCCGTCACAACGGGCACGCCGACCTGCTGCGCGAGCGGATCGACGGCGCGACCGGCGAGTGACGTCACCCTGAGAGGGCCGGGGCCGCCCGTACGGGGCCGGAGATCACCCGTGCGGACCAACCTGCGCCTGTCCGCTCTCCGGGCGGCCCCGGCACCCACCAGAGTGGAGCGGGTGCATCGATCGACGACCACCGCGACCCTTCTGGTCACCGCGGCCGTCTCGGCCCTCACGGGCTGTACGACGGTCCAGGCCCCGCCGGCCTCCGCACCCCGGGCGACACCGGTTCGGCCCGCCCCTCCCCTGCCGAGCGGGCACACCCACCCCGAGGTCGTCCAGGCGCCGGCCCGTGAGGCGCTGGCGCTCATCGGCCCCTCCCGGCGCCCGGACCCGAAGCGGTCCGCCGCGCCCGCGGCACCGTCGCACACCTCCCGGCCGGCCCCGGCGGCCCCGCGCCCCCAGCCGGAGAAGCGCGCCCCGCGCCGCCCGGCCCCCACCACCGCCCCGCGGGTCACGGTGCCCGACGTGGCCCGGCAACTCCGCCAGGACGCCGGGGGGAACGCCGACGTCTGCGCGCTCGGCCGGAAGTACGGCGGCTGGCGGCCCGACAGCCAGGAGGCACGCATCTGCGACCAGGCGTACGGCCGGTGATCCCGCCCGGCCCTCCGCAGTCCGATGGGCGGCCGGCTACGGGGCCGCTTGACCGGGATCGCCGGGGCGGGCGGCTAAGGGCTGTCCCGTCATGCTTGGCGGGCGCGCGACGACAGCTACGGCACCTCGCCGCGTTGTCGGGTCGTCCGCATACATCCAGTATGCGGACGACCCTCCGCCTTGCGATGCACCGCATCCGACGCCGCGCGCTGATCCACCGGGAATGACGGGACAGCCCTTAGCGTCAGGAGGGACCAGCCGACGAGGGCCCGGAGGACGCGGTGACGGAGCGACAGGAGCGCACGGCTTCCGAGGCCGTGCTGACACGCATCGGGCAGGTCGTCATCCTGCATCACGCCGGTGACCGCGAGGAGGCCCGCCGCCGTCTGCTCGATCTGTGGACCGAGCTGGGCGCGGACGGCGACCCCCTGCACCGCTGCACCCTGGCCCACTATCTGGCCGACACCCACGACGATCCCACCGACGAACTGGCGTGGGACCTGCGGGCGTTGACCGAGGCGGAGAGCGCCGGCGGCACCGGGCCCACCGACGGCCCCCGCAGCGTCCCCGCGCTCAAGGCGCTGTACCCCTCGCTGCATCTGAACCTGGCGGCCGACTACGTCAAGCTCGACCGCGCCGAGGCCGCGCGGGCCCATCTGCGACGGGCGCGGGGCGCGGCCGGGGCGCTGGGCGACGACAGCTACGGGGACGGGGTGCGGGCGGAGATCCGCCGACTGGAGCGCCACCTGGGGGACGCGCCCTAGGGTCTTTCGTTTGGATCAGGCCGGATCAGGGAGCGGGGTCTGGTGCCGTGCATCGCAAGGCGGAGGAGGGCGCCATGGCGGAGCCATGGCAACCGACGACAACGCGGCGAGGTGCGGCACCAGACCCCGCGAGCCCGGCATGATCCAAACGAAAGGCCCTAGTCAGCTCAGCCCAGGTTGGGGATGCGCCAGTCGATCGGCTCGTGGCCCTGCCGGGCGACGGCCTCGTTGATCTGGGTGAACGGGTGGGAGCCGAAGAACTTGCGGGCCGAGAGCGGCGAGGGGTGGGCGCCCTTGACGACCACGTGCCGGGTCTCGTCGATGAGGGGGAGCTTCTTCTGCGCGTAGTTCCCCCACAGGACGAACACCGCCGGGTCGGGGCGGCTCGCCACGGCGCGGATCACGGCGTCGGTGAACTTCTCCCAGCCCTTGCCCTTGTGCGAGTTGGCCTCGCCGGCGCGGACCGTCAGCACCGCGTTCAGCAGGAGGACGCCCTGCTGGGCCCAGGGCATCAGATAGCCGTTGTCGGGGATGGGGAGGCCGAGCTCCTCCTGCATCTCCTTGTAGATGTTCCGCAGGGACGGCGGGGTCTTCACGCCGGGGCGGACCGAGAAGCACAGGCCGTGGCCCTGGCCCTCGCCGTGGTACGGGTCCTGGCCGAGGACGAGCACCTTGACCTTGTCGTACGGCGTCGCGTCGAGGGCGGCGAAGACCTCCTCGCGCGGCGGGTAGACGGGACCCTTCGCCCGCTCCTCCTCGACGAACTCCGTCAGCTCCTTGAAGTAGGGCTGCTGCAGTTCGTCGCCCAGAACCCCGCGCCAGGACTCGGGCAGCATGGCGATGTCGGTCACGTCAACTTCCTTACGGTGTGCGGTGGACGGTGTGCGGTCCACGGCCAAGGGCCGCCTGTTGATTCTCCGAACCTACAGGCGGCCACTGACAATCGCCTCGCGGACCGTACCTCCCGCCCCCGTGACCCGGGGAAGAGCGTGTCTACCAGCTGGTCTTGCGGTACAGCTCGCCCACCATCATGATCGTCGACGGGTCGAGGGCCCGCTCCGAGCCGGAGATCTCCGTGCTGGCCGCCACGTACTGGCGGCCCTGCCACAGCGGCAGCAGCCGCGCGTCGTCGACGAGGATGCGCTGCGCCTCCTCGAAGTCCTTGACGACGTTGGCCCGGTCGCTCTGGGCGCGGGAGCTGGGCAGCAGCGTCTCGGTGATCTTCGGCGAGACATAGGGCGTGCCGAGGGCGTTCTGGTCGCCGACGAAGGGCGCGATGAAGTTGTCCGCGTCCGGGAAGTCGGGGAACCAGCCACGGCCGAACACCGGGTACTCGCCCTTCTGGTAGCCGGAGACGTACGTCTTCCACGGGCGGCTCTTGAGGGTGATCTGGAAGAGCCCCGACTTCTCCAGCTGGCGCTTCAGCTCCTCGAACTCGGCCTTGGTGGAGGAGCCGTAGCGGTCGCTGGTGTACCAGAGGGTCAGCGACACCGGTGTCGAGATGCCCGCCTCGGTGAGGATCTTGCGGGCCTTGGCCTTGCTGGGGTCGCCGAAGTCGTCGAAGAAGCCGGTGGTGTGGCCGGTCAGGCCCTTGGGGACCATCGAGTACAGCGGCTCGACGGTGTCCTTGTAGACCTTGTGGGCGATCGCGGGGCGGTCGACGATCTGGGCGATGGCCTTGCGGACGGCGGTCTTGCCGGCCGTGGGGTCCTTCGGGTTGAACACCAGGTAGTTGATCTCGGTGCCGAAGCCCTCGGTGATCTGGAGTTCGTCCTTGTCGTCGGCCTGGAGCTCGACGATGTCGTCGGCGTTGAGACCGCGGAAGGCGACGTCGAGCTCCTTGTCGCGCAGCGCGCCGACCATGGTGGGCGAGTCCTGGAAGTAGCGGATGGTGACCGCGGCGTTCTTCCGCTCCGCGTACCCGTTGTAGGTGTCGTTCTTGACGAGTTCGGCCTGCTTGCCCTCGTCGTAGGACTGCAGGTTGTACGGACCGGAGCCGACGATCGAGCTCTCCTCGCGCAGCTTGCCGGCCGGGTACTCCTCGGGGTCCACGATCGACATCGCGGGGGTGGCGAGCACGAACGGGAAGGTGGCGTCGGCCTTGTTGAGGTGGAAGACGACCTCGCGGTCGTTGAGCACCTGGACGCGGTCGAGGCTGCCGAGCAGTCCGGCCGGGCCGCCGTTGACGTTGATCTTCCGGATGCGGTCGATCGAGTGCTTGACGGCCTGCGCGTTCAGCGCGTGCCCGTCGGAGAACTTCAGACCCTCGCGCAGTTCGCACTGGTACTTCTTGTTGGAGCCGTCCGTGAACCGGCACTCCTCCGCGGCGTCCGGCTCGGGCGCGCTCGCCCCCGAGGGGTAACTGAGCAGCGTCTGATAGATGTTCCGGAACAGTTCCCAGGAACTGTCCCAGGCCGCGGCGGGGTCGAGGGTGCTTGGTGCAGCCGTCGTCCCCACGATGATCGGGCCCTGCTCCTCCGAGGAGTCGGATGAGAGGACGCCGCATCCAGCCACCAGGGACGTTATGGATGCGATGGCCGCCACCTGACGCAGGCGTCGGATCCGCTTGAACACGCGCACGCTCCTCGATCTGCCATACCAAGGGTCGGCAAAACATACCGCAGGCTCACGGCCTGTGAACCTCTCGTCTTGGGAGCACTTTTGCGTATGTGGTTTGACTACGTTGTCAGAGAGTCACCGATCGTCCGATACACGCACAAGGGCGCCACTGTCGTACAGCGGCGCCCTTGTCGGATCGGCGGAAGACGGTGCCGGAGCGGTGCGGATCAGCCGACGCCGGCGTTGAGGAAGATGCCGCCGTCGACGACGAGCGTCTGTCCGGTGACCCAGTCGGACTGGTCGGAGGTGAGGAACGCGGCCGCGCCGCCGATGTCGGACGGTACGCCGAGGCGGGCCAGCGGGTAGGACGCGGCGGCCTCCTCCTCGCGGCCCTCGTAGAGGGCCTGCGCGAACTTCGTCTTCACCACGGCCGGCGCGATCGCGTTGACCCGCACCCTGGGCGCGAACTCGTGCGCGAGCTGCTGGGTGAGGTTGATCAGCGCGGCCTTGCTGACGCCGTAGGCGGCGATGAACGGCGAGGGCGCGATGCCGGCCACGGAGGCGATGTTGACGATCGCGCCGCCGTTGTCCTTCTGCCAGGCGTGCCAGGTCTTCTGCGCGAAGCCCAGCGCCGAGATCACGTTGGTCTCGAACACCTTGCGCGCGACACCGAGGTCGAGGTCGGCGATCGGCCCGAACACCGGGTTGGTGCCAGCGTTGTTGACCAGGTAGTCGACGCGGCCGAAGGACTCCATGGCGCGCTCGACGGCCACGGTCTGGTGGGCCTCGTCGTGCGCCTTGCCGGCCACGTACACGGCCCGGTCGGCGCCGAGCTGCTCGACGGCCTCCTTGAGGGCGTCCTCGTTGCGGCCGGTGATGACCACGCGGTCGCCGCGGGCGACGAGCGCCTCGGCGACGCCGTAGCCGATGCCGCGGCTGGCGCCCGTGATGAGGGCGACCTTGCCGGAGAGTGCGGGAAGTTCAGTCATGTCGGTGGCTCCTCGGCCCTAGTCGAGCGGTCCGCCGGCCACGTACAGGACCTGGCCGGAGACGAAGCCGGCGGCCTCGCCGGTGAAGAAGGCGATGGCGTTGGCGATGTCCTCGGGCTCGCCGACGCGGGCCACCGGGATCTGGGTGGCGGCGGCGGCCTTGAAGTCCTCGAAGCCCATGCCGACGCGGTCCGCGGTGGCCTTGGTCATCTCGGTGGCGATGAAGCCGGGGGCGACCGCGTTGGCGGTGACGCCGAACTTGCCGAGCTCCTTGGCGAGGGTCTTGGTGAAGCCCTGCAGACCGGCCTTGGCGGCGGAGTAGTTGGCCTGGCCGCGGTTGCCGAGCGCGGAGGACGACGACAGGTTGACGATCCGGCCGAAGCCCGCGTCCACCATGTGCTTCTGGCAGGCCTTCGACATCAGGAAGGCGCCGCGCAGGTGCACGTTCATGACGGTGTCCCAGTCGGAGACGCTCATCTTGAACAGCAGGTTGTCACGGAGCACACCGGCGTTGTTGACCAGGATCGTCGGGGCGCCCAGCTCGTCGGCGATCCGGGCGACCGCGGCCTCCACCTGCGCCTCGTCCGACACGTCGCAGCCGACCGCGAGGGCCGTGCCGCCGGCCGCGGTGATCTTCTCCACGGTGTCCTTGCAGGCGGCCTCGTCGAGGTCGATGACGGCGACCGCGCGACCCTCGGCGGCCAGCCGTACCGCGGTGGCGGCGCCGATGCCGCGCGCTGCGCCGGTGACGACGGCGACCCGCTGCTCAGTGGTGGACATCAGTGACTCTCCTCAGGTGAGCGACCGCTTAGTACCTTCGATGGACGTGACGCTAGAAGTCCTGGCACGCGGTGTCAACGGCCACCGCGCGCATGTGATCCATTACCTGCCCCTCACCGCACCAGCCGATCCAGCAGCCGTTCCGTCTCGGCCACCGGGTCGAGGGTGAGCCCGGTGTGCACGGGCCCCGGCTGCACGACCGTCGAGCGGGGCGCGATCAGCCAGCGGAAACGGCGTCCCGCGTCGTCGCCCGCGGCCTGGCCCGCCGTCTCGCCGGTGCCGCAGACGCGCTCGACCGCGTCGAGGGCGGCCCGTACACCGGCCACGTCCGCATCCGGGTCGAGGGCGAGCAGCCGCCGTTCGTCGAGGTGGGTGCGGGCGCCCAGGTAGCCGCGGGCCCGGCAGTACACGAGGACACCGGCGTTGACACACTCGCCGCGCTCGACCCGGGGGACGACGCGCAGGAGGGCGTACTCGAAGACGTCCCGTTCGTTCGCCTCGCCGCCGCGGATGATGTGGCGCTCGACGACGTGGCCCGCCATGTGGATGTGCCTCTCGCTCACGCGACCTCCTCGATTCCGGTGACGCGCTCGTGGACGCCGGCCGCGCGCGCGAGCAGCGGCCGCACATAGGCCCGCCGCAGGTCGTCGGCGGTGTCGAAGCCGGGCTCGCCGGCCAGCCAGACGTCCGGGATCTCGGCGGTGACCTCGGTCAGCAGGTCCTCGGTGACCCGGGGTGCCAGCTCGGCGGCGGCGCCGGCGAGGTCGGGCGCGAACCGGGCCAGGGCGTGGTCCGAGGCGTCGTAGGGGCGGGCGGCGGAGGCGTCGGCGCCGGGCCAGTTGTGGTGCCAGATCATCGTGGCGCCGTGGTCGACGAGCCACAGTTCGCCCTGCCACATCAGCAGGTTGGGGTTGCGCCAGGAGCGGTCGACGTTGTTCACCAGCGCGTCGAACCACAGGACGCGGCCGGCCTCCTCGGGGCTCACCTCGAAGGCGAGCGGGTCGAAGCCCAGCGCGCCGGAGAGGAAGTCCATGCCGAGGTTGGTGCCGCCGCTGGACCGGAGCAGGTCCTGCACCTGCTGTTCGGGCTCGCCGAGCCCCAGTACCGGGTCGAGCTCCATCGTGACCAGCCGGGGCACCCGCAGGCCGAGCCGGCGGGCGAGTTCGCCGCAGACGACCTCCGCCACCAGCGTCTTGCGGCCCTGTCCGGCCCCGGTGAACTTCATGACGTAGGTCCCGAGGTCGTCGGCCTCGACGAGTCCCGGCAGCGAGCCGCCCTCACGCAGGGGCGTGATGTAGCGGGTCGCGATGACTTCCTTGAGCATCGCCCCAGGTTACTGGCGGGGAGGTGCGGTCCGGGGCCCGGTGCGCCGCCGCGCCGACAGCGGACCGACAGCTGTCGACAGCGGACCGACAGCTCCTCTTTACCCGCGTCCGAGGCCGGGCACGACAGGATTTCCGCAGCGTCTGAACAGGGGGTCCCCAGGGACCGTACCTCTCGGCAGATCACGGATGACCGGAAGGAAACGTCAGCATGACCAGCGAATCAGTACAGCCGAAGCCGGGCCCGAGCCGCCGTACCGTCGTGGCGGCGGTGGGCGCGGCGGGGCTCGCCGTCGCGCTGACCGCGTGCGGGTCCGAGGACGAGGCGTCCGGCTCGTCCACGGAGCAGGGAGCGGCGGCGGGCGGTGGCGGCGGTGCCGCGCTCGCGAAGACGGCGGACATCCCGGAGGGCGGCGCCAAGGTCTTCGACGCCGAGAAGGTGGTCGTCTCGCAGCCGGCGGCCGGTGACTTCAAGGCCTTCTCGACGATCTGCACGCACCAGAACTGCCCCATGACGGACCTCAAGGAGGACACGCTGTCCTGCGCCTGTCACGGCAGCCAGTTCTCCGTCCTGGACGGCAGTGTGAAGAAGGGCCCGGCGACCCAGCCGCTGCCCGCCAAGAAGATCGACGTGGCCGGCGGCTCCATCACGCTGGCCTGACGCGCGCCGCCCGCGCGAAGCCGTCCAGCACCTCGTCCGTGGTGACGACGGTGGCGACGAGCGCGAGGGTGTGGGCGATCATCGCGGGGGTGTATTCGGGGGGTACCCCCGCGATGGCGTCACGGGGGACGACCACCACATAGCCGCGGTTCACCGCGTCGAGGACGGCGTTGGGCACGGCCACGTTGGCCGAGACGCCCGCGACGACGAGCGTGCGGCAGCCGAGGTTGCGCAGCAGGGCGTCGACGTCGGTGCCCTGGATCGGGGACAGGCCGTGCAGCCGTCGTACGACCAGGTCCTCGTCGGCGACCTCGATCGGCGCCGCCACCCGGACCGCGTCGGTGCCGGACAGTTGCCGTACGGGCAGCCGCTCGGCGGCGCGGAAGAGGCGGGCGTTGCGGTTGGCGCCGCGGCCGTCCGGGCGGCGTTCGGCGACGGCGTGGATCACCTGTACGCCGCTCGCGTGGGCGGCGTCGACCAGCCGGGCCACCCGGGCGAGGGCGCCCGAGCCGCGGGCCGCGTCGGCGAGTTCGGGCAGGGCGCTGTCCGGGCCGACGACGCCGTTCTGGCACTCGACGGTGAGCAGGACGGTGGTCGCGGGGTCGAGGAGTTCGCTGAGCTCGGCGTGCTGCGGCATGGCTCCCCCAGGGGCCGGCGGCGTGGGCGGTGAGCGTAGCCACCATTGCGTGGGGACGGAAGACGACTCATCCTTTTCTGACGTGATGTCAGAGGATCTCTCCTCTGGCACGACGTGGGAGAAGGAAGAGGGGGCCGTATGACCGTCACTCAGCGCCGGGGCCGGAAGATCATGATGTCGCCGGGCGAGCTGGACGCGTTCCTCACCGAGCAGCGCACCTGCCGGGTCGCCACGGTGTCCGCCGACGGCTTTCCGCATGTCAGCGCCCTGTGGTTCGCGTGGGACGGTACGTCGCTGTGGCTGTACTCGGTGGTCCGCAGCAAGCGGTGGGCCGATCTGCGCCGCGATCCTCGGGTGGCGATCGTGATCGACACGGGCGAGGAGTACGAGCAGCTGCGCGGGGTGGAGCTGTCCGGCACCGTCGACTTCGTGGGCGAGGCCCCGCGGGTCGGCGAGCTGTGCGCCGAACTCGACGTACCGGAGACGCTGTTCGCCCGCAAGAACTTCGGCATCGAGGAGATGCCGCACGACGGGCGGCACGCCTGGATCCGGCTGACCCCGGAGAAGATCGTGTCCTGGGACTTCCGGAAGCTCGGCTCGGCGTAGCAGGCGCTCAGACGGCGTCCGCCGCCGAGCGCAGCGCCCGCACCGCCGCCCGGATCGACGGGCGGCGGTCCGCGTCCGTGCGCCACACGGCGTAGATGTGGCGGTGGACGCTCTCGCGCACCGGCACCGCCCGCACCCCGGGCGGCATGGGGTCCCGGCCGAGCCGGGGCGCCACGCAGACACCCAGTCCGGCGGCGACGAGGGCCAGTTGGGTGTGGTGCTCCTCGGCCCGGTGGGCGATGCGCGGCTCGATGCCCTCGGTGCGCAGGGTGTAGAGCAGCCAGTCGTGGCAGAACTCGCCCTCGGGCCAGGCGACCCACTCGTCGTCCGCGAAGTCCTCCATGGTGACCTCGGTGCGTCCGGCCAGCGGATGCCCCTCGGGCATGGCGATCTCGACGCGGTCCTTGAGGATGGACGCCTTCGCGAGGCCCTCGGGCATCGGCAGCGGCTTGTTGTACCAGTCGAGGACGACGGCGAGATCGGCGTCCCCGCGGACCACCGCCGCGACCCCGCCCTCGGGCTCCAGCTCGCGTGAGTGCACGCGCAGCGCGGGGTGTTCGGCGCGCAGGGCGGAGAGCGCGGCCGGGAAGAGCCCGCGCAGCGCGGTGGGGAAGGCGACGAGCCGCAGCTCGCCGACCACCTGTCCGCGCTGCGCCTCCAGGTCGGACTGGGCGAGTTCGACCTGCGAGAGGATGCGGGCCGCGTGATCGGCGAGCAGCCGCCCGGCGTCGGTGAGCCGCACCCCCCGGCCGTTCTTGGCGAGCAGCCGCTGGCCGACCTCGCGCTCCAGCTTGGACATCTGCTGGGAGACGGCCGAGGTCGTGATGTGCAGCCCCTCGGCCGCGCCGCTGACCGAGCCGTGCCGGGCGAGGGCGTCGAGGGTGCGCAGGCGCTCCAGGTTCAACATGTAAGTGATGCTACGAGATATCGTGCGCGAAATCTCGATCGTGCTACGAGATCATCGTGCCGCATCGTAGATGCCATGACCACCGCCACCCCGTCGCGCACCCCGGCCGCCGCACCGGACCTCCCCCGCTCCCGCCCCCGCCTCGACTGGCGGCTGCGGTTCGCCGCCCTCTCCCTGATCTGGGGTTTCAGCTTTCTGCTGATCAAGGTGGGCACCGACGGGTTCGCGCCCTTCCAGGTCACCCTGGGCCGGCTGGTGTTCGGCACGGCGGTGCTCGCGGCGGCGATGGCGGTCAAGCGGGAGCGGCTGCCGCGCGGGGCGCGCACCTGGGGGCATCTGACGGTGGCCGCGTTCCTGCTGAACGCGCTGCCGTTCTCGCTGTTCGCGTACTCCGAGCTGACGATCCCGTCGACGCTCGCCGGTATCTGCAACGCGACCTCGCCGCTGTGGGGCATGGCCCTGTCGATGGTCGCCCTCTCCGAGGACCGGCCCACGCGCGTACGGGTCGCCGGGCTGGGGATCGGGTTCATCGGCGTGCTGACGGTGCTGGGCGCATGGCAGGGCTTCCACGGACTGGACGCGAAGGGGACGGCGATGGCACTGCTGGCCTCGCTGAGCTACCCGATCGGCTGGATCTACGTCCGCCGCACTCTGGCCGGGAACGGCTCGTCGCATCTGTCGCTGACCGGCGCGCAGTTGCTGCTGGCCACGGTGCAACTGGCGATCGTCACTCCCCTGTTCACGTCCTTCCCGGCGCGCTTCTCACTGCTGCCCCTGCTGGCGGTCGTCGCGCTGGGCGCGCTCGGCACCGGGCTGGCGGTGCTGATCCAGTACGGCCTGGTCGCGGAGGTCGGGCCGACCACGGCACAGATGGTCACCTACTTCATCCCGGTGATCGCCACGGCGGCGGGCGTGGCCGTCCTGGGCGAGTCCCTGGCCTGGTCGACCCCGGTCGGGGCGGTCATAGTCCTGGCGGGAGCGGCCCTGACCCAGGTGAAGCGGGGCACCTGACCCGGGCGACGACCGGGGCTCAGACGTAGCTCCGCACCGGTCCCGGTCCCAGCGCCGCCGCCACCGCGTCCGCCAACGGACCGGTCTCCTCCGGCC
Organism: Streptomyces sp. RK62; assembly: GCF_018070255.1. NCBI lineage: Bacteria > Bacillati > Actinomycetota > Actinomycetes > Kitasatosporales > Streptomycetaceae > Streptomyces > Streptomyces sp. RK62. The sequence continues at coordinate 32,649 of NZ_JAGPYD010000021.1, read as the reverse complement.
GCAAGGTCGACGTCGTGATCCTGATGCCGGGCGGGGAGGCCGTGCGGAAACGGGCGCCCGGGGCGACCGCCCACCCGGCGTGCAGCAGCCGCGACACCGCACCGGTCTCGTCGGGCACCGGCACCCAGACGTTCAGGCCGCTGCGCCCGTGGGCCTCGATGCCGCGCTCGGCCAGCGCCCGCAGCAGCAGATCGCGGCGTTCGCCGTACGCCGCCGCCACGGCCGCCGGATCGTGTCCGCCGTCGGTCCACAGCCGGACCACGGCCCGCTGCACCAGCCGGCTGACCCAGCCGGCGCCGAGCCGCTGCCGTCCGCGTACCCGGTCCACGGTGACGTCGTCGCCGGTCAGCACGGCGAGCCGCAGGTCCGGTCCGTACGCCTTGGCGACCGAGCGGACGAAGGCCCAGTGCCGGGTCCCGCCCGCGAGGGGGTGCAGCGGCTGGTCGACGATCCCGTGCCCGTGGTCGTCCTCGATCAGCAGCACGTCGGGGTGGTCCCGCAGGACCGAGCGCAGGGCACGCGAGCGTGTGGCGCTCACGACGGCGCCGGTGGGGTTCTGCATGCGGTCGGTGACGATCAGGGCCCGTGCGCCGGAGGCGAGGGCCCGCTGTACGTCCTCGGGGAGCGGTCCGTCGTCGTCGACGCCCACCGGGGCGAGTCGCAGCCCCAGAGCCGGGATCAGATCGAGCAGGCTGCCCCAGCCGGGGTCCTCGACGGCGACGGTGTCGCCGGGCTTGAGGTGGGCCTCCAGGACGCGTTCGATGGCGTCGAGCGAGCCCGAGGCGACGGCCTGCGGCCCCGGCGGCACCCCTGCGGCGTCCAGACCGGCCCGCGAGAGGCTCGCCAGCTCGGGCTCCACGGGATCGGCGCCGTACAGGACGGGCTCGCGGTCGCCCTGCTCACCGGCGGCGGCGAACGCCCGCGCCAGCGACGGCAGCAGCGCCGGGTCGGGGTTGCCGCTCGCCACGTCCCGGACGCCCTCGGGCACCTCGACCCGGGTGTACTCGCGTCCGGTCGTGGCGGGCCGGGGCCGCACCCGGCTGCCCCGGCGCCCCGCGGTCTCGATGACGCCGCGCTCCCGCAGGATGCGGTAGGCGGCGGCGACCGTGTTCGGGTTCACGCCCAGGTCTGTGGCCAACTCCCGCATGGGCGGGAGCAGTTGGCCGGGTTCCAGCTCGCCCGTGCCGACCCCGCGCTCGACGCTCGACGCAATCTCCGTCGCCCGCCGGCCTTCGATCCGATATTCTCCTAGCACAAACGACATTATGCACTAGTGCAATGGAGAGCGCCATGCAGGTGACCCAGCAGCCGACCCCGCCGCCCGGCGCCTACACACCGACGGAGCGCACCGTCCCCACCCGCTCCCCGGAACGGGCGTCGTACGACAAGGAGCTGGTGCACTCGATACTCGACGAGGCCTACGTCTGCCACCTCGGCTTCGTCCGCGACGGCGCCCCGGTCGTGCTGCCCACGCTGTTCGCCCGCGTCGGCGAAACGCTCTACGTCCACGGCTCGACCGGATCGCGCCCGCTGCGGGTGACCGGCGAGCCCGACCCCGGGCTCCCCGTCTGTCTGACGGTCACGCACGTGGACGCGCTGATCCTGGCCCGCTCGGCCTTCCACCACTCGATCAACTACCGCTCGGTCGTGGTGCACGGCACCGCCCACCAGGTGACCGACCCCGAGGAGAAGCGGCTCGCCCTGGACGCCCTGGTCGACCACGTCGTACCGGGCCGGTCCGCCGACTCCCGGCCGGCGAACAAGAAGGAGCTGGCGGCCACCGCGGTGATCCGCCTCGACCTGGGAGAGGTCTCCGCCAAGCTCCGCACCGGCGGCGTCAACGACGAACCCGAGGACCTGGCGCTCCCCCACTGGGCCGGCGTCGTCCCACTGCGCAAGGGCTACGACACCCCCGTCGGCGACCCCGCCCTCGCCCCCGACACGGCGCTGCCGGACTACCTCGCCTGAGGGCCGAGGACGCGGGGGCCTCGCCCGGCCAGCGGGGGCCCCGCGGGTCACCCCGCCGGGCGGGGGCGGGTCCCGGCGGCCTCCCCGAGCCGGTCCCGGCGGGCCCTCGCCCGGCGACGGGCCCCCGCGGGTCACCCCGCCGGGTGCGGGCGGTCCCGGCGGGCTCCCCGGGCCTCCGCCAGCGCGAGCCCGACGACGGACCCGAGCATCAGCAGGGTGCCCAGGCAGGTCGCCGCCGTGAGCTGCTCGTCGAGCAGGAGCACCGCCAGCACCGCCGCGCTGACCGGCTCAAGCAGCATGATCACGGACACCGTGGCCGAGCGGACGGCGGCCGCCCCCGCGAAGTAGAGGGCGTAGGCGAGCGCGGTCGGCACGGCCGCGATGTAGAGCAGCAGCCAGCCGACCCGGGCGGGTTCGGCCGCGTGCGGGACGAGTCCCTCGGCCAGGGCCAGCGGCAGCAGGCACACGCTGGTCACCGCGAAGGCCCACACGGACGTGGAGGCGGCGTCGGCAGCTCCGTCGCGGCCCCACTTGCGGGTCAGCAGCGTCATCACGGAGTACCCCGCCGCGGACAGCAGCGCCAGCAGCACACCGGCGGGCCGTACGCTCGCCCCGGCGTCGCCGAGCGCCATCACCCCGAGCCCGGTGAGCGCGCCGGCCACGGCGGCCACTCCCCCGCGCCCCAGCCGCTCGCCCAGCATCAGCCGGGCGCCGAGCGCGATGAACACGGGACCGGCGCCGAGCGTGACGACGGTGCCGACGGCGAGACCGGTGGCCTGGACGGCCGCGAAGTAGGCGGTCTGGAAGACGGCAAGGCCCAGGCCCGTGGCCCCGGCCCGCGACAGCTTGCGCCGCAGCGGCGCGGGATCGGCCGCGCGGGTGCGCGGACGCATCAGATGGACGGCGAGCAGCAGCACGAAGCCGACCGCGCAGCGCCAGAAGGACAGCGTGACCGGCCCCATGTCACTGGCCCGGTAGACCAGGGAGGCGGCGGCGCCCGCGGTGCCCCAGGCGGCGCCGGCGACGATCAGGAAGAGCAGGCCACGCCCGACGGGCAGGCCGGACAGAGCGGTGTTCGACACGAGTGGTTCTCCGGGAACGCGCAGAAGGTGGACGGACCCGGCTCAGCGGGGTCCGGGGGACACGTCTGCGGGCAGCGCGGCACCGCCCGGCACGGCCGGGCGGACGATCCGGAAGGCCCGCCTCAGGCGGCCGGAGGCGGAAGAACGCGTGTCAACGGCATGATCGGGCACCTTAGGCGACGTTTTCCCGCTCGGACAACTCGGTATCGACACCGCCGGCCGCCACAGGCTGCGGCGCCCCCTTCGCGGGCGCCGACGACTGCGCGATGAAGGCACCGGCCAGGACGACGGCACCGCCGACGATCTGCGGGGCGGACAGGTGCTCGCCGAGCAGGAACCAGGCCAGCACGGTCGCGATGACCGCCTCCAGGCAGGCGACGACCCCGGCGACCTGCGGCGAGAGCCGGCGGACCGAGACCACGCCGGTGACGTACGCGACGACGGTGGCGAGGAGGACGATCCAGGCCAGCAGCAGCACGGCCGGGACGGGTGTGCCGTCCATGTGCGCGGTGCCGCCGAGCACGGCCCAGTCCATCGCCCACGGGCGGGCGATCACGGTGAGCACGGCGGCGCCGACCAGAAGGCCGTACGCGATGACGCCGAGCGGGTCGGGGGCGTCGGCGCCGGAGTCGCTGCCCTGGTCGGACAGGACGAAGTAGCCGACCTGGCAGCAGGCGGCGCCGAGCGCGAGGAGCAGCCCGAGGGCGTCGAAGCCGAGCCCCGCCCACACCTCGACGACACAGGCGAGCCCGCCCACCGCGAGGACGACACCGACGGCGGCGGCGCGGGTGACGGGCCGCCGCTGCACGAACCGCACCCAGCCGAGGACGAGCGCCGGCGCCAGGTACTCCACGAGCAGCGCGACACCGACCGGGATACGGGAGATGGAGGCGAAGTAGAACGCCTGCACACCGGCCACACCCAGCAGTCCGAACCCCGCGAGCAGGGCGGGCCGACGGCGGACCAGGGCGCGATGGCGTACGGCGAGCGGCAGCATCACGAGGGCCGCGCCCGCGACCCGCAGCCACACCACATGGAGCGGGTCGAGCCCCGCCTCGATCAGCGGCTTCGCCGCGACACCGGAACCACCGAAGGCGATGGCGGAGACGATCGCGAGACCGAGCCCGATCCCTTTGCCGCGGCCTGCCAGGCCGCTCTCAGACGTGCGCACCGGCCCATGATGACAGGCGATGACATGAGCGTCATCCCCGGTGACACCTGTCTCGTTGGCTGGACGCGGACGGCCTAGAGCGCACCCTCCTTGTCGATGCGGGCCCGCAGGCCGTCCACGTCGACGCCGGCGCGGTGCAGCACCTCCACGGCGCGGGCGCGCGGGTCCCGCACGAGCGCCCCGAGCAGGTCGAGGCCGCGCGCCAGCGAGTCGCCGCGCCGGGCGGCCCGCAGACAGCTGTCGTGCATGGCGTCGGCGGCCAGCGGCGAGAGACCGTCGGCGTCCGGTACGACGGGCACCGCCCCGGAGTCCTCGACGGCGCCCTGCCAGCGCAGGCCGTAGCCGATACTGCGCTGGACGAGATAGCCGAGCAGCCGGGCGACCTGCGGCCCCTCGCCGAGGACGGCGTGGACGGCCGGGTCGTGTTCGAGGAGCGAGTGCAGCAGATGGGCCGTGTCGACGTGCCGGTCCCCGTCCCGGACCGCCCGGCGGCGCGCGCCGGACACCACCGCCGTCAGCTCGTCACTGGGCCGGGCGGCGTCCTGGCGCCGGGAGTCCTGTTCCTGGGTGGACTGCCGGGGGATACGGGGCTGCACATGTTCACCCCATCAACTATTTCGCTGTCGGGCATCCACGAGGGGAACCATCTCGGCGTCCCACGCGAAGTGGACTCCCGGGACGGAAATCTCCTCCTTGGGGAGGAGATCTGACGCAAGACGGCGATGCGGCGCGCGCCGCCTTGCCCTCCACATGTCGGCGGCCCGGCCCGCACATCTGACGGTTCATCACTATTGAATGTTGCGGGCCTCACGGCTACGTTCCGCGACACCCGAGCCCGACACGAAGAGGTGGTCGCATGGCCGAAGTCAGCGCGGAGGCACGTATCGAGGCACCCGCCGAGAAGGTCTGGGCACAGCTGACGGACTGGCCGTCGTACGGCGAGTGGAACGCGACCCACACGGACTTCCCGGCCGGCGGCCCCTCGGCCCTCGAGGTCGGCGGGACCTTCCAGGAGAACATGAAGCTGATGGGCTTCCCGGCGGAGGTCGAGTGGACCATCGAGGAACTGGAGCCGGCGCGCACGCTCGCCATCCGCGGCAAGGGACCGATGGCGGTCACGGTTGTCACGCGGTACACGCTGACGCCGGAGTCCGGCGGATCCGCCACGACGCTGAGGATCGACGGGGAGTTCACGGGCGCGGCCGTGTCGCTGATGGCCGGCAAGCTCAGGGACTCGGCGACGGCGGCCCTGAACGAGTCGCTGCGCAAGCTGGCCGGGCTGGTCGCCTGACGCCGTCCCGGTCCGGCCGGGCGACGCGAAGCGCCCCGCGGATCGCTCCACGGGGCGCTTCCTTCACCGCGGCGGGGAGGCCACGGGCCCCGCTCAGTCCTCGCTCAGTCCTCGTCGGCGAGGATCAGGTACAGCTTCTTGCGGGCGTCGCCGATGACGGCGAGCGCCTTCTCGCGCTGCTCCTTCGTGCCCGTCTTCCAGACCTGGCCGAAGGCCTCCATCAGGCCGAAGCCGGCCTGCCGGATCTCGCCCAGCGCCTCCCAGTCGACGCCCCGGGAAGCCTCTTCCCAGGGGGCCTCCGGGCCCGCCTCGGCCGCCTCGCGGCCCGCGTCGGTCAGCGCGAACAGCTTCTTGCCGCCCTCGCTCTCACTGACGATCAGGCCCTCGTCCTCCAGCAGCTGGAGGGTCGGGTACACCGAGCCGGGGCTGGGCTTCCACGCCCCGCCGCTGCGCTCGGCGATCTCCTGGATCATCTCGTAGCCGTGCATCGGGCGGTCCTTCAGCAGGGCCAGGATCGAGGCCCGCACGTCACCGCGCCGGGCCCGCCCCCGAGGTCCGCCCCGGCCCCGGGGCCCCCACGGGCCGGGACCGAATCCGGGCCCGCCGAAGCCACCCGGCCCGAACGGACCGAAAGCGCCACGGCGCCCTTCGAAGCCGCCCCGGCCGTGGTGCCCGTGCTCACCATGACCGCCGTGTCCACGCTCGTATCCATGGGAACGCATCGCCATCACTCCATCCATCGTTGATCTGTCGCGATGCTTCAACGATATATCGGAAGCACTCGCCCGACAACCCCCCACCGATCCGCCCGTCGTCTGAGGAACCGGTCCAGCACCCTCCGATTGGCCTTGGCCCCCCGCTCCCGGAACCCCCTACCGTCGACGACATGCGGATTCGAATCGTCGACGCCTTCACCGACCGTCCCTTCTCCGGCAATCCGGCAGGGGTCCTGCTCCTCGACGCCTTCCCGGCGGACGCCTGGCTCCAGGACGTGGCCATGGAGGTCAACCACCCCGAGACGGCCTTCGCCCACCCGCTGCCCGGGGGCGGCGAGGCCGACTGGGCACTGCGCTGGTTCACACCCGCCGCCGAGGTCGCGATATGCGGTCACGCCACCCTCGCCACCGCCCACGTCCTGTTCGGCACCGGCGCCCACGAGGGCCCGGTGCGGTTCGCCACCCGCAGCGGTGTCCTCGTCGCCACGCCCCGCGAGGACGGTTCGATCACGCTGGACTTCCCGACGGCCCCGCTGACCCCGGTGCCGGTGCCCGACGGCCTCGCGGAGGCCCTGGGCGCCGAGCCGCTGTGCGCCTTCGACACCGGGCCGTTCGTCGGCGATCTGCTCGTCGAACTCCCCGACGAGAAGACGGTCCGCGCCCTGACCCCCGACTTCCGGGCGCTCGGCGCGCACTCCGAGCGCGGCGTCATCGCCACCGCGGCGGCCGAGGACCCCGCCGGCGGCCACGACTTCGTCAGCCGCGGGTTCTTCCCGAACGTCGGCATCGACGAGGACGCCGTCACCGGCAGCGCCCACACCGCCCTCGCCCCGTTCTGGTCCGAGCGCCTCGGCCGTACCGAGCTCACGGGCCTGCAGGCGTCCCGGCGCCCCGGGCACGTCCGCGTCGAACTCCGCGGCGAGCGCACGCTCCTCGGCGGCCGCGCGGTCACGGTCATCGAGGGCGAGCTCAACGCCTAGGGCACGCATGCGGAAGGGGGCGTACGACCGAGTCGTACGCCCCCTTCGGTACGCCGTCGGGTCAGGGCGTCGGCAGCCAGTCCACCCGCCCCGCGAGCAGGGCGTATCCGACGAACGCCCCGATGTCGAGCAGGGTGTGGGCGACGACCAGCGGGCCCACCCGCCCCCACCGCCGGTAGAGCAGGACGAAGACCACGCCCATCACCATGTTGCCGATGAAGCCGCCGATGCCCTGGTAGAGGTGGTACGAGCCGCGCAGCACGGAGCTGGCCACCAGCGCGGCGGCCGGCGTCCAGCCCAGCTGCCCCAGCCGCCGCAGCAGATAGCCGACGACGATGACCTCTTCGAGGACGGCGTTCTGCAGGGCCGACAGGATCAGCACCGGGTACTTCCACCACACGTCGGGCAGCGCCTCGGGCACCACGGTGAGGTTGAAGCCGAGCTCGCGGACGGCCAGGTAGAACGCGATGCCGGTGCTGCCGATGACGGCGGCGATCCCCGCCCCACGGCCCAGGTCGAACCAGGGGCGCCCCCGGTCGAAGCCGAGCGTGCGCATGCTCCCGCCCTCCCGCATGAGGAGGTGCGCCACCAGCGCGACGGGCACCAGCGCGCTGGCGATCCCGAACAGCTGCCACGCCAGATCCAGCCATGGACGGCCCGGCGCGGCCGAGGCGTTGAGCGTGGCCGCCTGGTCCTTGAGACCGCCCGGTTTCGTCACGGACCCGACGAAACTGATCACGGCGGACACGCCGCTCGCGCCGAGCGAGAGCGCCAGGACGAGCAGCGTCTCGTCACGGAGGATCCGCCGTGCGGGCCGTTCGTTCGGAAAGGGATCGGCCAGGGGACCTGCCTCGCCCTGCACACCTGCCTCCAGTTGGCTAATCCCGCCTCATCCTCATCGCGGCCCCGCTAGGGTCTCGAAAAAAGTATCGAGGACCGTGCGGGGCCCGCCGTCGGGGGACGGGGTTTCCGTACGGGGCGCTCCGCCGGCGCCGCCCCGCCGCCCGCCCGCGGCCGGAGTGCGGCGCGGGACCGGGCGGGGCGACAGGGAGGGGCACCACCGTCATGGGACGTCACAGCTTGCCCGATCAGTATGGAGCGGGCAGCGGCGACCCCGGTCGACGCGCCTTCCGGCGCAGGCTGGCCCTGGTGACGGCGGTCGCGCTGACGGTGGCCGGCGGCACCGCGGCGGCGGTCGGGGAGGGCCTGCTGACTTTCGGCACCTCGTGCCAGGACGACGCGGTACGGCTGACGCTGGCCGCGTCCCCCGAGGTGGCGCCCGCGCTGAAGACGGCCGCGGAGCGGGCCCGGCGGGCCGGTCTCACCTCGGACGGGCGATGCGTCGCCGTGACGGTGACCGCACGCGAGCCGCATCGGATCGCCGAGGCGCTGTCGGCGGACGAGGACCCGGGCGCCGAGGTGTGGGTGCCGGACTCGCAGGCGTGGGTGCAGCGGCTCACGGCGGACGGCGGCACGGCCGAGGTCTCCACGATCGGCAATGTCGCCGCCTCACCGGTCGGGGTCGCCATGGTCCCGGCCGCCGCGAAGAAGCTGGGCTGGCCGCGCCGGACGTACACCTGGACGGAACTGGCCGGGGAGACGCTGGGCGACGGTCCCGTTCGGCTCGGAGCCGGCGATCCGTCGCGCAGCGCGGCCGGGCTGCTCGCGCTGACCCGGGTGAGCGCGGCGGCGGACGCGACGGAGGGCGGGGACACCCGGGCGGCGGCCCTGATGAAGGCGCTGTCGGAGCGGGTCACCGAGGGCGACGGGCAGATCCTGGAGAGCCTGCCGCGCGACGCCTCGGACAGCGAGTCGGCCAACCCCCGGCGCAATCAGGCGGTGGTCCTCAGCGAACAGGCCGCCTTCACGTACAACGCGGCCACCGAGGACGCCCGTGACCTGGACTTCTTCTACCCGCAGGACGGCGCGCCCCGGCTGGACTACCCGTACGCGCTGCTCGACCAGACCGGGCTGACCACCGACGAGAGCCGGGCGGCGATCCGGTTCATGAGCTACCTCGACGACCCGGAGCAGCAGCGCCTGCTGGAGCGGTACGGCTTCCGCACCTCGGACGAGAAGGTGCCGGACGGCCTGGTCGCGCGGGCCGGCGGCAGCGCCCCGCAGCCGTACGCGGCGCCGGTCGACCGGCCGGTGACGGCGGTCGCCCTCCAGGAGGCGCTCGGCGTCTGGGAGATCACCGTGCGCAGCGCGCGGATCACCATGGTCGTGGACGCCTCCGCGTCCATGGAGGAGCGAGTGCCGGGCACCGAGCGGTCCCGGATGGACGTCACCAGGGCGTCGCTGCGGCGCGCGCTGAACACCTTCACGGCGGACGACGAGATCGGTCTGTGGGACTTCTCCACCGCCCTGGACGGCGCCAAGGACTACCGGGTCCGGGTGCCGGCCGGGCGCCTCGGCGACAGCGAGGGCGACGTCACGCAGCGGGACCGGCTGGCGGCGGCCGTCGACCGGCTGAAGCCGGTGCCGGACGGGGCGACGGGCCTGTACGACACGACGCTCGCCGCGTACGAGGCGGCGAGGTCCTCCTATGCGAAGGGCCGGTTCAACGCCGTGGTCGTCCTCACGGACGGCGTCAACGAGGACCCGGGCAGCATCTCGCGGGCCGCGCTCCTCTCCCGCCTGGGGAAGCTGGCCGATTCCAAGCGCCCGCTCCCCCTCATCATGATCGCCGTGGGCCCGGACGCCGACCGCGAGGAGGCCGACCGGATCGCGAAGGCGACCGGGGGCTCGGGCCACGAGGTGACGGACCCGGCCCAGATGGAGACGGCGATCCTCAAGGCGATCGTGAAGGCGGCGTCCCCCGACCGGCGGGGATGACGGCCGCCGACACGATCTCCCGAACGGTCCTCACACGGCGGGCACCGGCTCCGGAAGGCCCACCGGCCAGGTGTGCACGGGCTCACCGCGGAGCATCAGCTCCCGGTAGCGCCGGGTCGTCGCGGCCAGCGCGGCGTCCCGGCCCAGCCCGGACTCCAGCGCCCGGTGGAAGGTGGCCGCCTGCCAGGACGCGCCGTTGGTGCGCCGACGGCAGCGCTCATCGATGACGCCCAGGTAGAAGTCCCGGTCGGCCGGTTCGACGCCCCATGCGTCCAGGCCCACCTCGGCCAGCGGCAGCAGTTCGTCGCGGACGAGGCTGACGGCGTCGACCTCGGCCATGGCACCGTGCCGGCCGCGGCGCGGCCAGAGCAGCCGGGCGTCGATGCCGTCCTTGCAGGCGGCGTCGAAGTTGGCGGCCGCCGCCTCGAACGGCATCCGGGTCCACACGGGCCGCGACTCCTCGGCGAGGGCGCGGACGACGCCGTAGTAGAACGCCGCGTTGGCGATGACGTCCGTGACGGTGGGCCCGGCGGGCAGGACGCGGTTCTCCACGCGCAGATGCGGGACGCCGTCGGCGATGTCGTAGACGGGACGATTCCAGCGGTAGACGGTGCCGTTGTGCAGGACGAGTTCCGCGAGAGTGGGGGTGCCGCCGGCGTCCAGGACCTCCAGCGGGTTCTCGTCGTCGCAGATCGGCAGCAGCGCGGGGAAGTAGCGCAGGTTCTCCTCGAAGAGGTCGTACGCCGAGGTGATCCAGCGCTCCCCGAACCAGGTGCGCGGCCGGACGCCCTGCGCCTGGAGCTCGGGCGGGCGGGTGTCGGTGGACTGCTGGAACAGGGGCGGGCGGGACTCCCGCCACAGCTCGCGCCCGAAGAGGAACGGCGAGTTGGCGCCGACGGCGATCTGCGCGGCGGCGACCGCCTGGGCGGCGTTCCAGACGTCGGCGAAGCGGCCCGGGGTGACCTGGAGGTGCAGTTGCACGGAGGTGCAGGCGGCCTCGGGGGCGATGGACTTCGAGGTGCACGTCAGGCGTTCCACGCCGTCGATGTCGAGGGTGAAGTCCTCGCCGCGGGCGGCCACGATCTGCTCGTTGAGAAGCGCGTAGCGGTCCACCTCGGAGAGATTCGAGGAGACCAGGTCGTCACGGTCGAGGGTCGGCAGAATACCGATCATCACGATTCCCGCGTCGACCTCGCCCGCTTTTCGGTCGGCATATGCCAGTGACGTACGGAGTTCCTCGCCCAGCTGGTCGAAAACACGGCCCTCCAGGCGGTGCGGGGCTATGTTGACCTCCAGATTGAACATCGCGAGTTCGGTCTGGAAGTCACGGCTGGCGATACGTTCGAGTACCTGCCCGTTCAACATTCTCGGCATACCGTCGGCGCCGGCGAGATTCAGCTCGATCTCCAGCCCCAGGAGATTCCTGGGACGGTCGAACCGCCGCTCCTCCAACAGCCGCTCCAGCCCCGTCAGACACTGCCGCAGCTTGTCACGGTAGTGCTGACGATCGGACAGGTCGAACCGACCTGCCACGACCTTCTCCCCCATCGGGTCCCTCCTCGGATGGGCGGGCCGAGGATCGGCCGCCGGTCTCGCGGGTCAGGTGGGATGATGCCCAGCCAAGGCGATCGATAACGTCCCCGCCCGGGCCTGTGGCCCGCTAGTCTGTTCCGCTGTGACCGGCGGCACATTCACCGGGCAAGCGACACAGCGCAGTTTCCGAGCGTTCACGAAGTCGTGAAAAACGCCGACGACAATTGGCCGACCGCGCCCCGGACGTTTTTCGAGGTCACCACCACACCTCCGGCCGGCAATGGGGATTTTCTCCCGCATATCGCCGACCGAATGCACTCTTGCCGTGTACACCGGGACCGGCTAGATGAAACATCATCTGAACCGTCGTCGTATAAACTGCGCTATCAGGCAGAGGGTCGGCACCCGCGGTCCCCGTACCTGTCGTCCAGGTGACGTACGGCAGGCCCGACATCCCCCGCGCTTCAGGACCCCGGCTCCCCGGCACCTCTGACCTCCCCCCGAGCAGACAGCGCTGTCCGCCCTGCCCCGCCCTCGCGCCATCGTGCCTGTCGAATGAGAGGCGACCCACCATGCCGCTGCATGTTCCCCCGGCTCCCGCGCCCGCACTTCGCTCCGTCCTGACCGCGCTCGGTTCCCCCACCGCCGTCAGCGAGGCTCGAACTCCCTCCCTGCGCGCCGCACAGGGACCCACCACCCCCGAACTCCCGCTGCCCGTCCATGTGCTGGACGAGCTCACCCCGGCGGGCATGTCCACGACCCGGCTGGCGGGCTGGCGCTTCCTGATCCGCTCCGGGGAACGCGCTGTGGCCGCCGCCGAGACCCGGCTGACCCCCGACGGCTGGGCCTTCTCGCACTTCTTCGAGGGCCCCTACATCGCCTCCACCGAGCGCGCGCTGCGCCAGGCCGAGACACTGACGCAGCCGTACCAGCCGCGACTGCTGTCGTTCCCCGGCCTCTACATGCTCACGCTGTGGCTGCACGGCGATGCCACCGCCGACGCCGCCACGGGCCACCCCGACCCCGCCGACGTCCTCATCCCGCTGGCCCCCGCCCCTCCGGGCATCGCCTCCCATGTCCCGCACCGGGTGGCCGACCTGCTGCCCGTCCTGACCCTGCGCGCCACCCCGGCTCCGCTGCCGCCCCTGCCACCCCTGCTCGGCTCGCCGGCCTGACGGCACGGGCGCGAGGCCCGCGTACCCCGCCATCCATTCCGGGTGGCGGGGTACGCGGCATTACGGCCCGGGCAGCGCCGCGACTCGCCCGAGCGACACCCCGCTCAGACGTGTCGCAGCACCACCCGGGCCACCCCGGACTAGCCCCATCCGACCAGGCGAAACCATCCGAAGGGACAGTGCGGTTGGGGTGAACCGCCCGCGCGGGTCATGCGTCATCAACCTGTGAGAAGCGGTGCTGCGAAATCCCTGCGGATGACCGCCCGTAGGGCAACACTGGGTCCAGACCGACTTAACAACGGGGGGCGGCCATGAACGACGTTTCACGCCGCGAGACAGACACATCAGCCATCTCATCCGTCACGACAGAGCGAAAGATCCCCTCCATGTGCCAGCACCAACCACCGTGCCCCTCAGCCGACTCCGCCGACCGGGAATCCGCCCGTCTCGTGGCGCACCACCCGGAGCAGGGCTGGAGCCTGCTGTGCAACGGTGTTCTCCTCTTCGAGGACACCGGTGAACTCCTGCCGGACGGCAAGATCATCGCCCCGCACCGTCCGCTGGGCGCCGGCAAGGTGGTCACCGCCGCGTAGTCGTCCCGGACGATCCCCGCGGTACCGGGCGGCGCGCGCCGCACGCCCGGAGTACTCCCAGGGGCCGGTCGCAGACTCCGACTGCGAGCCGGCCCCCACGTGTGTCCGGCCCCGATCACACACGGTAGCCGGGCGGACGGCCCGCGTCAGCTCCCGCCCACCAAGTCCCGCAGCGCGATGTTGAGTTCGAGCACGTCGACCCGGGGCTCCCCGATGAAGCCGAGCGTACGGCCCTCGGTGTGGGCCTCGACCAGTTCCCGCACCTGCCGCACGGACAGGCCGTTGCGCTCGGCGACCCGGTGGACCTGGAGTGCGGCGTACTCCGGTGAGATGTCCGGGTCCAGTCCGGAACCGGAGGACGTCACCGCGTCCGCGGGCACCTGGGACGGCTTCACCCGGTACCCGGCGGTCGAGTTGTCCTTGACCACGGCCGCCTTGGCCTCCTTCACCCACTGGAGGAGCTCCGGGTTGTCGCCGGACCGGTTGGTAGCGCCGGACAGGATGAGGCGGTACTGCGTGTTGACGCTGTTGCTGCCGAGGCCGTTCTGCGGGCGGCCCTGGAACCACTTGAGGTCGGGTGCCGGGGTCTCCTGGCCGTTCTTCAGCGGCAGGTCGTACGCCTGGCCGATCAGCGAGGAGCCGACGACCTTGCCGTCCGCCCTGATCTCGGAGCCGTTCGCCTTGCCGGGGAACAGTCCCTGCGCGATGCCGGTGACGGCCAGCGGATAGAGGACGCCGGTGACCAGGGTGAGGACGAGGAGCGCGCGCAGGCCCGCCCCGAGCAGACGGGCCGTGTTCGATACGGAGTGGTTCATGGCCTTCAGCCGATTCCGGGGATGAGGGAGAGGAGCAGGTCGATGAGCTTGATGCCGGCGAACGGCGCGATGAGGCCGCCCAGTCCGTAGACGGTGAGGTTCCGCCGCAGCAGACGGTCCGCGCTGACCGGCCGGTAGCGCACGCCCTTCAGCGCCAGCGGCACCAGCGCGACGATGATCAGCGCGTTGAAGACGACCGCCGACAGGATCGCGGAGTGCGGGGAGGACAGGCCCATGATGTTGAGCTTGTCCAGGCCCGGGTAGACCGCCGCGAACAGCGCCGGGATGATCGCGAAGTACTTCGCGACGTCATTGGCGATGGAGAACGTGGTCAGCGCTCCCCGCGTGATGAGCAGCTGCTTGCCGATCTCGACGATCTCGATCAGTTTGGTCGGGTCGGAGTCGAGGTCGACCATGTTGCCGGCCTCTTTGGCGGCCGACGTACCGGTGTTCATGGCCACGCCGACGTCCGCCTGGGCGAGCGCGGGCGCGTCGTTGGTGCCGTCACCGGTCATCGCGACGAGCTTGCCGCCCGCCTGTTCCCGCTTGATGAGCGCCATCTTGTCCTCGGGGGTGGCCTCGGCGAGGAAGTCGTCGACGCCCGCCTCCTCGGCGATCGCCTTGGCGGTCAGCGGGTTGTCGCCGGTGATCATGACGGTCCTGATGCCCATGCGGCGCAGTTCCGCGAAGCGTTCGCGCAGACCGTCCTTGACGACGTCCTTGAGGTGGACGGCGCCGAGCACCCGCGCTCCGGCCGCGTCCTCGACGGCGACCAGCAGCGGCGTGCCGCCGGCCTCGGCGATCCGGTCGGCCAGCTCCCACGCCGCGCCCGGCACGTCACCGCCGCGCTCCGCGACCCAGGCGACGACAGCCGCGGCGGCTCCCTTGCGGATCCTGCGCCCGGGGACGTCCACCCCGGACATGCGGGTCTGCGCGGTGAACGCGACCCACTCGGCTCCCGTCAACTCCCGCTCGCGCAGCCCGTACTGCTCCTTGGCGAGCACGACGACCGAACGGCCCTCGGGCGTCTCGTCGGCCAGCGAGGACAGCTGGGCCGCGTCGGCCACCTCCGCGGCCGTCACCCCGCCGACCGGCACGAACTCGGCCGCCCTGCGGTTGCCCAGCGTGATGGTGCCGGTCTTGTCGAGCAGCAGTGTCGATATGTCGCCGGCGGCCTCGACGGCCCGCCCGGACAGGGCGAGCACATTGCGCTGCACGAGCCGGTCCATGCCCGCGATGCCGATGGCGGAGAGCAGCGCGCCGATCGTGGTCGGGATCAGGCAGACCAGCAGGGCCACCAGCACGACCATCGGCAGCTGCGCGCCCGCGTAGCCGGCCAGCGGGGGCAGCGTGGCGCAGGCGAGCAGGAAGACGATGGTGAGCGAGGCCAGCAGGATGGTCAGCGCGATCTCGTTCGGTGTCTTCTGCCGGGCGGCGCCCTCGACCAGACCGATCATCCGGTCGATGAACGTCTCGCCGGGCCGGGTCGTGATCCGGACGACGATCCGGTCGGAGAGGACCTTCGTCCCGCCGGTGACGGCGCAACGGTCGCCGCCGGACTCCCGGATGACCGGGGCCGACTCACCGGTGATCGCGGACTCGTCGACGGACGCGACGCCCTCGACGACGTCCCCGTCGCCGGGGATGACGTCACCGGCCTCGCACACCACGAGGTCGCCGACGCGCAGTTCGGTGCCGGGGACGACCGTCCCGTCGGCCCGGCGCGCCACCGTGTCCGTCCTGGCCCGGCGCAGGGTGTCGGCCTGCGCCTTGCCACGGCCCTTGGCGACGGCCTCGGCCAGATTGGCGAAGATCACCGTCAGCCACAGCCAGGCGCTGATGGTCCACCCGAACCAGTCTCCGGGGTCGGCGAGGGCGAACGCCGTGGTCAGCACCGAACCGACCCACACCACGAACATCACGGGCGACTTGACCATGACGCGTGGATCGAGCTTGCGGAAGGCGTCCGGCAACGACCTGAGGAGCTGCTTCGGGTCGAACAGGCCCGCGCCGACGCGTCCTTGGGGTGGCTTGGGCCCGGCCGGCGCGTCCTGGCGGGGCGCGAGAAGGGAAGGAGACATGGTGCTCTGTTTCTGTGGATCGATGCTCATGACGCCAGCCCCTCGGCGAGCGGTCCGAGCGCGAGGGCCGGGAAGTAGGTCAGGCCGGTGACGACGACGATCGTGCCGACGAGCAGACCGGCGTACAGGGGCTTGTCGGTGCGCAGGGTGCCCGAGGTGACGGGGACGGGCCGCTGTCCGGCGAGCGAGCCGGCCAGGGCCAGGACGAACATCATCGGCAGGAAACGGCCGAACAGCATGCACAGTCCGAGCGTGGTGTTGAACCACGGTGTGTCCGCGTTCAGCCCGGCGAAGGCCGAGCCGTTGTTGTTGGCGGCGGACGTGTAGGCGTACAGGATCTCGGAGAAGCCGTGCGCCCCGCTGTTGGTCATGGAGTGCGCCGGGGTCGGCAGCGCCATGGCGAGCGCCGTGAAGACGAGGACCAGCGCCGGGGTGACCAGGAGGTAGCAGGCGGCCGCCTTGATCTCCCGGGAGCCGATCTTCTTCCCCAGGTACTCGGGCGTACGGCCGACCATCAGACCGGCGAGGAACACCGCGATGATCGCCATGATGAGCATGCCGTAGAGACCGGAGCCCACACCGCCGGGCGCGATCTCGCCCAGCATCATGCCCAGCAGGGTGATGCCGCCGCCGAGGCCGGTGAACGAGGAGTGGAAGGAGTCGACGGCACCGGTCGAGGTCAGCGTGGTCGCCACGGCGAAGATCGACGAACCGCCGACGCCGAAGCGCACCTCCTTGCCCTCGTACGCCCCGCCCGCGAGGTCGAACGCCGGACCGTGGTGGCTGAACTCGGTCCACATCATCAGGGCGGTGAAGCCCAGCCAGAGGGCGGCCATCGTGCCGAGGATCGCGTACCCCTGCCGCACCGAGCCGACCATGACGCCGAAGGTCCGGGTCAGCGCGAACGGGATGAGGAGGATCAGGAAGATCTCGAAGAGGTTCGAGAAGGGCGTCGGGTTCTCGAAGGGGTGCGCGGAGTTGGCGTTGAAGTAACCGCCGCCGTTGGTGCCGAGCTCCTTGATGGCCTCCTGCGAGGCCACCGCGCCGCCGTTCCACTGCCGGGTGCCGCCCAGGAACTGGCCGACCTCGTGGATGCCGGAGAAGTTCTGGAGCACCCCGCAGGCGACGAGCACGAGCGCGGCGACGGCGGCGAGCGGCAGGAGGACGCGGACGACACCGCGCACCAGGTCGGCCCAGAAGTTGCCGAGTTCACCGGTGCGCGAGCGCGCGAACCCGCGCACCAGCGCCACGGCGACGGCCATGCCGACGGCGGCGGAGACGAAGTTCTGCACGGCCAGCCCGGCGGTCTGCACGACATGGCCCATGGCCTGCTCGCCGTAGTACGACTGCCAGTTGGTGTTGGTCACGAAGGAGACGGCGGTGTTGAACGCCTGGTCCGGGTCGATGGAGGCGAACCCGAGCGACCCGGGCAGCACGCCCTGCAGCCGCTGGAGCAGGTACAGGAAGAGGACGCCGACGGCGGAGAAGGCGAGGACGCCGCGCAGATACGCGGTCCAGCGCATCTGCCGGTCGGGGTCGGCACCGATGCACCGGTAGATCCACTTCTCGGCACGCCAGTGCCGGTCCGCGGAGTAGACCCGGGCCATGTAGGTGCCGAGCGGTTTGTGGGCGAGCGCCAGGGCTGCGGTGAGGGCCAGCAGTTGGAGGACGCCGGCGAGGACGGGACCCATCTGTTTCTCAGAACCTCTCCGGGAAGATCAGGGCGAGGACGAGATAGCCCAGCAGGGCGACGGCCACGACCAGGCCGGCGATGTTCTCGGCGGTCACAGCTTCGTCACCCCCTTGGCGACGAGGGCCACCAGGGCGAAGCACGCGATGGTGGTGACGACGAAGGCCAGATCGGCCATCGTGGACTCCTGGGTGAAGGTCGTTCGGACGGGGACGCTTCGAGGAAACGCCCTCCATGGCCGGAAACGACCGCCGTTGACGGCTCCCATACGGCCCACGTCACCGCCTTGACGCAACCCATACGGCGCGCGACCCAGGTGGCACGCGAAAGGGCTCCGCCCCCGGCCGGTACGGCCAGGGGCGGAGCCCTTCGGGTCAGCGGACGGTCAGCCCTCGTACGCGTCCATGGGCGGGCAGGAGCACACCAGGTTCCGGTCGCCGAAGGCCTGGTCGATGCGGCGCACCGGCGGCCAGTACTTGTCGGCGACGGACACCCCGGCCGGGAACACGGCCTCCTCGCGGCTGTACGCGTGCTCCCACGCGCCGCTGAGCGCACCGGCGGTGTGCGGGGCGTTGCGCAGCGGGTTGTCCTCGGCGGGCCACTCGCCGGAGCCGACCTTCTCGATCTCGGCGCGGATGGCGATCATCGCGTCGCAGAACCGGTCGAGCTCGGTCAGGTCCTCGGACTCGGTCGGCTCGATCATCAGCGTGCCGGCCACCGGGAAGGACATCGTCGGCGCGTGGAAGCCGTAGTCGATGAGGCGCTTGGCCACGTCGTCCACGCTGACGCCGGTCGCCTTGGTGAGCGGCCGCAGGTCGATGATGCACTCGTGCGCGACCAGGCCGCCCGGACCGGTGTAGAGCACCGGGTAGTGCGGCTCGAGCCGCTTGGCGATGTAGTTGGCGCTGAGCACCGCCACCTGCGTGGCCCGCTTCAGGCCCTCGCCGCCCATGAGGCGGACGTACGCCCAGGAGATGGGCAGGATGCCCGCCGAGCCCCAGGGCGCCGCCGAGATCGGGCCGACGCCCGTCTCCGGACCGGCCGCGGGCTGCAGCGGGTGGTTCGGCAGGTACGGCGCCAGGTGGGCGCGCACACCGACCGGGCCGACGCCCGGGCCACCGCCGCCGTGCGGGATGCAGAAGGTCTTGTGCAGGTTCAGGTGCGAGACGTCGCCGCCGAAGTGGCCCGGCTTGGCGAGCCCGACGAGCGCGTTGAGGTTGGCGCCGTCGACGTAGACCTGGCCGCCGGCCTCGTGCACCTGCGCGCAGATGTCGGCGACGTGCTCCTCGAACACGCCGTGCGTGGACGGGTAGGTGATCATCAGCACGGCGAGCTCGTCACGGTGCTTCTCGATCTTCGCCCGCAGGTCCTCGACGTCGATCTCGCCGTCCTCGGCGGTCTTGACGACGACGACCTTCATCCCGGCCATCACGGCGCTGGCGGCGTTCGTGCCGTGCGCGGAGGACGGGATCAGACAGACGGTGCGCTGCTCGTCGCCGTTGGCCCGGTGGTAGCCGCGTACGGCGAGCAGACCGGCCAGCTCGCCCTGCGAACCGGCGTTCGGCTGGAGCGAGACCTTGTCGTAGCCGGTGACCTCGGCGAGACGCTCCTCCAGCTCACGGATGAGCGTGAGGTAGCCCTCCGCCTGCTCGGCGGGCGCGAACGGGTGCAGCTGGCCGAACTCGGGCCAGGTGACCGGCTCCATCTCGGTGGTCGCATTGAGCTTCATCGTGCAGGAGCCCAGCGGGATCATGCCGCGGTCCAGCGCGTAGTCACGGTCGGCGAGCCGGCGCAGGTAGCGCAGCATCGCGGTCTCGGAGCGGTGCTGCTGGAAGACGGGGTGCGTCAGGTACTCGTCGCCGCGCAGCAGCGCGCCGGGCAGCGCCTCCCCGGCCGAGGCGTCCAGCGCGTCGATCCGGCCGTCGACGCCGAACGCCTTCCACACGGCGGAGACCTGGGCGCGGGTGGTCGTCTCGTCGCAGGCGACCGACACATGGTCGGCGTCGACGAGGCGCAGATTCACCCCGTGGTCCCGGGCGACGGCGACGACGTCGGCGGCCTTGCCGGGCACGCGGGCGGTCACCGTGTCGAAGAACGAGCCGTGCACGACCTCGACCCCGCCGGCCGACAGGCCCGCGGCCAGGATCGTGGCGTAGCGGTGGGTGCGGGCGGCGATGCCCTTCAGGCCGTCCGGCCCGTGGTAGACGGCGTACATGCCGGCCATCACGGCGAGCAGCACCTGGGCGGTACAGATGTTGCTGGTGGCCTTCTCACGGCGGATGTGCTGCTCACGGGTCTGCAGCGCCAGGCGGTACGCCTTGTTGCCGTCGGCGTCGACGGACACACCGACGAGGCGGCCGGGCAGGCTGCGCGCGAACTTCTCGCGGACCGCCATGTAACCGGCGTGCGGCCCGCCGAAGCCCATCGGAACACCGAACCGCTGCGTGGTGCCGACCGCGATGTCCGCACCCAGCTCGCCGGGCGACTTCAGCAGCGTGAGCGCCAGCAGATCGGCGGCGACGGTCACCAGGGCACCGAGCTCATGGGCCTGCTCGATGACGGGCGTGAGGTCCCGTACGGCACCGGAGGCACCCGGGTACTGCAGGAGCACACCGTTGATCTCGCGCTCGGCGATCTCGGCGGGGATGCCCTCGCTGAGGTCGGCGACCACGACCTCCACGCCGGTGGGCTCGGCGCGGGTCTGGATCACGGCGATGGTCTGCGGAAGGGCGTCCGCGTCGACCAGGAAGAGGCCCTTCTTGTTCTTGCCCATGCGCAGCGACAGGGCCATGGCCTCGGCGGCCGCGGTGCCCTCGTCGAGCAGGGAGGCGCCGGAGGTCGGCAGCCCGGTGAGGTCGGCAACCACCGTCTGGAAGTTCAGCAGGGCCTCGAGCCGGCCCTGGGAGATCTCCGGCTGGTACGGCGTGTACGCCGTGTACCAGGCCGGGTTCTCCATGACGTTGCGCAGGATGACCGGCGGGGTGAACGTCCCGTAGTAGCCGAGCCCGACCATCGAGTCCAAGACCTGGTTCCGGTCGGCGAGCGAGCGCAGCTCAGCCAGCACCTCGGCCTCGGTGCGGGCACCGGGCAGGTCGAGGGCGTCGGCGTTCTTGATCACGTCCGGGACCGCGGCGGCGGTCAGCTCGTCGAGCGAGCCGTACCCGACATGGGCGAGCATCTTGGCCCGCGCCTCGGAATCGGGACCGATGTGACGCTGCTCGAAGGGAATCCCTTGCTCGAGCTCGGAGAGCGGAATGCGATGGGCGGTCATTGCGGAGGCCTCCATGGTCTGACGCGACCTTCGAGGGGCACCACGGCGCGGGTGCCCGGACGGCCTCCCCCTCTGTCATCTCAACCTGAGAGCTTCACCGGGGCGCCCTGAGGGCCCCGGCTTTCACCGTCGGTGAGAGCGGGAGCCGTCGACACCCGCCCTGCTTTCCAGAGTGACCTCGTCCGTGCGGTACGTGTGCCTGAGAGATTCCGGGGAGGATTTGCTCCTTCGGCGCCTCCGGCGATCTCCGGAGGACTCTCCCGCACGGGGTCAGCAGCCGCTGCCAAGCCTACCAGCGGGGGCACCGCACGGACCTTCGAGTGGCCGCCGTCACGGATCTGCCTTTTCGTAGTGCTTACGGATGACTTGCGACCAAGTGGAGGGACCGTGCAGACCGACATCGATCCGCGCAACCTGATCGGCCGCAAGGCCTTCGACCGCAACGGCACCAAGATCGGCACCATCGACGAGGTGTACCTGGACGACGCGACCGGCGTACCGGAGTGGGCCGCGATACGCACCGGCCTCTTCTCCCGCGACGCCTTCGTCCCCCTGGAGCCCAGCGAACTGGTGGAGGGCGCCCTGCACGTCCCCTTCGAGCGGGCCCTGATCAAGGACGCCCCCGACTTCGGCGTGGGCCGCCACCTCTCCCCCGAGCAGGAACTCCAGCTCTACCACCACTACGGCCTCGACGTGGCCCCGCCGGGCCCCCCACCCCCCGACATCGACTTCGGCACCCTGGCCCCCTCGAACCCTCCAAACTCCCCCCGAACCCCCCACCCCCACACCTGACCCCCACCCTGCCGCTGCGGCGCGCGCCCCACGCAGCTGCGGGCAGTCGTGCCGCCAGGGCGGCACGGGTGGGCGCAGCGGCACCCGCCCTGCGCGACCCAGCACCCAGCGCCGCCCCAGCAGCAACGCCGGCGACCCCCGGCCCGCGCAGCGGCTGAGCGCAGCGGCACCCGTAGGCACAGCCCAGCCCCACGCCCTACCAGCAACGCCGGCGACCCCGGCCCACGCAGCTGCGGGCAGTCGTGCCGCTGGGGCGGCACGGGTGGGCGCAGCGGCACCCGCGGCGCGGCCCAGCACCCCGCGCCGCCCACTACCCCGGCGCCACAGGCGTCTCCGCCGCGACCAACGGCAACGGCTCCGCCACCTCCAACGCCGGGTCATCGACCCGAAACGTCCGCACCCGCCCCGGCCCCGACTCCGGCGTCTCGAACCGCACCGTCACCCGCCCGACCCCGCTCCCCTGCACCCACCCGTGCCCGTACTCGGCATGCCGCACATCGTGCCCCGCATGCCACCGCCGCTCAGTCGGCTGCGGCTGCGCCTGCGCCTCGCCCACCGCATCACCGTCCCGATCCCCCTCCACAGCGGCCCCAGAAGTACCGAGAGCCTCCTCAGCCACAGCACCACCCCCGCCGAGGTCGTCCGCCTCCGCGGCCACCTCCCCAGCCGCCTGAGCGAACAAGTCCTCCTGCGTGAAGTCGGCGAGCCCGCTCACCCCGACCCCCAGCAACCGCACACCCCCGGTCGTATCCACCCCCTCCAGCAACCGCGCCGCGGCCTCCCGCACCACCGCCGGATCATCCGTGGGCCCCCGCAACGTCTCGGACCGCGTCAGCGTCGAGAAGTCGTACCGCCGCACCTTCAGCACGATGGTCCGCCCCGAAAGTCCGGCCCCCCGCAACCGCCGCACACACCGGTCGGCGAGCCGCTGCACCTCCAGCCCCACCCGCAGCCGGTCGTGGATGTCCACGTCGTACGTGTCCTCGACCGAGACGGACTTCGCCTCCCGCTCCGCCACCACGGGCCGCTCGTCGTGCGCGAGCGCCATCGCGTACAGGGCGTGCCCGTGCGCCTTCCCCAGCAGCCGCACCAGCTCGTCCTCACCCGCCTCGGCGATCTCCTCGACGGTGTGGATCCCGGCCCGCCGCAGATGGTCCCCGGTGGCCGGCCCCACCCCCGGAAGGACCCGTACGGACATCGGCCCGAGGAGCCCTCGCTCGGTCCCAGGCTCGATCAGCACCAGCCCGTCCGGCTTGGCCTCCTCCGAGGCGATCTTCGCGACCATCTTCGACGCGGCCAGCCCCACCGACCCGGCAAGCCCGGTGGCCGCCCGTATGTCGGAGCGCAGCTTCACCCCCACCAGCCGGGCGGACTCCGCGTCCCAGGCCACTCCCCCGGCCTCCAGGTCGACGAACGCCTCGTCCAGGCTCAACGGCTCCACCAGCGGCGACAGCTCCCGCAGCAGCCCCATCACCCGCTCGCTGACATCCCGGTAGATCCGGAAGCGAGGCACGAGATACGCGGCGTTGGGCGCGAGCCGCCGCGCCTGCGCCATCGGCATGGCGGAGTGCACCCCGAAGATCCGGGCCTCGTACGAGGCCGTGGCGACCACCCCGCGAGGCCCCAGCCCGCCCACGATCACGGCCTTCCCGCGCAGGCTCGGCTTGGACGCCTGTTCCACCGACGCGTAGAAGGCATCCATGTCGAGGTGCAGGATGGTGGGCGCGTTTCTCACAGTTCCGATGCTGCCCTACGGCACTGACAACGTCCGCGTTCCGAGGCCGCGTCCTCAGACCGCGCGATTGCGCCGCCGCGCCAGCTCGTCGGCCGGGTTGTGCCCGACCAGCGTCTCCCCGGTGTCGATCCGCTCCCCGTGCAGCTGCGACAAGGCGCTTTCGACGTCCCGCCACACCACGCCCACGGCGATCCCGAAGATCCCCTGGCCGCCCTGGAGCAGCGCGTGGACCTCGTCCGGCGAGGTGCACTCGTACACGGTCGCGCCGTCGCTCATCAGCGTCAGCCGCTCGAGGTCGTGGAAGCCCTGCTCCCGCAGATGCTGGACGGCGGTCCGGATGTTCTGCAGGGACACACCCGTGTCGAGGAAACGCTTCACGATCTTGAGGACGACGACGTCCCGGAAGCTGTACAGGCGCTGCGTCCCCGACCCGTACGCGGGCCGCACACTCGGCTCGACGAGACCGGTGCGGGCCCAGTAGTCCAGTTGCCGATACGTGATCCCGGCGGCCGCGCAGGCCGTCGGACCCCGGTACCCGATCTCCTCGGATGCCATGGACGCCGCCCCTCCGCCGCTGCTCGGCACGGCCGTCGGTCGCTGCGCGTGATCGGCCGCACCGCCCTGGACAGCGCTGCCGTGAAGCGGGTACGGGCCGCTCGCCCCGAGGCCGCGCTCGGGTGCACCCCCAGCCGTACCGCCGCCGCTGCTTCTCACGCCGACCTCCGTCCTTGACCTGCCTTCTCGACGGTAGGCAGTCACCGGGGGTGCGTCAACGATCGCCACACTCGGCACGCCGAGTGATAATCACCCTACGAGTGGTTTCCCGTGCCTTGCCGCGGGGAAAGGCTAGCCGAATGTGCCCGAATCGGGCTCCATGACGCCTTCCCTCGCCCGTGGCACATGCCCGGCCCATGGGCCGTGACGGGCCGCGGGCCGCACCGCTCCGACCAGGTCGGGCGGGCCGCCCACGCCGTCTCACTGACTGCTGGTGCCGAAGTCCTCCGGCGAGATCTGGTCGAGGAACTCGCGGAACTTCTCCACCTCGTCCTCCTGCTCGTCCGGGATCGCGATACCCGCGTCGTCGAGCACGCCGTCACTGCCGTAGATCGGCGTTCCGGTGCGCAGGGCCAGCGCTATGGCATCGGACGGACGGGCGCTCACCTCGACACCGCTGGCGAACACCAGCTCGGCGTAGAACACGCCTTCCCGCAGATCGGTGATGCGCACTTCGGTGAGCTCCTGGCCGACGGCCTCGAGCACGTCCTTGAACAGGTCGTGGGTCAGCGGTCGTGCGGGGGCCATTCCCTGCTGGGCGAAGGCGATCGCCGTCGCCTCCCCGGGCCCGATCCAGATGGGGAGGTAGCGATCGCCTCCCACTTCGCGCAGGAGCACGATCGGTTGGTTGGAGGGCATTTCGACCCGGACACCTACGACATCGAGCTCGTTCACACAGCAACCCTAGGCCGTGCTCGGGACGTTTGGGTAGTCGGGCCGGGATCGGGTGGCCGATCCGGCCGATCCGTGCATGCCCCGCTCAGGGCAGCCGCACCCCGAGCGCCGTCTGCATCAGCGCGGCGTGCAGCCGGACGGTGAGCCCCGCCAGCTCCTTGGCCCTGGCCTCGGCGTGAGCCCTGGTCTGCGGGTTGCGATGCCGCTTCAGCGGCGCCACGACCTGCTCCACGAGGCCGGCCTCCCGGTCCGCTGCGGCCTTCATCACCCGCAGATGCCGCGGCTCGATGCCGAAGCGCCCCAGCTCCGCCACGAGCGTGGCCACGGTCACCGCCTCCGCGTCGTAGGCGCCGTCGGGCAGCGGGGTGATCAGCCCGTACGACTCCCACTCGGAGAGTTCCCGCTCCTCGATACCGGCCGCGGCGAGCAGCTGCGCCCGCCCGACACGGGCCGCGGTGGGCTCCTCGACCGGTTCCAGGATGCCGTCGCCGTCCCGCTGCCGGCACAGGGCGGGCAGGGCCGCGGCCTCGCCGCGCTCCATGGCGTCCAGGTGCTCGCGGATCACCTTCAGGGGTAGATAGTGGTCGCGCTGCATCCGCAGGACATGGCGCAGCCGCTCGACGTCCTGCGGGCCGAACTTGCGATAACCCGACGGTGTGCGCCGCGGCTCGACCAGCCCTTCCGACTCGAGGAAACGGATCTTGGAGATCGTGACGTCAGGGAACTCCTCGCGCAGCACGGTCAGCACCGTGCCGATGCTCATCGGCCGACCGTCCGTCGCGGCGGCGCCGTGCCCGGCACCGCCGCCCGGTGTTTTCAGCATGGACCTTCCCTGGGTCTCCCCGGACGGGTCCGGGGGAGGTCAGTAGCCTTGCTGGCTCGCGTAGAAGACCAGCCGGTACTTGCCGATCTGCACCTCGTCGCCGTTGTTCAGAGCGACCTGGTCGATCCGCTCGCGGTTGACGTAGGTGCCGTTGAGGCTGCCGACGTCGGCCACCGTGAACGAGCCGTCCTGGGCGCGGCGGAACTCCACGTGCCGACGCGAGACCGTCACGTCGTCCAGGAAGATGTCGCTCTGCGGGTGCCGCCCGGCGGTGGTCAGATCGCCGTCCAGCAAGAAGCGGCTGCCCGAGTTCGGTCCACGGCGCACGACCAGGAGCGCGGAGCCCACCGGCAGCGCGTCGACGGCGGCCTGGGCCTCCGGGGAGAGCGCGGGGATCTGCGTCTGTCCCGTGGTCTCGGCGTCGTAGGCCTCGATGCCCGAGATGGAGATCGTCGACGTCGTCTCGGACGGACGCTCGGGCGCCGCGCCGGCACGCAGCGGCGCGCCGCAGTTGGAGCAGAAGCGGCTGTTCTCCGCGTTGCGGTTACCGCACCTCGTACACACCAGGGCCGACATCGGGGAAAACCCTCCACCCGTACTTGAGGTTGACGGTTGCCCGAAACCTATGTCGCCGGACTGGCCAGGGTCAACCGACGGCGCGCCCTGACCTCCGGAAATGTCACCGCCCGGTCCAGGGACCTGGTCCCTGAACAGGGGGCGCTGCCCATCCTCGTCCCCTTGTGCGCGGTGACGAGTGGTCGCGTTCTCGTCTCGCGCACTCTTGCCGAACAGCTTCCCAAACAACTTCACGGGCGATTCCCCTTGACCGAAACAGACCCGCCCGTGGGGCAGGACGAACCCTGACTGAACCTATTGGCCGACCCGGACATCTTCACAACGTCCGCCTCCGCCAGACAGTTTCCACCACGCACCACCCAATCGGTGCGCCGACCCCCCGCAAGCTCATGCCCTTGCCGGATGTCCCCCATGCACCGCCGGTTCACCGGGAGGACGACCGAGCGTAGTCAGGCCGCTTCGCCGCTCGCAAGGCGTCCACAACGATCTTGTCAGACCGCTCGATGGTCACGATGGCCTGCTCCTTCTCCAGTGTCTGGACCACGCCTCCAGGGATGTTGAGCGCCGGCTCCAGATCCTGCGGCTTGCCGATGACCTTGAAACGATACGGGGCGTTGATCTTGTTCCCGTCGACGCTCACGGCGTTGCCCGCGTCGGACAGATAGGTGCCGGCGACGATGCGGACACCGTTCACCTGCATCGCCTCCGCCCCGGCCGCGCGCAGCTCCTGGATCGCGTCGAGCAGCATGTCCGCCTCGACCGTCCCCTTCGTGTCGTCGATGGTGATCCTGATGCCGGGTCCCTCGGCGGCCACGGTGCCCGCCAGAATGCCGAGTTGCCTCTCCTTCTCGACCGTCTGTCTGCGGGCCTCCTCGGCCTGGTCGGAACTGTTCTCCAGTTCGTCGCGCTGCTTCTCGAGACCCTGCTTCTCGTCCTCAAGACGCTGAGTTCGGTCGTCGAGTTCATCGAGGATGCGGACAAGATCTTCCTGACGTGCTCCGCGCAGGGCGCTGTCGCCGTCGCTGTTCGACGCCACCTGCACGGCCAGACCGAAGCCGAGGCCGAACAGCAGCACCGCCACGATCAGTTGGGCCCGGCTCACGCGCGGCGGCCACAGGCCCTTCACCAGCCGCTGCCGGCCGGTCAGCTCCGCCGGGCGGTCACCGTCCCCCTCAGGGGCCTCAGGAGCCTCTTCGGGGGCGGTGTGCACCTCATCGGGCAACTCCTCGCGCAGCCGGTTCTCGCGGGTCGCGTCCTCGTTGCTCATCGGCCTCACGCCCGGAAGACGTGCCGGCGGATCGCCGCGGCGTTGGAGAAGATCCGGATGCCGAGCACCACGACGACACCGGTGGAGAGCTGCGCGCCCACACCCAACTTGTCGCCCAGGAACACGATCAGCGCGGCCACGACCACGTTCGACAGGAACGACACGACGAAGACCTTGTCGTCGAAGATGCCGTCGAGCATGGCCCGCAGACCGCCGAAGACGGCGTCGAGAGCCGCCACGACGGCGATCGGCAGATACGGCTCGACGACCGCCGGAACCTCGGGCCGGACCAACAGGCCGGCCACGACGCCCACGACGAGGCCCAGTACGGCGATCACGATGTGCCCTTCTCAGTTGTCTCGGTGTTCGGTTGTGCGGTACGGACGATCACACTCGGTGCCGCGGGCAGCCGGAGATCCTCCTGCGCGGAGATGTTGGTCCTGATCCCGAAGTTCTCCTGCAGGGCGTTCAGGTACAGGCCGTCGGCGCTGTCCTGGAAGGCGCGGCTCAGCCGCTCCCCGTCCCCCACCGCGAGCACCATGTACGGCGGCACCAGCGGCCTGTTGTCGACCAGTATCGCGTCGCCCGCGGCCCTGATCGCGGACAGGGCGGTCAGCCGCTGCCCGTTGATCGACACGGCCTCCGCGCCCGACTCCCACAGCCCGTTGACGACGCGCTGCATGTCGCGGTCGCGCACCCGCCCGGTGTCGGAGAAGCCGGACGAGCCGCGCGCGTCACCGCCGGCGGCGGAACCGGCCTCCTTGGCGTCGTCCACGACCAGCTTCACGCCCGGCCCGCGCACCTCGACGGCGCCGGACAGGACGCTGACGAGGTCGGCCTGCTCGCCGTGCCCGCCCGACTTCAGCGCCTCACGCTGCCGCGCGTTCACGTCGGCCCGCAGCTTGTCGACCGTCTCCTCGAGCTCGTCCGCCGCCTGCGTCTCCTTCTCGACGCGGTCGACGAGCTCCTCGCGCTCCTTGGCCACGACGGGCGCCGCCACGCGCGCCTGCGCCGCTCCCACGGTCACCACGAGCGCCGCCAGCACCAGCCCTACGGCGAGCCCCAGCTTGGCCCGCAGTGTCTTGGGAAGCCCTCCCTCACCGGCGGCCTGCTTCCGGGCGGCGGCCTCCGCGTAGCCGTCGTCGAGACTGTGGTCCATGACATTGGTGAGCAGCGACATGGACGCGTCCGGACGCGGCGGGCGCGTGGGTGTGCTCCGAACGGGGGGCTGCGGCATGCCGCACATCGTCGCACGTCGCCGCCGATACTCCGAATGGCCCCACCGCGTGTGCCGGACAGGCCCCTTTCAGGGGGGCCTGTCCGGCACATGTGTCTATGCGGGACTCAGCGTCCGGCGCTGTCCACCACCGCCGCCCACTCGTCGAGCAGCGCCTGGGCGGACGCGTCGTCCGGACCCTCGGCCCACAGATGGGTGACCGCCTCGGCCGGGTCGGGCAGCACCATCACCCAGCGGCCGTCCGTCTCCACGACGCGCACGCCGTCGGTCGTGTCGACAAAGCGATCCCCGGCCGCCTCGACGACGCGACGCATCACGAGGCCCTTGACCGCCCACGGGGTCGCGAGGTCCCGCTTGAGGACGTGCGCCCGCGGGATCCGCGCGTCGATCTGGCTGAGGGTGAGCTGGGTGCGAGCCACCAGCCCGATCAGCCGTACGAACGCGGCGGTGCCGTCGAAGACACTGCTGAACTCGGGGATGATGAACCCGCCCCGGCCGTCACCGCCGAAGATCGTCGCCTCGTCGGCGCCCACCCGGGTCAGGTCGTCGGGCGACGTCGTCGTCCACTCCACCTGTGTCCCGTGATAGGCCGCGACCTGCTCCGCGATCCTCGTGGTGGTCACCGGAAGCGCCACACGCCCGCTGCGCCGCTCCGCGGCCACCAGGTCGAGCATGACGAGCAGGGCCCGGTCGTCCTCGACGATCCGCCCCTTCTCGTCGACCAGCGACAGCCGCTCGCCGACGGGGTCGAACCGCACACCGAACGCGGCCCGCGCCGACGCCACGATCTCTCCCAGCCTCACCAGCCCCGACCGCCGCGTGTCGGCGGACTCGGTGGGCCTGGACTCGTCGAGACCGGGGTTGATCGTCAGGGAGTCCACGCCGAGCTTGCCCAGCAGGCTGGGCAGCACCAGGCCGGCGCTGCCGTTCGAGGCGTCCACGACGACCTTGAGCCCGGACTCGGCGATCCCCGTCGTGTCGACGTTACGCAGCAGCGACCCGGTGTACGAGTCGAAGACGCTGGCCGGGAAGTGCAGGTCGCCGATCTCACCGGGGAACGCACGCCGGTACTCCTGCCGTGCGAAGACCCGGTCCAGCTTGCGCTGACTGCCCTGCGACAGGTCGGCGCCCTGCCCGTCGAAGAACATGATGTCCACCGAGTCGGGCACGCCGGGCGTCGTACGGATCATGATGCCGCCGGCACTGCCCCGCGCGGTCTGCTGCCGCGCGACCGGCAGCGGCACGTTCTCCAGGTCCCGTACGTCGATGGCGCTGGCCTGCAGCGCGGAGATCACCGCCCGCTTCAGCGCACGCGCACCACGGGAGTGGTCACGCGCCGTCGTGACGGTGGCCCCTTTCTTCAGGGTCGTGGCATACGCGCCCGCCAGCCGTACGGCCAGCTCGGGCGTGATCTCGACGTTCAGGATGCCGGAGACACCGCGGGCGCCGAACAGATGCGCCTGGCCTCTGGACTCCCAGATCACCGAGTTGTTGACGAAGGCACCAGCCTCGATGGTCTTGAACGGGTAGACCCGCACATTGCCCTGAACGATCGATTCTTCACCGATCAGGCACTCGTCGCCGATGACCGCGCCGTCCTCGATCCGCGCGGCCCGCATGATGTCGGTGTTCTTGCCGACGACACAGCCGCGCAGATTGCTGTGCTGCCCGACGTACACGTTGTCGTGCACCACGGCCTTGTGCAGGAAGGCACCGCTCTTCACGACGACGTTGGAGCCGACGACCGTGTGCTCACGGATCTCGGCACCAGCCTCGACCTTGGCGTAGTCACCGATGTACGCCGGCCCGCGGAGAACGGCGTCGGGGTGCACCTCGGCACCCTCCGCCACCCATACACCGGGGGAGATCTCGAAGCCGTCGAGTTCGACGTCGACCTTGCCGTCCAGGACGTCCGCCTGAGCCTTCACATAGCTCTCGTGCGTACCGACGTCCTCCCAGTAGCCCTCGGCGACATAGCCGTAGATCGGCTTGCCCTCCTTCATCAGCTGAGGGAAGACGTCACCGGACCAGTCGACGGGCACATCGGCCTCGACATAGTCGAATACCTCGGGCTCCATGACATAGATACCGGTGTTCACGGTGTCCGAGAAGACCTGGCCCCAGGTCGGCTTCTCCAGGAAGCGCTCGACGCGGCCCTCCTCGTCGACGATCGTGATACCGAATTCCAACGGATTCGGTACACGCGTCAGACAGACGGTGACCATCGAGCCCTTTTCCTTGTGGAAGTTGATGAGCTCGGTGAGGTCGAAGTCCGTCAGGGCATCGCCGGAGATCACGAGGAAAGCATCGTCCTTCAGTGCTTCCTCTGCGTTCTTGACGCTTCCGGCGGTACCGAGTGGCTTCTCCTCATTGGCATACGTGAGCTCCATACCGAGCTCTTCGCCGTCACCGAAGTAGTTCTTGACGAGCGACGCCAAGAACTGGACGGTGACGACGGTCTCATTCAGCCCATGCCTTTTGAGCAGCCGCAGCACATGCTCCATGATCGGCCGGTTGGCCACCGGCAGGAGCGGCTTGGGCATGCTCGAGGTCATGGGGCGAAGGCGTGTGCCTTCACCCCCGGCCATCACGACGGCCTTCATGTCGGAAGCGTCCTCCTCCAGAGACGACGGTCTAGCCGACTTCACCCGTCCAGATTGTCCCGCACTTTTCCCGAGCGGGCCATCGAGCCGCTACGCCCTCTGCAATCGGCGAGTTCAATCGGCCATGGCGGCGTCCGCGCGAACGAGGCGGCGGACTTGTACCACGTAGAGGACTCCTGCCCACCAATAGAGCGTTGTACCCCATCCGGCGAACGCCCATCCGAAAATAGCAGCGAGTGACGAGATCCAACCACTACCGTCACTGAGCAGCAGCAACGGGAAGGCGTACATCAGGTTGAAGGTGGCCGCCTTCCCCAGGAAGTTCACCTGGGGCGGCGGATAGCCGTGCCGCCGGAGGATGCCGACCATGACCAGCAGAACCAGCTCGCGCGCCAGTAGTACCGCGGTCAACCACAGGGGGAGAATCTCGCGCCATGTGAGGCCGACCAAAGTCGAAAGAATGTAGAGCCGGTCGGCGGCCGGGTCGAGAAGCCGGCCGAGGCTGCTGATCTGGTTCCAGCGCCTGGCCAGCTTGCCGTCCAGGTAGTCACTGACACCGCTCAGGGCCAGCACCAGAAGCGCCCAGCCGTCACTCTTGGGCCCCCCGAACTCGGGCCGCAGAATCAGCCACAGGAACAGCGGCACACCAACGAGCCGCGCCATGCTGAGGATGTTGGGGATGGTGAGCACCCGGTCTGTCTGGACACGGGTCTCCTGGACCTCCACCCGGGGGCCTCCTGTGGTAAACGAACCAACGATGCTCCCCGACCCTACCTCAACGCAAAAAAGCTCTGGCTCTCGGGCAGTGATGCCCAAGAGCCAGAGCTCTAAAAGGAGTTCGGCGGTGTCCTACTCTCCCACAGGGTCCCCCCTGCAGTACCATCGGCGCTGTAAGGCTTAGCTTCCGGGTTCGGAATGTAACCGGGCGTTTCCCTCACGCTATGACCACCGAAACACTATGAA
>NZ_JAGPYD010000020.1:0-107301 GCF_018070255.1 Streptomyces sp. RK62 | reverse complement strand
GGTGGGGTGGGCGCGGTTGTCCACAGGCCCTCGCGTCCGGAGCCCGGCGGGGTGATCGTGGGTTGTCCACAGGCTCCGACGTCCGGGTCTGTGGCGACGTACGCTGGAACACCCGGCCCGTCCCCACGTGTCGGGCCCTTCGTGTTGCCCATCCCTTTGGACGGAAAGCGCCCTCCATGAGTCTGCACGGTCTGCTCGACGCCGTAGTCAAGGACACCGCCCTGGCGGAAGCGATCACGGCGGCCGCGGACGGCAACCGCATGCACGTCGACCTGGTCGGCCCCCCGGCGGCCCGCCCCTTCGCGATCGCGGCCCTCGCGCGCGAGTCCGGCCGCACCGTCCTCGCCGTCACGGCGACCGGCCGGGAGGCCGAGGACCTCGCGGCGGCGCTGCGCTCCCTGCTGCCCGAGCAGGGCGTCGTGGAGTACCCGTCCTGGGAGACCCTGCCGCACGAGCGCCTCAGCCCCCGCAGCGACACCGTGGGCCGCCGCCTGGCCGTGCTGCGCCGGCTCGCCCACCCCCGGCCCGACGACCCGGAGACCGGACCGGTCTCCGTGGTGGTGGCGCCCGTGCGCTCCGTGCTCCAGCCGCAGGTCAAGGGCCTCGGCGATTTGGAGCCGGTCGCGCTGCGCAGCGGCCAGACCGCCGATCTGAACGCCGTGGTGGACGCCCTGGCGGCCGCCGCCTACGCGCGCGTGGAGCTCGTCGAGAAGCGCGGCGAGTTCGCCGTGCGCGGCGGCATCCTCGACGTCTTCCCGCCCACCGAGGAACACCCCCTGCGCATCGAGTTCTGGGGCGACGACGTCGAGGAGATCCGCTACTTCAAGGTCGCCGACCAGCGCTCCCTGGAGGTCGCCGAGCACGGCCTGTGGGCGCCGCCCTGCCGTGAGCTGCTGCTCACCGACGAGGTGCGCGAGCGGGCGCGGGTGCTCGCCGAGCAGCATGCGGAGCTGGGCGAGCTGCTCGGCAAGATCGCCGAGGGCATCGCCGTCGAGGGCATGGAGTCCCTGGCGCCGGTCCTCGTCGACGACATGGAGCTGCTGCTCGACGTCCTGCCCAAGGGCTCCATGGCCGTCGTCGCCGACCCCGAGCGGGTCCGCACCCGCGCCGCCGACCTGGTGGCGACCTCGCAGGAGTTCCTGCAGGCGTCCTGGGCGGCCACCGCGGGCGGGGGCGAGGCCCCCATCGACGTCGGCGCGGCCTCCCTGTGGTCCATCGCGGACGTCCGCGAGCGGGCGCGCGAGCTGGACATGATGTGGTGGTCGGTGTCGCCGTTCGCCGCCGACGACGAGCTCGACACGGACACCCTCAAGCTGGGCATGCGCGCCCCCGAGGCCTACCGCGGCGACACCGCGAAGGCGCTCGCCGACACCAAGGGCTGGCTCGCCGACGGCTGGCGCACGGTCTTCGTGACCGAGGGCCACGGCCCGGCGGCCCGCACGGTCGAGGTGCTCGGCGGGGAGGGCGTCCCGGCCCGCCTGACCATCGACCTGGACGAGATCTCCCCGTCCGTCGTGCACGTCGCCTGCGGCTGCATCGACTACGGCTTCATCGACCCCGCGCTCGGCCTGGCCGTCCTCACCGAGACCGACCTGACCGGGCAGAAGGCCGCCGGCCGCGAGGGCGCCCGGATGCCGGCCCGCCGCCGCAAGACCATCGACCCGCTCACCCTGGAGACGGGCGACTACATCGTCCACGAGCAGCACGGCGTCGGCCGCTACATCGAGATGGTGCAGCGCACCGTGCAGGGCGCCACCCGCGAGTACCTGGTCGTCGAGTACGCCCCGGCCAAGCGCGGCCAGCCCGGCGACCGGCTCTACATCCCCACCGACCAGCTGGAGCAGATCACCAAGTACGTCGGCGGCGAGGCGCCCACGCTGCACCGGCTCGGCGGCGCCGACTGGACGAAGACGAAGGCCCGCGCGAAGAAGGCCGTGAAGGAGATCGCGGCCGACCTGATCAAGCTGTACAGCGCGCGCATGGCCGCGCCGGGGCACGCGTTCGGCGGTGACACCCCGTGGCAGCGCGAGCTGGAGGACGCCTTCCCGTACGCCGAGACCCCGGACCAGCTGACGACGATCGCCGAGGTCAAGGAGGACATGGAGAAGTCGGTCCCGATGGACCGCCTGGTCTGCGGCGACGTCGGCTACGGCAAGACGGAGATCGCGGTGCGCGCGGCGTTCAAGGCCGTCCAGGACGGCAAGCAGGTCGCCGTGCTCGTGCCGACGACCCTGCTGGTGCAGCAGCACTTCGGCACGTTCTCCGAGCGCTACTCGCAGTTCCCGGTGAACGTGCGCGCGCTGTCCCGCTTCCAGACCGACACCGAGGCGAAGGCGGTCCTGGAGGGGCTGCGCGAGGGCTCGGTGGACGTCGTCATCGGCACCCACCGGCTGTTCTCGTCCGAGACCAAGTTCAAGGACCTGGGCCTGGTCATCGTCGACGAGGAGCAGCGCTTCGGCGTCGAGCACAAGGAGCAGCTGAAGAAGCTGCGCGCCAACGTCGACGTCCTGACGATGTCCGCGACCCCGATCCCGCGCACCCTGGAGATGGCGGTCACCGGCATCCGTGAGATGTCCACGATCACCACCCCGCCGGAGGAGCGGCACCCGGTCCTCACCTTCGTCGGGCCGTACGAGGAGAAGCAGATCGGCGCGGCGATCCGCCGTGAGCTGCTGCGCGAGGGCCAGGTCTTCTACATCCACAACCGCGTCGAGTCGATCGACCGGGCCGCCGCCCGGCTGCGCGAGATCGTCCCCGAGGCGCGGATCGCCACCGCCCACGGGCAGATGTCGGAGCAGGCGCTGGAGCAGGTCGTCGTGGACTTCTGGGAGAAGAAGTTCGACGTCCTCGTCTCCACGACGATCGTCGAGTCCGGCATCGACATCTCCAACGCCAACACCCTGATCGTCGAGCGCGGCGACAACTTCGGCCTCTCCCAGCTGCACCAGCTGCGCGGCCGTGTCGGCCGGGGCCGTGAGCGCGGCTACGCCTACTTCCTGTACCCGCCGGAGAAGCCGCTCACGGAGACCGCGCACGAACGGCTGGCCACCATCGCCCAGCACACCGAGATGGGCGCGGGCATGTACGTGGCCATGAAGGACCTGGAGATCCGCGGCGCCGGAAACCTGCTGGGCGGCGAGCAGTCCGGGCACATCGCGGGCGTCGGCTTCGACCTCTACGTCCGTATGGTCGGCGAGGCGGTGGCGGACTACCGGGCCTCGCTGGAGGGCGGTGTGGAGGAGGAGCCGCCGCTGGAGGTCAAGATCGAGCTCCCCGTCGACGCGCACGTCCCGCACGACTACGCGCCCGGCGAGCGGCTGCGCCTCCAGGCGTACCGCGCCATCGCCTCCGCCAACACGGAGGAGGACATCAAGGCCGTCCGCGAGGAACTCGTCGACCGCTACGGCAAGTTGCCCGAGCCGGTGGAGAACCTGCTGCTGGTGGCCGGGCTGCGGATGCTGGCGCGTGCGTGCGGGGTCGGCGAGGTCGTGCTGCAGGGCAGCAACATCCGGTTCGCGCCGGTGGAGTTGCGCGAGTCGCAGGAGCTGCGCCTCAAGCGGCTGTACCCGGGCACGGTCATCAAGCCGTCGGTGCACCAGGTGCTGGTGCCGCGCCCCAAGACCGCGAAGGTCGGCGGAAAGCCGCTGGTCGGGCGGGAGTTGCTGGGCTGGGTCGGGGAGTTCCTCACGTCGGTGCTGGGGTCCTGACCCAGGGGGATCCGGTCTGGCTGCCTGGCTGCCTGGCTCAGTCGGTGTGACGGAAGAGGGTCGCCGCGAGGGCCGCCCTCGCCTCCGCCCCCGCTGGCGCCGGCGCTCCCGCTCACGCGAAGCCGTCCGCGGAAGTCGACTGGGTCCGCGGACGGCTCTCTCGGGCTGGGCGTGGGTCTACGGCCTCACGGCTGGTCGGGCTTGTCGCGGTCCATGCCTGCCTGGCGCTCGATCCGCTGCTGAGCGTCGTCGACCTGGCTCTCGTACTTGTCGCCCGTCTTCTCGTTGACCTTTCGCTCCGCGGCGTCGGACATGCCCCCGGCCTTGTCCTGCGCCTGGCGGTTGCTCTTGAACCTGTCGAAGATGCCCATCCAGAGCTCCTTCCCGAGTGACTCACGATCGACGATACGCCCGACTTGCGTGCAATGCGCATTTGGCCGGTTTCTGGTCTGGACCTCCCGGATACCCCGATGCGCCGGGCGGTTACCGTGTGCACGCCCGGAAATCCGGGGAAGAGAGTCATGGCCCCGGGGCGTCCGGGCAGGCCAGGGGAGGGACCGCACGGTGAGGCGTCTGAGGGGTGGGGCGGCGACCGCCGCGGCGGTGCTCGGCACGGCACTGCTGCTGGGAGGCTGCGAGAACGTCGAGCTGCCCGCACCGGACGGTACGTCCGGCGCCGGCCCGGCCGCGGGATCGGGCCGCGCCACGAGCCCGCTGGACAACCCGGACGGCACGAAACCGGGCCTGGCGCCTCTCACGTCGGACGCGGACCGGGCCGAGGCCCGCGCCCTCATCGAGAAGGTCACGACCAAGGGCCGCGGCCCGAGAACCGGCTACGACCGCGAGGCGTTCGGCTACGCGTGGATGGACTCGGCGCCCGGCGGGGTCCCGTTCTCCCGCAACGGCTGCGACACCCGCAACGACCTCCTGAAGCGCGACGGCCAGGATGTCCGCTTCCGTTCCGGCTCCGACTGTGTGGTGATGTCGATGACGCTGGACGACCCGTACACGGGCCGGACCATCGAGTGGACCAAGTCCAAGGCCACCAGTGTGCAGATCGACCACGTCATGCCGTTGTCCTACGACTGGCAGATGGGCGCCTCGCGGTGGCCGGAGGGCAAACGGCAGGACATCGCCAACGACCCGCTCAACCTGCTCCCGGTCGACGGCCCCACCAACAGCTCCAAGGGCGACTCGGGGCCCGCCTCCTGGCTGCCGCCGAGCAGGCCGATCCGGTGCTCGTACGCGGTCCGCTTCGCCCAGGTCTCCCTCAAGTACGAACTGCCGGTGACGAAGGCGGACAAGGAGATGATGCTGCGCCAGTGCGGCGGCTGAGACGGCCCTGAATCAGCCCCTGAAACGGCGCCGCGGAAAAGGACTTTGCCGCCCTCATCCCCCGCCTTACCGTGACCCGCATGGAGACCAAGGTGTGGAGTCTCGCCGAGCGGCCCGAGCGGGTGGCGGCGGTGCTGGGGATGGCGGACAGCTGGCCGGAGGTCGTGCTGCACGATCTCGTGGGGAACAGCCATTACGGGCGGATACTCGCCGAGTTCCCCGAGTACGTGCTGTTCGCCGAGGACGAGGGGGGCGAGGTCGTCGCCCACGCCTTCAGCGTGCCGTTCGCGCTGGATGTCGAGGGGCGTGGCGCCCTGCCGGCGCGTGGCTGGGACCAGGTGCTGGCGTGGGCCTTCTCCGACCTGCGGTCCGGGACCCGCACCGACACGGTCAGCGCCATCTCCGTCGTCGTCGCGCCGCAGGTCCAGGGCGGCGGGCTGTCCGCCCGGATGCTCGGCGCGATGCGCGACCAGGCCCGTGCGCACGGCTTCACCGAGGTCGTCGCGCCGGTCCGCCCCAGCGCCAAGCACCTCGAACCGCGCACCCCCATCGAGGAGTACGCGCACCGTGTACGCCCCGACGGGCTGCCGTACGACCCGTGGATGCGCGTCCACGCCCGCGCCGGGGCCACCGTGGAACGCGTCGCGCCCGCCTCGATGACCGTCGTCGGGTCGCTGGAGATGTGGCGCGGCTGGACCGGGCTGCCGTTCGACACCGAGGGGGACGTGGAGGTGCCGGGGGCGCTGGTGCCGGTGCGGTGCGAGCCCGAGCGGGACCTCGCGGTGTACGTCGAGCCCAACGTGTGGATGCGCCACGCGCTCTGAACCGGCGCCCGGAAGCCCCGCCTCCGCCACCTGCGCCGTCGTACGAGGTGATCAGCACGACAACGATCCGGTACAACCGGTGACCGGACCTCGGTGTCGACCTATACGCTCGAAGCGACCCTCACACGACCGGGATTGCGCCATCGGGCAGGATCGGTCGGGTCCGTCCACCTCGTCAGGCATCAGGAGCAGCCATGCAAGGCCACGGCTACACACAGCCGGTGAAGCAGCCGCCGTCCAACGGGACGCTGGTCTTCCTGCGCGTGCTGTTCGTCGCGGTCACCGTGTTCAGTTTCGGCCTGCTGACCTTCGCGATGATGCTGCGCCTGGCCATCGTGACCCGCCGGGCGCTCGACTGGTGCCTGTTCGTGGCCTCGATCGTGGTGCCCTACTTCGGGTTCTACCTCATCGGCTCCGAGCCCGGAGACGAGATCAACACCGGGGGCGGCTACTTCGGCCTCCTCCTGGTGCTCGGCGGCATCGTGGCCGGAATCGCCTACTACCTCGCCGCGGACATCCGCCACTTCCAGCAGGCCCGTCTCACCGGCGGCTACGTCCAGCGGCCGCCGGTCGGCCCGGCGTACGGCTATCCGCGGCCCGCGTCGCCGTACACCGCGACGACCGTGCCGTCCACGCCCCATACGCCGGTGCCGTCGACGCCGCACACCCCGGTGCCGCCCGTTCCCCGCGACACTCCCGTGCCGCCGCCCCCGCAGCGCCCCGCGCCCGCCCGTATCGACCAGGTGCGCGCCGAACTCGACGAGCTCAGCGACTATCTGCGCCGCCAGGACGGACGGCCCGACGACACCCGTGAGGGCGGGCAGTGACCGCGACGACCGGACATGTCGTCTCCGGCCGCTACGAGCTGTCCACCCTCATCGGGCAGGGTGGCATGGGCCAGGTCTGGACGGCCTACGACCAGCGGCTCGACCGGCGCGTGGCGGTGAAGCTGCTGCGCCCCGACAAGGTCGCCGGGCAGGAGGCGGACGAGCTGCGCCGCCGCTTCGTGCGCGAGTGCCGGGTGACCGCGCAGGTCGACCACCCCGGCCTGGTCACCGTGCACGACGCGGGCAGCGAGGGCGAGGAGCTGTTCCTCGTCATGCAGTACGTCGACGGCGTCGACCTCTCCGCCCACCTCGCCGAACGGGAGGCGTACCCGTGGCCCTGGGCGGTCGCGGTCGCCGCGCAGCTGTGCG
Source organism: Streptomyces sp. RK62 (assembly GCF_018070255.1). NCBI lineage: Bacteria > Bacillati > Actinomycetota > Actinomycetes > Kitasatosporales > Streptomycetaceae > Streptomyces > Streptomyces sp. RK62. The sequence goes on along the minus strand of NZ_JAGPYD010000020.1, from coordinate 100,239 downwards.
CCGTGCTCAGCGCCGTGCACGCGGTGCCGATCGTCCACCGCGACCTCAAGCCGCGCAACGTGATGGTGAAGCAGGACGGCACCGTCACCGTCCTCGACCTGGGCGTCGCCTCCGTCATGGACACCGACACCACGCGCCTCACCCACACCGGCTCCCCGATCGGCTCACCCGCCTACATGGCTCCCGAGCAGGCCATGGGCGGCGCCGTCGGCCCGTACACCGACCTGTACGCGCTCGGCGTCCTGATGCACGAACTGCTCAGCGGGGACGTGCCGTTCTCCGGCTCGACCGCGCTCGGCGTGCTGCACCGGCATCTGTACGAGCCCCCGCAGCCGGTGCGCCAGTCCCGCCCCGAGGTCCCCGAGGCCCTGGAGGCACTGGTCCTGCGCCTGCTCGCCAAGGACCCCCAGCACCGCCCGGCCTCCGCTCAGGAGGTCTACGAGTCCCTGGCGCCGCTGCTGCCCGCGCGCGGCATACCCAGCGGGGAGCCCCTCGACCCCACCCGCCCCTTCCTGCGCCCGCACGCCCCCTGGCCGGACCGCGCCCGCACCCCCGCGCCCCAGCCGGCGCCCGCCGCCCCGGCGCCGCCCGCCGACGAGAAGGCCGACGTGGCACGGGCCGTCGACGAGGTCAAGCGCCTCCTCGGCGAGGGCCGGATCACCCAGGCCGTCGACATCCTCGGCGCGATCCTGCCCGTCGCGGCCGAACAGCACGGCGGCAACTCGCCGGTCGTGCGCACCCTGCGCAAGCAGTACGCGGCCACGCTCATGGACGACGGCCAGTACCGGCGCGCCCTGCCCGAGCTGCGCCGCCTCGCCGACGAGCGGGCCTCCGAGGCCGGCCAGGCCGACCCGCAGTCCCTGCGCTTCCGCTACGACGTCGCCCAGTGCCTCGAACAGCTCGGTGAACCGGCCGCCGCCCTCGCCGAGTACCGCTCGCTGCTGCCGTACTACGAGAACCAGTACGTCTCCGGCGACCCCGTGCTCGCCCACGACGTGCGCCGCCGTATCGGGCATCTGCTGCTCGCCCTCGGCGACCGTCCCGCCGCCCACGACACCCTCGCCCGGCTCCTGATGGACGTCGAGCGCCTGCACGGCCCCGCCCACCCCCTCGCCGCCGAGGTCCGCCGCACCCTCCAGTGGCTGGGCCAGGTCCGAGGCTGACCACGCGGAGATCGCGCCGCGCCGGGTGGCGGGTGCCCGAAGCGCACGCGAATCGTTGGTCGAATGGGTTGGCCAGAGCTTGCCCACTGCCTACCATCGATCACCGCAAGACTTTGTGCACCGACGCACAAGCGCCCCTCGGGAGGTCTCCTTGCACCGCCGCCGTCGTACCGCGCTCCTGCTCTCCGCCGTGCTCGCCGCGGCACCCCTGCTCACCGCGTGCGGAAGCGACGCGCATCCGGGCGCGGCCGCCGTCGTCGGAGACCAGCGGATCACCGTCGCCCAGCTGGAGAACCGGGTGAGCGAGGTACGCGACGCCCAGCGCGCCGCCGTCCCCGACGAGGCCGCCTACGCCCAGGTCATCGCCAAGTCCGGCACCCTCCCGCGCGACGTGCTGCACACCATGGTCCTCGACCGGGTGCTGCACCGGGCCGCCCTCGACCACGGCGTGAGCGTGACCCGCAAGGAGGTCCAGGAGATGCGGGAGGGCCTGGAGAAGCAGGTCGGCGGCGCGAAGGCGCTCGAGACGTCCTGGCTCCAGCAGTACGGCGTCCCGCCGCAGCGCCTCGACGACAACCTCCGCCTCCAGCTGGAGGCCCAGAAGCTCGCCACCGCGCTCGGCACCGACACCGGCAAGCCCGCCTTCTGGGACGCGCTGGCCGCGGCCTCCAAGAAGCTCGACATCGACCTCAACCCCCGCTACGGCACCTGGGACACCCGCCAGAGCGCCCGCACCGACGCCAAGGCCCCCTGGCTGCGCGAGGTCACCGCGCCGCAGCAGCCCGCGTAGCCGGCCGGACCGGGGACGGCCGAAGAGCCGCACCCGGGACGTGGGTTACGTTCGGAGCGTGAACGCAACCAGTCCCGAAGCCGCCCCCGGCCGTATCGTCCTGCTCACCACCAGCCACCGCGTCGCGCCCGGCCTGCTGTCCTGGCCCGCCTGGCAGGCACTGCGCACGGCCGACCGGGTGCTGTGCGCGGACGGCGCGCACCCGCAGCTGCCGTATCTGCGCGAGGCCGGGATCACCGTCGACGAGGCCGCCCCGACCGCCGAACAGCTGGTCGAGGCGTGCTCCGGCGGCCGGACCGCCGTCGTCGTGGCCACCGGCGAGGGCGAGCCCGCGCTCACCGACGGCCTCGCCCGTCTCGCCGGGACCGGCAGGGTCCGGATGCCCGAGCTGGAGTTGCTGCCCGCCTCCTACGACCTGCCCGGTGCCCGCCTCCTCGACCTGGTCCAGGTCATGGACCGCATCCGCGCCGAGTGCCCCTGGTCCTCCCGGCAGACCCACGAGGGCCTGGCCAAGTACGGCATCGAGGAGGCGTACGAACTGGTTGAGGCGATCGAGGACGGCGACCGCGACGAGCTGCGCGAGGAACTGGGCGACGTCCTGCTCCAGGTCGTCTTCCACGCCCGGATCGCCGAGGAGCACCCCGACGCCCCGTTCTCCATCGACGACGTGGCCGGCGGCATCGTCGCCAAGCTGATCCACCGCCACCCCCATGTCTTCGGCGACGCGACCGCGACGACCCCCGAGGAGGTCCGCGAGCACTGGCTGCGGACGAAGGCGGAGGAGAAGCGGCGGGAGTCGGTCACCGACGGCATCCCGCTCGGCCAGCCCGGCCTCGCCCTCGCGGCGAAGCTGGCGTCCCGCGTCCACACGGCCGGACTCGACGTCCCGCTGCCCGCCGGGGAGGGGGTCGGCTACGACCTGCTCGCGACGGCGGTGCGGGCGGCGGAGGCCGGCGTCGACCCGGAGGCCGCCCTGCGGGTCGCCGCCCGGGCCTACCGGGACGCGGTCCGGGCAGCGGAGGGCGTGTCGGCGTAGGCCGGTACGGCCTATACGGTCGAGGCGTGACCGACCAGCCCCGATGCCCCGCCTCCGCTCCCGAGCTGTTCACCTGGGAGTTCGCCACCGACCCGTACCCGGCGTACGCCTGGCTGCGGGAGCACGCGCCCGTGCACCGGACCCGGCTGCCCAGCGGCGTGGAGGCCTGGCTGGTCACGCGGTACGCCGACGCCAAGCAGACGCTCGCCGACAACCGGCTCTCCAAGAACCCGGCCCACCACGCCGAACCGGCCCACGCCAAGGGCCGCACCGGCATCCCCGGTGAGCGCAAGGCCGAGCTGATGACGCATCTGCTGAACATCGACCCGCCGGACCACACCCGGCTGCGGCGCCTGGTCAGCAAGGCGTTCACACCGCGCCGCGTCGCCGCGTTCGCGCCCCGGGTGCAGGAGCTGACCGACCGCCTCATCGACGGGTTCGCCGGGAAGGGGGAGGCCGACCTCATCCACGAGTTCGCCTTCCCGCTGCCCATCCACGCCATCTGCGACCTGCTCGGCGTCCCCCGCGAGGACCAGGACGACTTCCGGGACTGGGCGGGCATGATGATCCGGCACCAGGGCGGCCCGCGGGGCGGCGTCGCCCGGTCCGTGAAGAAGATGCGCGGCTATCTGGCCGACCTCATCCACCGCAAGCGCGAAGCGCTGCCCGACACCCCGGCCCCGGACGAGGACCTCATCTCCGGTCTCATCCGGGCCTCCGACCACGGCGAGCACCTCACCGAGAACGAGGCCGCCGCCATGGCCTTCATCCTGCTGTTCGCCGGTTTCGAGACCACCGTCAACCTCATCGGGAACGGCACCTACGCCCTGCTCACCCACCCCGGGCAGCGCGCCCGCCTCCAGGACTCCCTGACCGCCGGCGACACCGCCCTGCTGGAGACCGGCGTCGAGGAACTCCTGCGCTACGACGGCCCGGTGGAGCTGGCCACCTGGCGGTTCGCCACCGAGCCGCTGACCATCGGCGGGCAGCACATCGCCGCCGGTGATCCGGTCCTGGTCGTCCTGGCCGCCGCCGACCGGGACCCGGAGCGGTTCGCCGACCCCGACGTCCTCGACCTTTCCCGCCGGGACAACCAGCACCTGGGCTACGGCCACGGCATCCACTACTGCCTCGGCGCCCCGCTGGCCCGGCTGGAGGGACAGACGGCCCTCGCCACCCTCCTCACCCGGCTCCCAGACCTCCGACTGGCCGCCGATCCCGCCGAGTTGAGGTGGCGGGGCGGTCTCATCATGCGGGGGCTGCGCACCCTGCCCGTGGAGTTCACCCCGGTCGGAGTCAAGAGTTCCGCTCCGCAAACATGACATGCGCTCATGTCTGTGATCTTCACGTGATCTGCGCGGCATTAACTTGTGACAAGTGATCGTCTGCCTATACGTTCACCCATCAACGAAGGGACGCGGATTCCGCATCCCTTGGTCACCGCTGTCTCGCGAAAGGTCCCCGCATGCTCTCCGGGAACGGTCGTCACCGTCGCCCCCGCCAGGCTCCGGCTCTTCTCGTCGCGGCCGGAGTGACCGGCTCCGCCATCGCCATCCCGCTCCTCGGCGCCTCGGGCGCGAGCGCGGCGGACGGGAACGTGTGGGACAAGGTCGCCGAGTGCGAGAGCGGTGGCTCCTGGAGCGCGGACACGGGCAACGGGCACTACGGCGGGCTCCAGTTGACCCAGGCGGACTGGGAGGCCTTCGGCGGTCTCGACTACGCCGCGAGCCCGGATCTGGCGAGCCGCTCGCAGCAGATCGCCGTGGCGCAGAAGGTCCTCGCCGAGCGCGGGACGGCCCCCTGGGGCACCTGCGCGGTGCTCAACGGGCTCAGCAAGAAGTCGGGTGCCATCGACCTCGACACCGGTGTCTCCGGGGACTCCCCGAGCGAGGTGTCCGGGTCGTCCGGCTTGCTCGATTCCTCTGATTCCTCCGACTCGTCCGATTCTTCCGGTTCTTCGGACGGTTCGGGCTCCTCCGGCGGTGCGTCGAGCACCCCGAGCGGCTCGTCGTCCGCGTCGCCGGAGAGCTCCGCCCCGTCCTCACCCGAGGCGGAGAAGTCCGGAAAGCCCGAGAAGGCCGAGAAGTCCGGCGCCACCGCCACCGCCTCCCCGGACAGCTCCCCGGTGGAGAGCCCCGAGATCACGAACCAGGACAACTCCGGGCAGAGTGCCGGATCCTGGAGCCTCGTCGACACCGCCGCGATCGAGGACGTACCGGCCGGTTCCGGGCGGCACCGCGGCGCCAGTGCCGAGGAGACCAAGTCCGCGGACGGCGACTCCGCCTCCTCCGGCCGCCACGCCTCCTACCGGGTCCGCGCGGGTGACACGCTCGCCTCCATCGCCGACTCCCTTGACGTCGACGGCGGATGGCGCGCGCTGTACGAGGCGAACAAGGCGGCCATCGGCGCCGACGCCGACAACATCGCTCCCGGTCAGACGCTGGACGTCCCCACCGAATAAGGGCCGAACAGGGCCAAATGAAGCGGCAGTTCATGCCCCGCTTTCATGGTGAATGTCCGTTTTAGATGGACTGAGAGATAGATCTCAGAAGCCTTGATCGTCTTTGAAAATCCCCGAGCGGCGTGTCTACGGTCGTGACCGCTCGCCTCCAGTGCGAGCCCCGACAGCCGTCACGCCGAATCCTGCCGGCGGCCGTCCGGGAACAGTCGTCGCGTCATGCGCCGTAGGCAGGAGCGGGGGACCCAAGGTAAGCGCCGGGTCCGGAAGTCGAGGCCCTCCGGGGACTCACGGCCGGAACCGGCTTGGGGTGAAGTCGCGCACCACGCACCAGTGGTGGGCGACCGGGCAACTCAACCGGCCCGAACCCGACAGCTCACCTCGTAGGCGTCGGTGAGGGGATCTCTCCATGCTGTTCTCCAGCAAGGGCAAGCACCGTCGTCCGTCCAAGGCCGCCCGCGCCATCGCCGTCGTCGGCGTCACCGGCGCCGCCGCCGTCGCCGGCCCGCTGATGGCCGCCGGCAGCGCCTCGGCCGCCACCGCCTCCGAGTGGGACACCGTCGCCCAGTGCGAGTCCGGCGGCAACTGGTCGATCAACACCGGCAACGGCTACTACGGCGGTCTGCAGTTCTCCGCCTCGACCTGGGCGGCCTACGGCGGCACGCAGTACGCCTCCACCGCCGACCAGGCCACCAAGGCCCAGCAGATCGCGATAGCCGAGAAGGTCCTCGCGAGCCAGGGCAAGGGCGCCTGGCCGCACTGCGGCACCGGCCTGTCGAGCGCGGCCTACAACGGCTCCGCCGCCACCGGTGGCGAGCAGAGCACCCGCTCCACCGAGGAGAAGCCGGCCTCCCGCTCCGCGGACCGTCCGGCCGCCGAGAAGAGCACCAAGACCGTCACCACCCCGACCGGCAAGAAGGTCAAGAAGGGCGACGGCGAGTACAAGGTCGCCAAGGGCGACACCCTCAGCACCATCGCCGCCGACCACGACGTCAAGGGCGGCTGGGAGAAGCTCTTCGAGCTGAACAAGGACATCGTCCAGGACGCCGACCTGATCTACCCGGGTCAGCAGCTCCACCTGAAGTAGGACCCCCACAGGCTCCCCGCCCCGGCGCGTGTTCCCCCGTGCGCGCCGGGGCGGGGTTCTGTGTAGATGTACGCGCCCGCTTTTTGTTCCGTTCGGAAACAATTCGCTCTCGGTTCCGTCCACAGGGCGGTCGACCGCTGGCCGAACCTCCGGAGCCGGTTAGGCTCGTCTCGCAGCACCCACGCGGGCTGCGTAAAGGCTTCACATCCACGAAGGAGATGCTCGTGCCGTCCATCGACGTCGTCGTAGCCCGGGAAATCCTGGACTCCCGAGGCAATCCCACGGTCGAGGTCGAGGTCGGCCTCGACGACGGCAGCACCGGTCGTGCCGCCGTCCCGTCCGGCGCCTCCACCGGCGCCTTCGAGGCCATCGAGCTGCGCGACGGTGACACCAACCGTTACCTCGGCAAGGGCGTCGAGAAGGCCGTCCTCGCCGTCATCGAGCAGATCGGCCCGGAGCTCGTCGGCTACGACGCCACCGAGCAGCGCCTGATCGACCAGGCCATGTTCGACCTGGACGCCACCGACAACAAGGGCTCCCTCGGCGCCAACGCCATCCTCGGCGTCTCGCTCGCCGTCGCCCACGCCGCCTCCGAGGCCAGCGACCTGCCGCTCTTCCGCTACCTGGGCGGCCCCAACGCGCACCTGCTCCCGGTGCCGATGATGAACATCCTGAACGGCGGCTCGCACGCCGACTCCAACGTGGACATCCAGGAGTTCATGATCGCCCCGATCGGCGCGGAGTCCTTCTCCGAGGCCCTGCGCTGGGGCGCCGAGGTCTACCACACCCTCAAGAAGGTCCTGAAGAACAAGGGCCTGGCCACCGGCCTCGGCGACGAGGGCGGCTTCGCCCCGAACCTCGGCTCCAACCGCGACGCCCTCGACCTCATCCTCGAGGCGATCAAGGAAGCCGGCTACACCCCCGGCGAGCAGATCGCCCTGGCCCTGGACGTGGCCGCCTCCGAGTTCTACAAGGACGGCGTCTACACCTTCGAGGGCAAGGAGCGCTCGGCGGCCGAGATGACCGAGTACTACGCGGAGCTCGTCGACGCGTACCCGCTCGTGTCCATCGAGGACCCGCTGTTCGAGGACGACTGGGACGGCTGGAAGACCATCACCGACAAGCTCGGCGACAAGGTCCAGCTCGTCGGCGACGACCTGTTCGTCACCAACCCGGAGCGCCTCGCCCGCGGCATCGAGGAGGGCGCCGCCAACGCCCTGCTGGTGAAGGTGAACCAGATCGGTTCGCTCACCGAGACCCTGGACGCCGTCGAGCTGGCCCAGCGCAACGGCTTCAAGTGCATGATGTCCCACCGCTCCGGCGAGACCGAGGACGTCACCATCGCCGACCTGGCCGTCGCCACCAACTGCGGCCAGATCAAGACCGGCGCCCCGGCCCGCTCCGAGCGCGTCGCCAAGTACAACCAGCTGCTGCGCATCGAGGAGATCCTCGACGACGCCGCCGTCTACGCCGGCCGCAGCGCGTTCCCCCGCTTCAAGGGCTGAGGCACGCGCCTGTAGGAAGCGTCGTACGTACGTCCCCGTACTCGGTCCCGTACCGTGTGCGGGGACGTACGCGCGTTGAGACGGGAGGCGGGACATGGCCGTGAAGGACCGGGACCGGTTCTCCACCGCGACCAGGATCCGGTTGCTCGGGGAGCAGACGGCGGCCCGTGTCTACCGTTCCCAGACCAAGCGGCAGGCCCGGCGCTCCCGGCTCACCAGCCGCGCCGCGCTGCTCGCGCTGGTCGTCTGCACCCTCGTCGTGGCGATGGCGTATCCGATAAGGCAGTACGTCTCCCAGCGCGCCGAGATCGCCGACCTCCAGCGGGAGAAGGCGGCGACCGCCCGGCGCGTCGAGGAACTGCGCGACCTCAAGGCCCGCTGGCAGGACGACGCCTACGCCGAGCAGCAGATCCGGCTGCGGCTGCACTATGTGATGCCCGGCGAGACCGGCTACGTCGTCGTCGACCCGGACGCGGCCAGGCAGTCCCGGACCGACCTGGGCGCGGCCCACCGCCCCTGGTACACGAACCTCTGGGAGGGCGTCGACAAGGCCGACGCCGCCCGCAGCGAACAGAGACGATAGAAAGACAGGCATGGAAACGCCCCCGCCGCCCACCCCGCGCACCGAGCCCACCGACGCCGACGTCGAGGCCTTCAAGCAGCAGCTCGGCCGCCCCCCGCGCGGGCTGCGCGCGATCGCCCACCGGTGCCCCTGCGGCCAGCCGGACGTGGTCGAGACGGCCCCCCGCCTGCCCGACGGCACGCCCTTCCCGACGCTGTACTACCTGACGTGCCCGAAGGCGTCGTCGGCGATCGGCACGCTCGAGGCCAACGGCGTGATGAAGGAGATGACGGCGCGGCTGGAGAGCGACCCCGAGCTGGCGGCCGCGTACCGCGCGGCGCACGAGGACTACATCCGGCGCCGGGACGAGATCGAGGAGCTGAAGGGCTTCCCCAGCGCGGGCGGCATGCCCGACCGCGTGAAGTGCCTGCATGTGCTGGTCGCGCACTCGCTGGCCGCCGGACCCGGCGTCAACCCGCTGGGCGACGAGGCGCTGGCGATGCTGCCGGAGTGGTGGCGCAAGGGCGCGTGCGTGACGCTGCCCGCCAAGGAGGAGGACCGATGACCCGGGTCGCGGCCGTCGACTGCGGCACCAACTCCATCCGGCTCCTCGTGGCCGACGTGCACCCGGACTCCGGTGAACTCGTAGAGCTGGACCGGCGGATGACGATCGTGCGGCTCGGCCAGGGCGTCGACCGCACGGGCCGGCTGGCGCCCGAGGCGCTGGAGCGCACCTTCGCCGCCTGCCGCGCGTACGCCTCCGTCATCGAGGAGCACGGCGCCGAGCGGGTCCGCTTCGTCGCCACCTCCGCGTCCCGGGACGCCGAGAACCGCGACGACTTCGTCCGCGGTGTCGTGGACATCCTGGGCGTCGAGCCCGAGGTCGTCACCGGCGACCAGGAGGCCGAGTTCTCCTTCACCGGCGCCACGCGCGAACTGACCGGGCGGGCCGACCTGAAGCGGCCGTACCTCGTCGTGGACATCGGCGGCGGCTCGACCGAGTTCGTCGTCGGCGAGGAGCATGTGCGCGCCGCGCGCTCCGTGGACGTGGGCTGCGTGCGGATGACGGAGCGTCACCTGGTCCGGGACGGCGTGGTCTCCGACCCGCCCTCCGCCGCGCAGATCGCGGCCATACGGGCCGATATCGAGGCGGCCCTGGACCTCGCCGAGGAGACGGTGCCGCTGCGCGAGGCGAGGACGCTGGTCGGGCTGGCCGGCTCGGTGACCACGGTGTCGGCGATCGCCCAGGACCTGCCGGAGTACGACTCGGCCCGTATCCACCACTCCCGGGTCACCCTGGACCGGGTCCGCGAGATCACCGAGTGGCTGCTGCGCTCCACGCACGCGGAGCGGGCGGCCGTGCCCTCCATGCACCCGGGCCGGGTCGACGTCATCGGGGCGGGCGCCCTGGTCCTCCTGGCGATCATGGAGCGCGTCGGCGCCGACGAGGTCGTGGTCAGCGAGCACGACATCCTGGACGGCATCGCCTGGTCGCTGGTGCGCTGAGGCGTCGCCGCTTTTCCTTGGCGTTGAGTTGGGTTCCGAGGGCGTCGGCGGCCAGAGGTGCCGGCGCCCGTCGGACTGCCGGGGCGGATACCCGTACCGGTGAACGACGCTGGTCAAACCGCCTCCGCTGAGCGCCGGACGGCACGGTTGAGCGGGGTATCGGGCGCCCTGAAGTCCCACCCGGGGACCCTCTTCGAGAAAGTTCGTGAAGTTCTTCACAAGGATTTCCGTCAAGTCCGGGGGTGAAGAGGGGCCGGTTGGCCCTTCCGAGGGGTGAACAGGCCCTTGAACATGTTCAGATAAACGGTGTAAGCAGGGTGTCGACAGGTCGTTCCGGGTGGTGTTTCGGACCCCTCACGGGAGGCTCCCAGGGGTAGAGAGGCAGCTCACGCGGCATTGACAACGGGGCACAGTGGACCCGGGTTCCCTCTCGCGGGCATGACCTGCGTCACGCGGGCCGGGGAGTGTAGCACAGCCCCTGCAAGAGCTTGTGAAGGGGCGCACGAGCGACCCCCCTGAGGCGGGTGGATACTCGATGGCATGAGCACCACGGAGCGTCCCAGGATCCTCGTAGTAGGCGGTGGGTACGTAGGCCTGTACGCAGCTCGGCGCATTCTCAAGAAGATGCGCTACGGCGAGGCGACCGTCACGGTCGTCGACCCCCGGTCGTACATGACCTACCAGCCCTTCCTCCCCGAAACCGCCGCCGGCAGCATCTCCCCGCGCCACGTCGTCGTCCCGCTGCGACGCGTGTTGCCGAAGGCGGAGGTCCTCACCGGCCGGGTCACCACCATCGACCAGGACCGCAAGGTCGCCACGATCGCCCCCCTCGTGGGCGAGGCGTACGAGCTGCCGTTCGACTACCTGGTCATCGCGATGGGCGCGGTCTCCCGCACCTTCCCGATCCCCGGCCTCGCCGAGCAGGGCATCGGCATGAAGGGCATCGAGGAGGCCATCGGCCTGCGCAACCACGTCCTCGAGCAGCTGGACAAGGCCGACTCCACCACCGACGAGGAGATCCGCCGCAAGGCGCTCACCTTCGTGTTCGTCGGCGGCGGCTTCGCCGGTGCCGAGACCATCGGTGAGGTCGAGGACATGGCCCGCGACGCGGCCAAGTACTACTCCAGCGTCAAGCGCGAGGACATGCGGTTCATCCTCGTCGACGCCGCCGACAAGATCCTCCCCGAGGTCGGCCCCAAGCTCGGCCAGTACGGCAAGGAGCACCTGGAGGCCCGCGGGGTCGAGGTCTACCTCTCCACCTCCATGGACTCCTGCGTCGACGGCCACGTCGTGCTGAAGAACGGGTTGGAGGTCGACTCCAACACCATCGTGTGGACGGCCGGCGTCAAGCCCAACCCGGCGCTCTCCCGCTTCGGTCTGCCCCTCGGCCCGCGCGGCCACGTCGACTGCGAGCCGACCCTCCAGGTCGTCGGCACCGACTACATCTGGGCCGCCGGCGACAACGCCCAGGTCCCGGACCTCGTCGGCCGCAAGGCCGGCAACCCCAACGCCTGGTGCCCGCCGAACGCCCAGCACGCGCTGCGCCAGGCCAAGGTCCTCGGCGACAACGTGATCTCCGGTATGCGGGGCTTCCCGCAGAAGGAGTACAGCCACGCCAACAAGGGCGCGGTCGCGGGCCTCGGCCTGCACAAGGGCGTGGCGATGATCGTCATGGGCAAGATGAAGATCAAGCTCAAGGGACGTCTCGCCTGGTACATGCACCGTGGCTACCACGGCATGGCGATGCCGACGTTCAACCGCAAGATCCGCGTCTTCGCCGACTGGACCCTCGGCATGTTCCTCAAGCGCGAGGTCGTCTCCCTCGGCGCCCTGGAGACTCCGCGCGAGGAGTTCTACGAGGCCGCCAAGCCCGCTCCGGTGCCCGCCGCGAGCGCCGCCGACAAGGGCGAGAAGGCCAAGGCCTCCTGACCCTCCCGGTCGTCCACCGACCCCCGGGCCGACCGAAGGACCTCCCGCCATCCGTGGTGCGGGAGGTCCTTCGGCGTTTGCGGACTCCGTAGCGGTTGTTTGCCCAGCCGTGACGCGCGTGGGGGACTGCGCACGCCCCCCTCAGGTGTTTACGTGGTGTTGGACATTCCGGGATTCGGAGGTGTGCGCCATGGCTGACGCCGCGCTGCGGCTGCAGGTCCTTCTGGAACAACTGCTGGGAACGCCCCTCCCGGTGCGCATCCGCGCCTGGGACGGCTCCCGGTCCGGGCCGCCGGGAGCCCCGGCGCTCGTCGTCCGCAACCGCCGCGCCGTGCGCCGTCTGCTCTACCGGCCCGGCGAACTCGGCCTGGCCCGCGCCTGGGTGGCGGGGGACCTGGACATCGAGGGCGACCTCTACACGGCCCTCGACCTGCTCGCCGGACTGGTCTGGGAGCGCGGCGAGGACGCCCGGGGCACGCTGGAGATCCTGCGTGATCCCGAGGCGCGCGCCGCGGTCGCGGGACTGGTGCGGCTCGGCGGTCTGCCGCTGCCGCCCGCGCCCCCGCCGGAGGAGGTGCGCCGGCCCCGGCACCGCCACACCAAGCACACCGACCGGCGCGCCATCAGCCACCACTACGACGTGGGCAACGACTTCTACGAACTCGTCCTCGGCCCGTCCATGGTCTACTCCTGCGCCTACTGGCAGGCCCCGCCCCCCGAGGGCACCCTCGAGGACGCCCAGCGCGACAAGCTCGACCTGGTCTGCCGCAAGCTGGGGCTGAGAGCCGGGATGCGGCTCCTCGACGTCGGCTGCGGCTGGGGCTCGATGGCCCTCCACGCCGCCCGCGAGTACGGCGTGGAGGTCGTCGGCATCACCCTCTCCCAGGAGCAGGCGGCGTACGCCCGCAAGCGGGTCGCCGACGAGGGGCTGACCGACAAGGTGGAGATCCGCGTCCAGGACTACCGGGACGTCTCCGACGGCCCCTACGACGCCATCTCCTCCATCGGCATGGCCGAACACGTCGGCGCCGAGCGGTACCTGGAGTACGCGGACGTCCTGTTCCGGCTCCTCAAGCCCGGTGGACGGCTGCTCAACCACCAGATCGGCCGCCGCCCGCAGCGCGACGAATCCTCGTACCAGGTCGACGAGTTCATCGACGCCTACGTCTTCCCCGACGGGGAGCTCCAGCCGATCGGCGTGACCGTCGCGCAGCTGGAGCGCGCCGGGTTCGAGGTGCGGGACGTGGAGGCGCTGCGGGAGCACTACGCCCTGACGCTGCGCCGCTGGGTCGCCAACCTGGAGGAACGGTGGGACCGGGCGGTGAAGCTGACCGGGCCGGGGCGCGCCCGGGTCTGGCGGCTCTACATGGCCGCCTCGGCGCTGGCGTTCGAGCGCAACCGCATCGGCGTCAACCAGGTGCTGGCGGTACGCACCCCCGACTCCGGCGAGTCCGGGATGCCGCTGCGCGCCCGCGTCTGGGGCGGCTGAACCGCACACGGCAGACGGAAGGGCCGGGCTCCCCGTGACGGGGGCCCGGCCCTTGCGGTGCCGCTGGTGCCGTACGGCTACTCGGCCTTGATCGCGTTCAGCATGTTCAGGCGGGCCGCGTTGCGGGCCGGCCACATCGCGGCCAGGACGCCGACCAGACCGGCCAGGACGAGGAAGACGCCGATCCGGTCCCAGGGCAGGACCAGGGCGTACCCCGGCACCTGGTCCGCGAAGGTCTCGCCGATCGCCCAGCCGAGGAACGCGCCGAGACCGATGCCGACGACCGCGCCGAACACCGAGATGACGACGGCCTCCAGACGCACCATCCGCTTCACCCGGCGCCGGTCGAGACCGATCGCGCGGAGCATGCCGATCTCCTGCTGCCGCTCGAACACCGACATCGCCAGGGTGTTGACCACACCCAGCACCGCGATGATCAGAGCCATCGCCAGCAGGCCGTACATGACGTTCAGCAGGGTGTTGATGGCGCCGCCGAACTCGTCGCGGATGTCCTGCCGGTCCATGACCGTGATCGCGGGGTTGTCGCCGAGCGCGTCGATGAGGACCTGCTCGTTGGCGCCGGTCTGGCCGCCGTCCATCTTCACGAAGATCTCCCGGATGTACGGCCGGGTCTCGTGCGGGCCGACGACGTCCGTGGAGACGACGACGGGGGAGAGGAACTCGCTGTCCTTGAAGACGGCGCCGACCTTCAGGGTCTGCTTCTTCTCGTCGCCGAAGGTGACGGGGACGCTGTCGCCGGGCTTCCAGCCCTTGCCGCGGGCCGTCTTCTCGGCGACGGCGAGCTGCCCGTCGCCGAGGGTGCCGAGGTCACCGCTGACCAGGTCCATCCGCAGGACCTTCTCGATGTCGCCCGGCGTGACCGCCGAGACGGAGACGAAGTCGTCGTCACCGGCCTGGAAGTAGACGCTCTGCTGCGGCGAGACCGCCGAGACGCCCTTGGCCTTCTTGAGCGCGGTCAGCGCGGACCGGTCGAGGTCGCCGCCGTTCGCCATCGAGACCATGTAGTCGGCCTTGATGTTGTCCGTGGTCATCTTGTCGATGGCGGTGCCGACCGTGATGCCGAGCACCGACAGGCCGGTGACCAGCGTCAGCCCGATCGCCAGCGCCGAGGCGGTGGCGCCGGTGCGGCGCGGGTTGCGGACCGCGTTCTGCCCGGCCAGCTTGCCGGCCACGCCGAACGGGCCGGCGAGCAGCGGACGGACGAGGGCGATCACGGGCCGCGACAGCAGCGGGATCAGGACGATCACACCGATCAGCGCGAGGAACGCGCCCGCCCCGATGAGCATCCGGCCGTCGTCGCCGCCGGAGGAGGCGCCCGCGACGATGCCGGCGGCACCGACGGAGGTGATGGCCGCGCCCAGCGAGTTGCGCAGCACCAGCGACTTGGTGGTGGCCACCGCGTGGACGCTGTTCATGGCGGCCACCGGCGGGATCTTCGCGGCCCGGCGGCCGGGCAGCCAGGCGGCGAGCATCGTGATCAGCACGCCCACGCCGAGCGCGGAGAGCACCGGGGTGGCGGTCACGACCAGCGGGCCGTCCGGCATCTTCATCTCGAACGCGGCCATGCCGGAGCGCAGCCCGACCGCGAGCCCGATGCCGAGGACGAACCCGACGACCGAGGCGACCAGGCCCACCAGCGCGGCCTCCGCCAGCACCGAGCGGGTGATCTGCCGGCGGGACGCGCCGACCGCCCGCATCAGGGCGATCTCCTTGGTGCGCTGGGCGACCAGCATCGTGAAGGTGTTGGAGATCAGGAAGATCCCGACGAACAGCGCGATGCCCGCGAAGCCCAGCAGCACCTGCTTCAGGTTGCTCATGCCGCGCTCGATGTCGTCGGCCTGCTCGTCCGCGAGGGCCTGGCCGGTACGGGCCTCGGCGTGCTCCGGCAGCAGCGGCTTCACCGCGGCGAGGATCTTCGCGTCGGACGCGCCGGGCGCGGCGGTGACCGTGACGCTCTCGAAGTAACCGGGCTTGAGGTACTGCTTCTGGGCGACGGCGGTGTCGAACAGGACCAGGCTGCCGCCGGCGTTCACGGCGCCGTCCTCGGTGGTGAACACCCCGCTGAGGGTGTACTCCTTCACCGGGCCGTTGGTCGCGACGCGCACCCGGTCGCCGACCTCGTACTCGCCCTTGGCCGCGGACTCCTCGTCCAGGGCGATCTGGTCGTCCTTCACCGGGCCGGAGCCCTCGGTGAAGGTGTACGCGGCGTCCTTGCCGTCCTTGCCGGGCGAGAAGTTGGAGCCCTTGTTCGACCAGCCGACGCCGATCAGCTTCCCGTCGGGGTCGGCGACCCCGGCGAAGCCCTCGACCCGGCCGTGGGCGGCGGCGACACCGTCCACGGCGGCGATCCCGTCGAGCGTCTTCCGGGACAGTCCGGGTTCCTGCTCGGGGTCGTCCGTGGAGGCGTAGGAGGTGACGGCGACGGCGACGTCGTCGTAGCTCTTCGCCGACTGGTTGCGGAAGGCGTTGGAGAGCGTGTCGGCGAAGACCAGGGTGCCGGAGACGAAGGCCACGCCGAGCATCACGGCGAGGACGGTCATCAGCAGGCGGGCCTTGTGCGCCAGTACGTTGCGCAGGGCGGTGCGGAACATCAGGAGGTGCGGCCCTTCGCGTCGAACTGCTTCATGAAGTCCAGCACGTTGTCCGCGGTGGGCTTGTACATTTCGTCGACGATCCGGCCGTCGGCGAGGAACACCACGCGGTCCGCGTAGGAGGCGGCGACCGGGTCGTGGGTCACCATGACGACCGTCTGCCCCATCTCCCGCACCGAGTTGCGCAGGAAGCCGAGCACCTCGGCGCCGGAGCGCGAGTCCAGGTTGCCGGTCGGCTCGTCACCGAAGATGATCTCCGGCTGGGAGGCGAGGGCGCGGGCCACGGCCACCCGCTGCTGCTGGCCGCCGGAGAGCTGGGCGGGGCGGTGCTTGAGCCGGTCGGCGAGGCCGACCATGCCGATCACCTTGTCCAGCCACTGCTTGTCCGGCTTGCGGCCCGCGATGTCCATCGGGAGCGTGATGTTCTCCAGCGCCGTGAGCGTCGGCAGCAGGTTGAACGCCTGGAAGATGAAGCCGATCTTGTCCCGGCGCAGCTGGGTGAGCTGCTTGTCCTTCAGGGAGCCCAGCTCGGTGTCGCCGATGCGCACCGATCCGGAGGAGAAGGTGTCCAGGCCCGCCACGCAGTGCATCAGCGTCGACTTGCCGGAACCGGACGGGCCCATGATCGCGGTGAACTCGGCCTGCCGGAACTCGACGGAGACCCGGTCGAGGGCGACCACCTGGGTCTCGCCCTGTCCGTAGATCTTCGACAGATCCGTGGCACGTGCGGCCACGGCGGTGGCGCGGCCGGCGATGGATGCGGTGGTCACGAGAAGGACGCTCCTGAGGGGGTGACGGGTGTTCGAAGGACACGTCCATCGTCCCGGCCGTCCGGGGCCGTGTAGTCCATCGCTGTTCCGGTTCCGGGGGCAGACTGCGGATGGACCGGAGGCCGTCGCGTCATACCTGAGGATGACGGGGCGCCCCGAGGAGCGGGTCGCGCGAGAACAGGTGGGGCGTCCTTGTTCGGACGGTGAAATTCCGTCATTCCGCATACGGCGCCGGCGCCCGCACGCAAGGCTATTGGCAAGTGCGGATGGCCCGTTCCACGGGCTGATGCTCCCTCAGACGCCAATAAAATAAGACAACATCGGTCCGCCCGGGCCCTGTTGGTCAGGCGTCTCCCGATAGGCTCGGGACTTCGATGCGGAGCCCATGGCCTGCCCAGATGGTGGAATGCAGACACGGCGAGCTTAAACCTCGCTGCCCCTTCGCGGGCGTGCCGGTTCAAGTCCGGCTCTGGGCACTTCCGATCTTCCTCGTCCCCACCCCTCGCTCTCCGTGGGCGCACCCCGAGCCGTGCCCCGCCCCGCGCCGACGCCGGGCGCAGGGTGAAGCGGACGCCACCTCGCGAACGCTCCGGACGGGTGTCCGGCAAGCGGGTGATCTCCGTCCGATCCCGGGCACGTGTCAGTCTGGTCATGAACGCTCACGGTCATGGCCGGGAATCACCCGGACGCGTAGCGTGTTGGCCAGCACGAAGAGGGAAAGATCCTCCCCAAGTATTAGGGTCAATCCTTTGCCAACCTATTACTCTTGAGCCAAGGCCGCGCACGGCGGCCATGGAGGAGTGAAATGAGGAGCAGCAACCCGGTCTTCTCGCGACGGGGGTTCAGCCGCGACAACGGCTACGCGGGCTTCAACGCCGCGCCGCAGGCCGGGGGCGCCGCTGTCGGCACGCAGGGCAACCCCTACGCCCAGCCGCAGGCCGGCAACCCGTACGCGCAGAACCCTTACGCCCAGCAGGACCTTCAGTACGGGGCGCCGCAGGCCCCGGCCACCGCCGACCGCATGACGATGGACGACGTCCTCATGCGCACCGGCACCACGCTCGGCGTGCTGATCGTCACGGCGGCCCTCGCCTGGGCGACGCTGCCCGTCGACGACGCGAACATCAGCCGTTCCTACGGCATCGCCATCGGCGCCGGCCTCATCGGCATGGTGCTGGGGCTCGTCCAGTCCTTCAAGCGCAAGGCCTCGCCCGCGCTGATCCTGGCGTACGCCGCGTTCGAGGGTGTCTTCCTCGGCGTCGTCTCCAGCGTCGTGGACAACCGCATCGCGAGCGGTGCGGCCATGCAGGCGGTGCTCGGCACCATGGCGGTCTTCGCCGCGGTCCTGGTGGCCTACAAGGCCGGCTGGATCCGGGTGAACCGGCGCTTCGTCGGCTTCGTGATGGCGGCCGCCCTCGGCTTCATCGCGCTGATGGCGATCAACCTGCTGTTCGCGGTGTTCGGCGGCGGTGACGGCCTCGGCTTCCGCAGCGGCCCGCTCGGCATCCTCTTCGGCGTCATCGGCATCCTGCTCGGCGCCTGCTTCCTCGCCCTGGACTTCAAGCAGGTCGAGGACGGCATCGCCTACGGCGCGCCGCGCGAGGAGTCCTGGCTGGCGGCCTTCGGTCTGACGCTGACGCTGGTCTGGATCTACATGGAGTTCCTGCGGATCATCGCGATCCTCAACAGCAACGACTAGCGGTAACAGCAACGACCAGCCGTCTTCGCGTGCGTACAAGTGCCCGGGCCTACGGCCTCAGAGCAGGTTGCGCGCGGCCCTCCTCAGGTCGTACTCGTGGATGATCGCTTTCGCGTGGCCGTACGCGAGGTTGTGCTCATGGCGGAGCCAGCTGACCTTCTCCTCGAAGTTGAAGAGGGCCGGGCCCTCCTCGACGGCGCGGAGCCAGTCGGACACTTCACGACCGGTGCAATGGGGGATACGGGCGAGCAGGTTGCGATGGGTCTCCTCGGAGAAGACTTGGGACATCGGCGCCTCCGAACGCAGGGGATACAAGCCGGTCCTTCAGGTCACCGTGCCTGAGCGTCCGCGTGTTGGCAACAGTCCCGTCGCGCCGCGTAGGTTGGGGGCGTGGTTGATACGACGCCCCTCACCCGTGCCGTGGATCACTTCGCCGATCGTCTGAGGGCCGCTCCGCAGAGCCGGCTGCAGCGGGGGGCGGCGAGCGAGGCCCTCGGCCTGGCCCGGGAGCTGTCCCGGCGGGCCCAGCTGCTGGAGGAACCCGGCGCCGAGCCCCGGGAGATGCCGGACGCCGGCATGTTCGCCGCGGCCGACCAGATCACCGTCGCCGTGCACGACCTGGAGGTCGTCCTGACGTCCGACGCCGAGGTCGAGGACGCGGTACGGCTGGTGGAGGAGGCGCAGAAGCGCGCGGGCGTCTGAGACGCGCCCTACAGGGACGCGATGACCCGGTCGGCCAGGATGTAGACGTTCTCGTCACCGCAGGCGAACGTCAGCGTGTACGCCCCGGAGACGCCCGAGCCGCCCAGCAGGACCGGGGTCTCGCCGGCGCGCAGGGCCGCCGCCAGCCGTTCGGCCGTCTCACGGTGACCCGGGGTCATACAGAGCGTGGTGCCGTCGGCGAAGACATAGACGTCCAGCGTGCCCAGCGGGCCGGGGCGGACGTCCGTCAGCTCGATGGCCGAGGCGGCCAGGTCCTCCAGGGTGGCCACGGTGCGCTCGTGGTCGTTGACGACCGGGGACTGCACCGGGACGAAGTCCGGGTGGGAGGGGTGCCGGCGGCGGGCGGCGGCCAGCTCGGGCGACTCGGTCGGGGTGCCCGGCTGGACGAGGTCCTTGGCGGAGAACTCCTCGGCGTCCGCGGCGGGCTCGGCGACCGGCTCCAGATGGTCGAGACCCGCGAGGTCGGCCTGCCGGGGCAGGAACAGCTCGCTGTCGGCCAGACCCAGCAGCGTCGGACCGTCGGAGCCGTCACGGGCCTCCTGCGCCGCCCAGAAGGCGCGCGCCTCGGCCAGCTCCCGCTCCCGCTCCTCGGCGAGGGCCTCGGCGACCGCGGCGCGTATCTCGTCGGCGTCGGCGGCGAGCCGGGCCTGCGGAATGCGGCCCGCGGCACGCGCGGCATTGCCCTGGGCGAGCTCGGCGTGCAGGGCGGCGACCTGTCGACGCAGCACCATGAGGGTGCGCAGGACGGCGACGCCCACGGCGCCGGTGGCGGCCGTGATGAGCAGCAGGGCGATCGGCATGGCGCTCACTGACGTACTCCCGGTTCAAAGTCGACCCCCGACTTCCTACATCAGCTTGAAGGGCGGACCATCCAGCTGTCAGTGCGTAACGTCACGAACCGGACAGGTCTTTGGGTCGGGGGTCAGGTGGTGCAACGGCTCTGAGCTGCGAGAATCCCTCAACCGAGGGAGATAGGTCACATCCTGAGGGAGATTGGATCACAAATCGGCCCAGAACCAAGGGGTTTCCCGGGTTCTGGGCCGACGGCTCACAGTGGGTCGTGAGGCGACTACGCAGGGGTCGTCGGCGGGGTCAGCTGAGGCGCTCGATGACCATGGCCATGCCCTGGCCACCGCCCACGCACATCGTCTCCAGACCGAACTGCTTGTCGTGGAACTGCAGGGAGTTGATCAGCGTGCCGGTGATGCGCGCGCCGGTCATGCCGAAGGGGTGGCCGACCGCGATGGCGCCGCCGTTGACGTTCAGCTTCTCCAGCGGGATGCCCAGGTCGCGGTAGGAGGGGATCACCTGCGCGGCGAACGCCTCGTTGATCTCGACCAGGTCGATGTCGTCGATGGTCAGGCCGGCGCGGCGCAGCGCCTGCTGGGACGCCTCGACCGGGCCGAGGCCCATGATCTCGGGGGACAGGCCCGAGACGCCGGTGGAGACGATGCGGGCGAGCGGGGTCAGGCCCAGCTCGCGGGCCTTGGTGTCGCTCATGATGACGAGCGCGGCGGCGCCGTCGTTCAGCGGGCAGCAGTTGGCGGCGGTGACCATGCCGTCGGGGCGGAAGACGGGCTTGAGGCCCTGCACGCCCTCCAGGGTGACGCCGGCGCGCGGGCCGTCGTCCTTGCTGACGACGGTGCCGTCGGGGAGGGTCACCGGGGTGATCTCGCGCTCCCAGAAGCCGTTCTTGATGGCTTCCTCGGCGAGGTTCTGCGAGCGGACGCCGAACTCGTCCATGTCCTGACGGGTGACGCCCTTCCAGCGGGCGAGGTTCTCGGCGGTCTGGCCCATCGCGATGTAGGCGTCCGGCACGAGGCCGTCCTCGCGCGGGTCGTGCCAGGTGGTGCCCTCCTGCTGGGCGACCTCGGCGGTGCGGGCCTCGGCCTCGGCGAAGAACGGGTTGTGCGTGTCCGGCAGGGAGTCGGAGTTGCCCTTGGTGAAGCGGGAGACCATCTCGACACCGGCCGAGATGAAGACGTCGCCCTCGCCGGCCTTGATGGCGTGCAGCGCCATGCGCGAGGTCTGCAGCGACGAGGAACAGTAACGGGTGATCGTGCAGCCGGGGAGGTGGTCCATCCCCATCTGGACGGCGACGATCCGGCCGAGGTTGTTGCCCTGCTCGCCGCCGGGCAGACCGCAGCCGAGCATCAGGTCGTCGATGTCACGCGGGTCCAGCTCGGGCACCTTGGCGAGGGCGGCCTGGATGATCGTGGCGGTGAGGTCGTCGGGACGGAGGTCCTTCAGGGAGCCCTTGAAGGCGCGGCCGATGGGGGAGCGGGCGGTCGAGACGATGACGGCTTCGGGCATCACGGCTCCAGTCGAAGGGCGCGGCGCGCGGCGCCTCGTTTGCGGGGGCGTCGGCGGAGGGTGCGCGTACCGGTGGGTCGGGCAGGGCTGTGAGGGAAGTTACCCGTCCGTACGCAGAGGGTCACGGGTGTCGGGGTGTGACCCTGACCGCAATTTTCTAAGCGCTTGCTTGGCTCGCGGGGCCGCTGCGTGGTTTCACGGCCCCGCCTGGCTCACGGAGCCTCGTGCACACCGGCCGGGCCGGCCGGCGAGGGCTCCGCCGTTTCCAGCCTGCGCCTGCGCCGGCGCTTGAGCAGTGCCCAGGGCCCCTTCGGTCCGGTCGGCATCGCCGCCGTGACCTCCGTGCCCGCCTCCGACGCGGCCTCGGCGGCGGCGCGGGCGACCGGCAGGAAGCCCTCGCGGCGGGTGGCGTCCGGGCGCTCCTCCTCGGCCGGCCACAGGCCGAGCGCCGCGCACACCGTCGGCAGGACCGCCATCGCCGCCGTGGCGTACCCCTCCGCCGAGGGGTGGTAGTGGTCCGGGCCGAACAGCTCGCGCGGGTTCGCCTCGAACTCGGGGCCCAGCAGATCGCCCAGCGACACCGTGCGCCCGCCCTGTTCGACCACGCCGATGGTCTGCGCGGCCGCCAGCTGACGTGAGGCCCGCCGGGCCAGCCACCGCAGCGGCTGCTGCACCGGCTCGATCGTGCCCAGGTCGGGACAGGTGCCCACGACGACCTCCGCGCCGGCCGTGCGCAGCCGCCGTACCGCCGCGGAGAGATGCCGGACCGAACGCGTC
Organism: Streptomyces sp. RK62; assembly: GCF_018070255.1. Lineage (NCBI taxonomy): Bacteria > Bacillati > Actinomycetota > Actinomycetes > Kitasatosporales > Streptomycetaceae > Streptomyces > Streptomyces sp. RK62. Next base: position 77,820 of record NZ_JAGPYD010000020.1, on the reverse strand, counting down.
GGCGGCATCCGGTGGGTGACGTCGTTGGCGCCGACCATGATCACGCAGATGTCCGGCGGCGCGGACGGGTCGGCGAGCAGCAGGGCCACCTGCCGGTCGAGATCGTCCGAGCAGGCCCCCGGCAGCGCCACGTTGCGCAGCACCACCGGGCGCTCCGCCACCGCGGCCAGCCCCGACGCCAGCAGCGCCCCCGGTGTCTGTCCCGCCCGGTGCACCCCCTGCCCGGCGGCCGTCGAGTCGCCCAGGAGCGTCAGGCGCAGCGCGGTCTCACCCGGGGTGTCGTACAGGCGGCCGTACCGGCCGTCGGCGCTCGGGACGTGGTTGTTCGTGCCGTTGCCCACATGGCGCCTGGCCATCCGCACCTCGGCGAGCAGCAGACCGACCGTCGCCGCCCCCGCCAGACCGATGCCGCCCCCGCCGTACGCGGCGCCCGCCGCGATCCGTCGGGCCACCCGTGCCCTGGACATGCTCGTCATGCGTCGCCGCCACCTCCTCGTAGCCGTACATCAACTGCTTGCCCCGCACGGACGGTGGCCCAATCCCCACGGGGCGTGAACGACCTTCACGGGTCTCGTGCAGGCCATAGGCTGGCGGAACCACTACGACCGCATCTTTTGCAGCTACCGGAGACAACGGTGCATTTCCACGACTCGATGATCAGCCTCGTCGGCAACACCCCGCTGGTGAGGCTCAACCACGTGACCAAGGGCATCCAGGCCACCGTCCTGGCCAAGGTCGAGTACTTCAACCCGGGCGGCTCCGTGAAGGACCGCATCGCCCTGCGCATGATCGAGGCGGCGGAGCAGAGCGGCGAGCTGAAGCCCGGGGGCACCATCGTCGAGCCGACCAGCGGCAACACCGGCGTCGGGCTGGCCATCGTGGCCCAGCAGAAGGGGTACAAGTGCATCTTCGTGTGCCCCGACAAGGTGAGCACCGACAAGATCAATGTGCTGCGCGCGTACGGCGCCGAGGTCGTCGTCTGCCCCACCGCGGTCGACCCCGAGCACCCCGACTCGTACTACAACGTCTCCGACCGGCTGGTGCGCGAGACGCCGGGCGCCTGGAAGCCGGACCAGTACTCCAACCCCAACAACCCGCTCTCGCACTACCACTCGACCGGCCCCGAGCTGTGGGAGCAGACCGAGGGGCAGATCACCCACTTCGTGGCGGGCGTCGGCACCGGCGGCACCATCTCCGGCACCGGCCGCTATCTGAAGGACGTCAGCGACGGCAAGGTCAAGGTCATCGGCGCGGACCCGGAAGGCTCGGTGTACTCCGGCGGCTCCGGACGGCCGTACCTGGTCGAGGGCGTCGGTGAGGACTTCTGGCCGAGCGCCTACGACCGCACGGTCGCCGACGAGATCGTGCCGGTGTCCGACAAGGACTCCTTCCAGATGACCCGCCGCCTCGCCAAGGAGGAGGGGCTGCTCGTCGGCGGCTCCTGCGGCATGGCGGTCGTCGGCGCGCTGCGGGTCGCCGAGCGGCTCGGTCCGGACGACGTCGTGGTGGTGCTCCTGCCGGACAGCGGCCGCGGCTATCTGTCGAAGATCTTCAACGACGAGTGGATGGCCGACTACGGCTTCCTGGAGGACGAGGGCCCCAACGCCCGCGTCGCCGACGTCCTCAACGACAAGGAGCACGGCGCCATCCCGTCCCTCGTCCACATGCACCCCGACGAGACGGTCGGCGAGGCCATCGAGGTGCTGCGCGAGTACGGCGTCTCGCAGATGCCGATCGTGAAGCCGGGCGCCGGTCACCCGGACGTCATGGCCGCCGAGGTCGTGGGCTCCGTCGTGGAACGCGAACTGCTGGACGCGCTGTTCACCAAGCGGGCCTCGCTGGAGGACCCGCTGGAGAAGCACATGTCGGCCCCGCTGCCCCAGGTCGGCTCCGGCGAGCCGGTCGGCGACCTGATGTCGGTGCTGGGCGCGGCGGACGCCGCGATCGTGCTCGTCGAGGGCAAGCCGACCGGAGTGATCAGCCGTCAGGACCTGCTGGCCTTCCTGGCCAAGGGCGGGAAGTAGCGGCGGATCCACGGCGAACGGGCCGGGCCGGCGGCGAACCTTCGGTCACCGGCGGCCCCGGCCGTCGCCGAAGTGGTACGAGGGTGTCACGTCCACGCAGCACACGCTTAACACGCGTCCGGCACATTGATGGGTGTCGGCAAGCGGGCGGGAGCGGCTCCCCGCCCGAGCCGGCACCGAACGTCCAAGGACCTCCGGAGCGGCTCCCGGACCTCCAAGGACGCTGGACGCGGCCAGGCCCTGACCCGGTCGACGTCCCTCGCGGGGACCGCCGTCGTCCCGCCCCCCGGCAACGGGGGTGCGGCGGTCCCCGCGCAATCCCTCTCAGTCCTCCCAGGCGTCGTCGCCCTTGCCGGACTTCCCGCGTCCGCCCCGGAACAGCCCCGGGTGGGTGCGTGCGACCTGCACGACGTTCACGCCGACGATCCCGGCCCAGGCCACCAGCAGCCCCGGCAGATGGGCGACACCGCCGCCGATGGCGGACAGCGGGATCGCCAGCACCAGGGAGACCAGGCCGAAGCCGAAGCGCTCGCCCCAGGTGTCCGTCGCCCTCGGCGACCGGGCGTCCCGGGCCGCCGCCATCTGCTGCTCGGCCAGATGCCGGCGCAGCCGGCGCTCGACCGCGCCGTCGATGCGCTGGTCGACCTTCTCCAGGAACGAGTCGACCAGCGCGGACTCGTACTCCTCACCCAGCTCCCTGCGGGCCTGCAGCGTGGCGTCGAGTTCCTTCTTGAGCTCGGGGCCCTGCGCGTCCATTGCCGTCATACGCCCACGGTAGGGAGCGGCGGGGGCCGTACGCACTGGGGACAACCCCCGTTTCCCGGCGGGGGCAGCCCCGCCCGCCGCCCGGGCGCACGAGCCGGGCCGCGAGACGTCCCTTGCCCGGCTGCATAGCGTCATGCAGAGTTCTTTCTAGCTGAATAGCGGCGTGAGGGGAGTGCTGGTCGATGGGGTCGCGGTTCGTGGACCTGCCGGGTGTCGCGTCTCCCGGGCACGCCGGGCCGGTCGTCCTCGACGGGGCCGGGCTCGGCGTCGAGGACGTCGTGCGCCTCGCCGACGCCGCCGCGCGCCCGGTGCCCGCGCCCGAGGCGCTGAAGCGGGCCGAGGTGTCCTGGGACGCCGCCCGTCTCATCGCCGCGACCGGACGCGTCTACGGCCGCTCCACCGGCGTCGGCGCCAACCGCAACGAACCCGTGCCCACCGAGGCCGCCGCCGAGCACGGGCTGCGGCTGCTGCGCAGCCACGCCGGCGCCATCGGCGAGCAGGTGCCCGCCCGGCAGGTGCGGGCCATGCTCGCCATACGGGCCAACCAGGTGCTCGCGGGCGGCGCCGGACTGCGCCCCAGCGTCGTCACCGCCCTGTGCGAGGCCCTGGAGAGCGGCGCCCACCCGGTCGTCAACGAGTTCGGCTCCGTCGGCACCGGGGACATCGCCGCCCTGGCGCAGGCCGGGCTCGCCCTCGCCGGCGAGCACCCCTGGCGCGGTCCCGGGGCGCCCGCGCCGCAGCCGCTCGACAACAACGACGCCCTCGCGTTCATCAGCAGCAACGCCCTCACCCTCGGCCAGGCCGCCCTCGCCCTGCACGAGCTGCGCGGACTCGTCGGCGCCACCGAGGTCGTCGCCGCCCTCTCCCTGCTCGCCGTCGACGGCTCCCACGAGGCGTACGCGGCCCCCGTGCACGCCGCCCGGCCGCACCCGGGCACCGTCGGGGTCGCCCGCCGGATGCGCCGCCTCGTCGGCGCCGACGACCGGCCGACCCCGCCGCTCGGCCGCATCCAGGACCCGTACGGCTTCCGCTGCCTGCCGCAGATCCACGGCCCCGCGCACGACGCCGCCGACGCCCTGGAGCGGGTGCTGACGGTGGAGATGAACGCCGCCGCCGAGAACCCCCTCATCAGCCCCGAGGACATGGCCGCCTACCATCACGGCGGCTTCTACCAGGCCCAACTCGCCCTCGCCCTCGACCACTTCCGGCTCGCCCTCACCCAGGTCGCCCGGCTGTCGACGTCCCGGCTCTCCACCCTCAACGAACCCGCCTACACCCGGCTGCGGCCGTTCCTCGCCGACTCCGCGCCCGCCGCGTCCGGCGTGATGATCCTGGAGTACGCCGCCGGGGCCGCCCTCGGCGATCTGCGCGCGTTCTCCGCTCCCGCCTCCCTCGGGCACGCTGTACTCTCCCGGGGCGTGGAGGAGCAGGCCAGCTTCGCCTCGCTCGCCGCCCGGCAGACACTGCGCGCCTGTGCCGCGTACCGTCTCGTCGTCGGCTGTGAACTCGTCGCCGCCGTACGGGCGTTGCGTCAGCGCGACCTGCGGCCCGACCCCGCGCTGCCGGCGGGCCGGGCACTGGCGCTGGCCGAGGCGGTGCTCGACGACGACCCGGCCGACCGCCCGCTCACCGACGACGTGACCGAGGCGGCGGCACTGCTCGACCGGTTCACCGAGATCTGGAGGGGAAGCGCGGCATGAGCGCCGACAGGAACACGACGGGGACGGACAGTCCCGCCGCGCGGCTCCAGACGCTGTTCGAGGGGCACCGGCTGACCCCGACCCAGCGGCGCATCGCGCACAGCATGGTCCGCCGGGCCGCCGACGTGCCGTTCCTGTCCAGCGTGGAACTGGCCGAACTGGCAGGGGTCAGCCAGCCGTCCGTGACCCGCTTCGCCGTCGCCCTCGGCTTCGACGGCTACCCGGCGCTGCGCCGCCATCTGCGGGAGGTCGCGCCCGCCGAACCGGCCCCGGACACCGGTGCCTACAACGAGTACCAGCAGGCCGTCGAGGCGGAGATCGAGAACCTGCGGCATCTGGCCGAGGTACTCGCGGACCCGCGTCCCGTGCAGCGCGCCGGGCGCGTCCTCGCCGCCTCCCGCCCGCTGCCCGTGCTCGGACTGCGCGCCGCGGCCGCCCAGGCGTACGGCTTCTCCTACTTCGCCGCCAAGGTGCACCCGGACGTCCGGCTGCTCGACGAGGGCGGCACCATGCTCCAGGACCGGATCGACGCCGCCGTACGGGCCGGTGCGAGCGCCCTGCTCTGCTTCGCGCTGCCCCGGCATCCGCGCGAGGTCGTCGACACCCTCGTCTACGCGAAAGAGTCCGGGCTGACCACGGTGACCGTGGCGGACTCCGCGTTCGCGCCCGTCGCCCGCGCCTCCGACCTGCTGCTGCCCGCGGCCGTCGGCACCGGTCTCGCCTTCGACACCGCCTGCGCGCCGATGCTGCTGGGCCGGGTCCTGCTGGAGGCCATGTGCGACGACCTGCCGGACGCCCAGGCGCGTCTGGAGGAGTTCGACACCCGGGCGGCGGCGCGGGGGCTGTTCGTCGAGTGAACCGGTCCCCGCGTTCTTAAGGCTCATCTCACGTTGGCTGGCTAATCTGCCCGCAACGGACGTCTGGACGACACGAGACGGGAGGCTGAACGTGGTGCGCGGTGGAGGACATGGGCTGGCTCGGGTGGCCGTCGTCGTACGGGCCGGGGCCGCGCCCCTTTTCTGGGCCGGGGTGTGCGCCGCCGGGATCGGGGCGCTGGTGCCGGGTCTGACGGGGCGCCGGATCGGCGGGCTCGCCGGGGCGGCGCTGTTCCTCGTCGCCCTCGCCGTCGTCTTCTATGCCCGCCGCGGCCGCTATGCCGCGCTGGTCGGGTCGGCCACGCGGGCCGCCAAGCTGGACGTGCTGCAGGACCGGGCGGTGAGCGTGCGCGCCTGGCGCCGGGGCCACCGCTGGTGGCTGCTGCTCGCGCCGGCCGCGGCGGTGGCCTCCGCGTTCGCGGTGCCGATCGCCGGTGGGCTGCTGCTGGCGGGCTGCGGGGCGGGGCTGTGGCTGAAGGCGGCCTGGGTGGGCCGCCGGGAGCTGGCCGGCGGGGTCCTGCTGTGGGTGCGGGTCGACTGGCTGGACGCCCGCGCGGGCCGCCCGGCCGGCAAGACCGTGAAGGGCTACCGCACCACCGGTATCGCCGCGGGCGACGCGGCCCCGGGCGGGGCCCGCCGCCGCACCGCGGCGCTGGTGTAGAGATCCTCCGGGGCAGGCTCTAGACCTCCAACTCCTCCTCGATCTTCTTCAGCTGGTGCCGGGCCATGGCCAGGTTGGCGCGCTTGGCGTCGAGCACCAGGTACATGAAGAGACCGTTGCCGCCGCGTCCGGTGAGCAGCCGGATCAGGTGGTACTGGTCGCTGAGGGTGATCAGGATGTCCTCGATGCCGCCCTTGAGGCCGAGGTGCTCCATGGTGCGCATCTTGGCCCGGATGACGTCGGTGTTGCCCGCGGCGGCGACGTTGAGGTCGAAGGTCTTGGTGCCGCCGAGGGTGCCGAGGGCCATTCCGCTGGTGTAGTCGACGAGCGCGACGCCGGTCGCCCCCTCGATCGACGCGAGGCATTCCTTCAGAGCGGTCTCGGTGTTGGCCATGACGTGGTGTCCTCTCAACTTTCGGTAGTGGTGCGCGCGTTCGCGGCGGTGCGCGCGGCGCGTGTGCTTCTCGTACGGGTGGGCATGGGTTTGGCGGGCTCCTTCGCGGAGCCCCTGGCCGGACTCGGCTTCGGCAGCGCCGCGTCGTCGTCGACGAGCTCGCCGATGCGGGCGCCGGCGCGGCGGCCCTCCAGATGCAGCCGGCCGACGTTGACGCCGTCCTGGGCGAGCAGCGTCAGTACGGCGGTGCGTCCGGCGGCGTAGGTGGCGACATAGCCGTCGGTGCCGCGCATGAGCAGTTCGCGGAAGTCGCCCCGGCCGGTCGCGTCCGTCACGCGCATGGCGACGCCGAGCGCCGCCGCGGTGAGCGCGGCCAGACCGTCCGGCTCGACGCCGGGGGTGTCGTGGGCGAGGACGAGGCCGTCGACGCCGGCCGCCAGGGCCCCGGTCAGCTGGGGCACCCGGGCTCTGAGCCGGCGGAACTCGTCGAGTAGAGCGGCCTCGGCCGCCATCAGTTTTCTCCTCTCGGCACGGGACCGCTGGGGCGGGCGGGGCAGCCCGTCCGCCGTGTCGCGGTCCTCGAAGGGTTTGCGGTCAAAGGGCCTCCAGCGCATCCCTGACCCTCTTCAGCAGCGCGACATAGGGATCGCCGGCGGCGTCGGACGGATGGTCCTGGTGGGGCGGTGTCCGGGTGGCGACGAGGCCCGCCGCGGCCAGCCGCCGCAGATGCACCAGGGTGTGGAAGGCGGGCCTGCCCAGCTCCCGCGCGATGTCCACGGCCTTGCGGACGCCGTCCACCCGGGCCAGTACGGCCGCCTGCCGGGACGGCACCGCGGGCGCGGCGACCGGGTCGGCCCGCACCAGCGGCGCGCCGTCGATCGCCGGGTCCGGCCAGATCCGGCGCAGCAGCGCCCGGCGGCGCAGCGTCTCGCGCTCCAGATCGTCCACCGGTACCGGGTGCACGGCGGCGAGCCAGTGCGCACCGCCGTACCGGAAGCGGCCGGGCGTGCTGCTCGGGGCGAGCGCGAAGTACGCCGCGTCGTACAGGGCGCTGACCTGGGCCAGCTCCAGCACGCCCGGGGTGAGGCCGTGCCGCAGCAGATGGGCCTCGTCGGCGCTGTCCTCGGCGTCCCGCCACGCGGTGGCGTCGAGACCGCCGTGGGCGGTCAGCAGGGTGCCGAGGCTGGGGGCGAGCGGGCTCTCCGCGTGCACCACCCGGCCCTGGACGAGGTGGAGCGTGCCGTGCTCGCGGTGCAGGACACCGGTGGCGCGCTCGTCCGCGAGCCGGGTGAGCATCGGGGAGACCACCCCCCGGGCCTCCCGGAGGGCGGCCTGCCGGTCCCGGACCGGCAGCCGGGGCGGCGGGGTGCCGGCGACGACGGTCATCCCAGCACCAGCCGTTCGGCCATCTCGCCGAGCCGGATACGGGCCAGCGCGAGATTGCCGTCCGAGCGGGCCAGCCACAGGTACAGGCACACGCTGCTGTCGAACGACGTCGGCACGAACCGCAGCACGTGATAGCTGTCGCGGTTGCTGAGGATCACGTCCTCGACCGGCGGATCCGCGGCGTCGCCGCCGTCCTCCGGGCCGAACGCCTGCTGCTCGGCGGCCAGCCTTGCCAGTTCCGCCGCCTCGGCCGCCGCCGTCTCATGGTCACCGCCCGGAGGATCGCCCACCGTGCCCAGGGCCAGCCCGCTCGTCCAGTCCACGAGCGCCGCTCCCCGGGCACCTGGCAGTCGCATCGTCTCCAGCAAGCACTCGTCGATTCCGGGCACCGTCGCTCCCCTCCCGCCTGGGGTCCGGCTGAGTGACCGCCAAACTACGCAACGTGTGTGCGGCGAGTGAGCGTTCGGGCATTTTCCGGTGGAACATGCGCCGAGTGGCTAGGGTGGGTCAACTGACCTCATGCACGGGCGGGTTGACCTCCCCTGTTCACAGCGTGCAGCGGGGGTGCGTCAACGGCGCCCGGGCTCGGTGAGGGTGGTGAGCGCCGAGGCGTGCGCCCCTCCGGACTCGGCGACGATCTCCTCGACGGACTGCGGCTCCCGCACGGTCGCGAACGCGACCTCCCCGTCGGCGCCGGCCGCGTAGCCGTACACCCCGGGCCGGGCCAGCGAGTTGTACGCGTAGTGGTGCGCGAAGTAGTACGCGCCGGTGTCCAGCGCCGCCGCGAGATCCCCCTGCTCCAGCAGCGGCAGCGAGGCCCGCTCGGCCAGCAGGTCGCCGGAGAAACAGGCCGGTCCCGCGACGTCCTGGACGACGTCCGGCCCCTCCTTGGGACGCCCCTTGGCGTCGTACGCGGCGATCCGCAGCGGCCAGCTGCCCGGCATGTAGACCGTCCGGGTGGCGACCTGCACGCCCGCGTGCGTGATCGCGACCGGCCGTCCGCCCGCGCTCTTGGCGTACTCGACACGGGCCACGATCGTGCCGTGCTTGGCGAGCAGGGACCGGCCGAACTCGGTGACCAGCCCGTAGCGCCCGTCGAACAGCCCCGGCACCGACTCCGCGAGCAGCCGCGCGTACTGCGCGTAGGTCGGTGTCGTCGCGTCCGACGCGAAGTTCACCGGCAGTCCGCCGCCGATGTCGAGGGTGTCGATCTGCTGCCGTCCCACCGCCCGGTTGATCTCCTCCGCCAGCGCGTACGTCTCCGCCACACCCCGGGCCATCAGGGACAGCGGGACTCCCTGCGACCCGGTGTGCGTGTGCAGCCGGGTCAGCCACGGACGGTCCCGGTACGCCTGGACGACCCACTCGCGCGCCCCCGGATCGCGCAGCGCCACCCCGAACTTCGAGGTCGGTGTCGAGGTCGACGTCGCCCCGATGGAACCCCCGCCGACCTGCGGGTTCACCCGCAGCCCCAGCGGGGAGCGGCTCGTGGCTGAGCGTGTGAGGGCGTCGAGCCGCGCCAGCTCCTGCGGATTGTCGGCGTTGACGGCGATGCCCAGGGCGAGCGCCTGCCGCAGCTCGGCCGGCGTCTTCGCGGGCGAGTCCAGCACGGTCGCCTCCGGACGCAGCCCGGCAGCCCGCGCCAGCGCCAGCTCACCGGGGCTGGCCACCTCGGCGCCGATGCCCTCCTCGCGCAGCAGCCGCAGCACCGGCACCAGCGGGCTCGCCTTGACGGCGAAGGCGTGCAGCACGGGCGTGCCCGGCGCCACCACGTCCTCGAAGGCCGCCCGCAGCGCCGCCGCCGACTCCCGTATGCCCGTGACGTCCAGCAGGCCGACGACGGGGGAGTCCGGGCCCAGCAGCCCCCGCTCCACCGCCGCCCGCACCGCCTCGTCCCGCCGTGCCGCCCGCCGCCCGTCGTCCGCCGCCGTCCCCGCTGCCTCGCCCACCGCGTCCTCCGTCCTCTCGTCGTCCGTACCGATGCATCCAGCCAAACACCGACCGCGCGCCCGTGCTGGCGCGCGCATGTATTGACTAGCTCTATTCATGAAGCCAGGATGTGAATAGCAACCTCAACAGTCACCGTCGTCCGCTGGAGGCAGACCATGTCAGGACCCCGCACCGTCCGAGCCCCGCGCGGTACGGAACTGAGTGCCCTGGGATGGCAGCAGGAAGCCGCCCTGCGGATGCTCCAGAACAACCTCGACCCCGAGGTCGCCGAGCACCCCGACAAGCTCGTCGTCTACGGCGGCACCGGCAAGGCCGCCCGGGACTGGCGCTCCTTCGACGCCATGGTCCGCACGCTGAGGACCCTCAAGCAGGACGAGACGATGCTGGTCCAGTCCGGCCGCCCCGTCGGCGTCATGCAGACCCACGAGTGGGCGCCGCGCGTCCTGATCGCCAACTCCAACCTGGTCGGCGACTGGGCCAACTGGGAGGAGTTCCGCCGGCTGGAGGCCCTCGGCCTCACCATGTACGGCCAGATGACCGCCGGCTCCTGGATCTACATCGGCACCCAGGGCATCCTCCAGGGCACCTACGAGACCTTCGCCGCCGTCGCCGCGAAGAAGTTCGGCGGCACCCTCGCCGGGACGATCACCCTCACCGCGGGCCTCGGCGGGATGGGCGGCGCCCAGCCCCTCGCCGTCACCATGAACGACGGCGTCGCCATCTGCATCGACTGCGACCCGCGCGCCATCGAGCGCCGTATCGAGCACCGGTACCTGGACGTGAAGGCCGACAGCCTCGACCACGCGCTCCAGCTCGCCACCGAGGCCCGCGACGCCCGCCGCCCGCTGTCCATCGGCGTCCTCGGCAACGCGGCCGAGCTGGTCCCGCAGCTCCTCGCCATGGGCGCGCCCATCGACATCGTCACCGACCAGACCTCCGCCCACGACCCGCTCGCCTACCTGCCGCTCGGCATCGCCTTCGAGGACATGGCCGACGCCGCCGCCAAGGACCCGGCCGGATTCACCACCCGGGCCCGCGAGGCGATGGCCCGGCACGTCGAGGCCATGGTCGGCTTCATGGACGCAGGGGCCGAGGTCTTCGACTACGGCAACTCCATCCGCGGCGAGGCCCAGCTCGCCGGGTACGACCGGGCGTTCGCCTTCCCCGGCTTCGTCCCCGCCTACATCCGCCCCCTCTTCTGCGAGGGCAAGGGCCCCTTCCGCTGGGCCGCCCTCTCCGGCGACCCGGCCGACATCGCCAAGACCGACAAGGCGATCCTCGACCTCTTCCCGGAGAACGAGTCCCTCGCCCGCTGGATCAAGATGGCCGGCGAGCGCGTCCACTTCCAGGGCCTGCCCGCGCGCATCTGCTGGCTCGGCTACGGCGAACGCGACAAGGCCGGCGAGCGGTTCAACGACATGGTGGCCTCCGGCGAGCTGGCGGCGCCGCTCGCCATCGGGCGCGACCACCTCGACTGCGGCTCCGTCGCCTCCCCGTACCGCGAGACCGAGGCCATGCTCGACGGCTCCGACGCGATCGCCGACTGGCCGCTGCTGAACGCCATGGTGAACGTGGCGTCCGGCGCCTCCTGGGTCTCCCTCCACCACGGCGGCGGCGTCGGCATGGGCCGCTCCATCCACGCGGGGCAGGTGACCGTGGCGGACGGTACGAAGCTGGGCGGCGAGAAGATCCGCCGGGTGCTGACGAACGACCCGGGGATGGGCGTGATCCGGCACGTCGACGCCGGCTACGACATCGCGGAGTCGGTCGCGGACGCCAAGGGTGTGCGGGTGCCGATGCGTGAGGGTGACTCCGCGTGACCTTCCACAGCATGTGGGCGGAGCTGCTGCCGATCGGCCGCAGCGCCGCCTCCGGCGGCTACCGCCGCTACGCCTGGACCGGGGCCGATCTCGAGTGCCGGGCCTGGTTCGAGGAGCAGGCGCGGACCCGGGGTCTCGCCTACGAGGTGGACCGGAACGGGAATCAGTGGGCGTGGCTGGGCGACCCCGCCGCCGGGGACGCCGTCGTCACCGGGTCGCATCTGGACTCCGTGCCGGACGGGGGCGCCTTCGACGGCCCGCTCGGCGTGGTGTCGTCATTCGCCGCGCTCGACGAACTGCGCGCCCGCGGCACGGACCTCGCCAAGCCGCTCGCCGTCGTCAACTTCGGCGACGAGGAGGGCGCCCGCTTCGGGCTCGCCTGCGTCGGCTCCCGCCTCACCGCCGGAGCGCTCACCACCGAGGAGGCGCACCGCCTCACCGACGCCGACGGCACCAGCCTGCCCCGCGCCATGGAGGCCGCCGGATACGACCCCGACTCTCTCGGCGCCGACCCCGAACGGCTCTCCCGTATCGGCGCTTTCGTGGAGCTGCACGTCGAGCAGGGCCGCGCCCTGGACCTGACCGGCGACCCGGTCGGCATCGCCAGCGCCATCTGGCCGCACGGTCGCTGGCGGTTCGACTTCCGGGGCGAGGCCAACCACGCCGGGACCACCCGCCTCACCGACCGGCGCGACCCCATGCAGCCCTACGCCGAGACGGTGCTCGCCGCCCGCCGCGAGGCCGAGCGCGCCGGCGCGGTCGCGACCTTCGGCAAGATCGCCGTCGAGCCCAACGGAGTCAACGCCATCCCCTCCCTGGTGCGCGGCTGGCTCGACTCCCGCGCCGAGGACCAGGCCTGCCTCGACACCGTCGTCGGCGGCATCGAGAAGGCGGCCCGCGCCCACGCCGACGCGCACGGCGTCGCACTCGACGTGGTCCGCGAGTCCTTCACGCCCGTCGTCGAGTTCGACCACTCCCTGCGTGACGAACTGGCCCGCATCCTCGGCAAGGACACCGGCACCGGCATCACCGTGCCCGTCCTGGGAACCGGTGCCGGACACGACGCCGGAATCCTCTCCGGGCGCATCCCGACCGCCATGCTGTTCGTACGCAACCCCACGGGCGTCTCGCACTCCCCGGCCGAGTTCGCCGCCGAGGACGACTGCGTGGCCGGGGTGCTCGCACTCGCCGACGTACTGGAAGGGCTGGCCCGCAGGTGACAGCGAAGACGTACTGGCTGGAGCACGCGTGGCTCGACCCGCAGGTCGAGCCGGGCGTGGCGCTGGACGTGGCCGACGGACGCATCGCCGCCGTCCGTACCGAGGTCCCCGCCCCGCCGCCCGGCGCGGAGGTGCTGCGCGGGCTCACCCTGCCCGGCCTCGCCAACGCGCACAGCCACGCCTTCCACCGCGCCCTGCGCGGCACCGTCCAGGTCGGCTCCGGCACCTTCTGGACCTGGCGCGAGGTCATGTACTCGGTCGCCGAGCGGCTGACCCCGGAGAGCTACCACGCGCTGGCCCGCGCGGTGTACGCCGAGATGGCGCTCGCCGGCGTCACCGCGGTCGGCGAGTTCCACTACGTCCACCACGCGCCCGGCGGCACCCCCTACGCCGACCCCAACGCGATGGGCGAGGCGCTGATCGCGGCCGCCGCCGAGGCCGGCATCCGGATCACCCTCCTCGACACCGCCTACCTCTCCTCCGGCTTCGGCCGCCCGCCCACCGCCCACCAGCTGCGCTTCTCCGACGGGGACGCCGACGCCTGGGCCGAACGCTGTTCACTTCTCAAGGAACACGATCACGCGCGGATCGGCGCGGCCGTCCACTCCGTGCGGGCCGTGCCCGCCGGGCAGCTGTCGACCGTCGCCCACTGGGCCGAGGAGCGGCGCGCGCCGCTCCATGTGCATCTGTCCGAGCAGACCGCCGAGAACGACGCCTGCCGCGAGGCCCACGGGTGCACGCCCACCCAGCTGCTCGCCCTGCACGGGGTCCTCGGTCCGCGCACCACCGGTGTGCACAACACGCACCTCACGCCCGAGGACATCTCGCTCATCGGCGGCAGCGGCACCGGCACCTGTATGTGCCCCACCACCGAACGGGACCTCGCCGACGGCATCGGACCGGCCACCGCCCTCCAGAACGAGGGCTCCCCGCTGTGTCTCGGCTCCGACAGCCACGCCGTCATCGACCTGCTCGAAGAGGCCCGCGCGATGGAGCTGAACGAGCGGCTGCGCACCCGCACCCGGGGCCACTGGACGGCTGCGGCCCTGCTGCGGGCGGCCTCCGCCGACGGCCACGCCGCCCTCGGCTGGGACGGCGCGGGCACCCTGGAGCCCGGTGCGCTCGCCGACTTCACGACGATCGCGCTGGACTCCGTCAGGACGGCAGGGCCGCTTCCGCGGCTCGGGGCCGAGACGGCCGTATTCGCCGCGTCGGCAGCGGACGTGTCGCATACGGTCGTGGCCGGCCGGCACGTCGTGCGGGACGGGGCCCACACCCTCGTACCGGATGTGCCGCGGGCCCTCGCGGACGCCGTCGGAGCCCTGCGCGGATGACCCCGGGCCGCTCCGCCCCCCACCCCACCGCAGAGAAGGCAACCGAGGACGCCATGAGCAACGCGACGACCGTCAGCCCCGCCCACTCCGCGAGCACCGCCAGCACGCTCATCACCAACATCGCCGCCCTGGTCACCAACGACCCCTCCCTAGGTGACGGTTCCCCCCTCGGACTGGTCCACGACGCGGCGGTCGCCATCGAGGGCGACCGCGTCGTGTGGACCGGTGATCAAAGGAAAGCACCCGCCACTGACAACCGGGTCGACGCCGGCGGCCGGGCGGTGATCCCGGGCTTCGTCGACTCCCACTCGCACCTCGTCTTCGCGGGCGACCGCACCGAGGAGTTCAACGCCCGGATGTCCGGGCGGCCCTACAGCGCGGGCGGCATCCGCACCACCGTCACCGCCACCCGCGCCGCGAGCGACGCCGAGCTGGAGGCGAACCTCACCCGGCACCTCGCCGAGGCCCTGCGCCAGGGCACCACCACCTTCGAGACCAAGTCCGGCTACGGCCTGACCGTCGAGGACGAGGCCCGCGCCCTGCGCATCGCCGCCGCCCACACCGACGAGGTCACCTACCTCGGCGCCCACATCGTCTCCCCGGACCACGCCGACGACCCGGCGGCCTACGTCGACCTCGTCACCGGCCCGATGCTGGACGCCTGCGCCCCGTACGCCCGCTGGATCGACGTGTTCTGCGAGAAGGGCGCCTTCGACGGCGACCAGGCCCGCGCGATCCTCACCGCCGGCAAGGCCAAGGGCCTGCACCCGCGCGTCCACGCCAACCAGCTCTCGTACGGCCCCGGCGTCCAGCTGGCCGTCGAGCTGGACGCGGCCAGCGCCGACCACTGCACCCACCTCACGGACGCCGACGTCGACGCGCTCGCCCACAGCCGTACCGTCGCGACCCTGCTGCCCGGCGCCGAGTTCTCCACGCGGGCCGAGTGGCCGGACGCCCGCCGGCTGCTGGACGCGGGGGTCACCGTGGCCCTGTCCACCGACTGCAACCCGGGCTCGTCGTACACCTCGT
Organism: Streptomyces sp. RK62; assembly: GCF_018070255.1. Lineage (NCBI taxonomy): Bacteria > Bacillati > Actinomycetota > Actinomycetes > Kitasatosporales > Streptomycetaceae > Streptomyces > Streptomyces sp. RK62. The sequence continues at coordinate 62,662 of NZ_JAGPYD010000020.1, read as the reverse complement.
CGGTGCCGTTCTGCGTGGCGCTCGCCGTGCGGGACATGGGGATGACCCCCGACGAGGCGGTCTGGTCGGCCACCGCGGGCGGCGCGGCGGCCCTGCGCCGGGACGACGTCGGCCGGCTCACCCCGGGCGCCCGCGCCGACCTGCTGCTGCTCGACGCCCCGAGCCATGTGCACCTGTCCTACCGGCCCGGCGTGCCCCTCGTGAGCGAGGTGTGGCGGCGCGGCGTGCGCGTGGCCTGATCAGGCCGCCCCGGCCCGCCACCGCTGGCCGGCGCCGCCGCCCACGGGCTCCAGGGCCAGCCCGTCGCCCACGCCGCCGTCCGGGGTGAGGGCCGTCCCGAAGGCGATGACGGGGCGGATCAGGCCGTCGCCGTCCACCACGAACCTCAGGTTCCGCCCGTTGCGGCCGTCGACCGAGTCGCAGTCCCAGATCCCGACGCCCCGGTCCGTGTCACCCCGGCTGTCCAGGCAGAAATCCGGGTCGGCGGCGGACTGGAGCACACCGCGGTCCCTGTCGACGCGCCAGCGCTGGGTGCGCGACCCGGAGCAGCGGGTCGTGATCACGTCGGTCCCGTCGAAGAACGCGCCGCCCACGTCCAGGCACAACCCCGAACCGGCGTTCACGACCTGCGCGAACGACGAGGACGGCGGACGCGCGTCGGCCGTCGGCGACTTCGAGGGCGACGAACTCTTCGAAGGCGACGGGGACTTCCGCGAGGGGGACGGCGACGGAGACGGAGACGGAGAGGCCGATTTCGACGGCGGAGGGGACGACGTGGAGGAGGTCGTCGGCTCGTTCACCGCGCTCGTCACCGCCACCGGGGGAACGCTCACGCCCGCGCCGGCCGGGTCCCCCGCCTCCGAGCCCGTCTGGGCCGCCAGGAACAGCACCAGCGGCAGGAGCGCCACCCCGAGTGCCGCCGACACCAAAACCACCTGACGCCGGTCCGGGCGTGGCTCCCGGGCGCGCCCCGGCCGTGCCCGCTGGGCCCCGACGGACGCCGTCCGCCCTTCCGCCGCGCCACCGGTGTACGCCGTCCCGCCCCACGGCAGCAGCCCTTCCGCGAGGGCCGCGCGCGGGGTGTCCCGCAGCGCCGACAGCTCGGCGTGCGCGGCGGCGCAGTGCGGGCAACGCGCTCTGTGCGCCTGCAGATCGGCGCTGTCGCGCGGGTTGTCGGGCCGTACGGACTCCTCGATGAGACGGCCGAAGTCGGGGCAGTCGGGGTCGTCGGACGCGGCGAGACGGGTGCGCAGACAGGCGCGGGCGAGCTGCTGGAGCGCCGGGCCGGTGCCGTATGTGACGTCCTCGGGCGTGAGGCCGAGCAGGGCCGCCGTGCGCGCGGGCGGCTCCTCCTCGACGATCCCGTACCAGATCAGGCCCTGGGTGCGGTCGGGCAGCGACGAGAAGGCGGTGAGCATGGGCGGCACGGGACCGTCGGGGCCGGTCGAGCGCAGCAGGAGCAGCAGCGCGGGGTCGAGGCCCGCCGCCCGTTCGTCCGTCGCCCAGGTCCTCGCCGTCTTGGCGGCGAGGAGCAGGAGGTGGTGCCGCCAGGGCAGGCCCGGGTCGAGGCCGCGCGCGGTCCGCCGGGCCGCCGACGTGACGGCCTCGGCGGCCAGTTGGCGGGCCAGGGCGTCGTCGGGGGCGCACAGCCGCGCGTACTTGAGGACGTGCGCGTGGTGGCGGGCGCGCAGCTCCTGGAGGGCGGGGTACGCCGTCGTCGTGTGACCCCGCAGGAGCTCGGCCAGCCGGGCGTCGGAGACGTCCGCGTGGATCCGGTGACCGGGGTCCTCACGGTCGGGGCCTGTGTCGTCGTCCCCAGCCATCACGCCGCCTCCTCGCAGCCGTACGACCCGCACGGTGAACGGGCTACCGGCGGGTTCGACGGCTCATAGTGGAGGAACGGAGGCGTCGGGGAAAGGGTTTCTGACGGTAACCCCCGACGGTCCCCAGACCCGCACAGCACTGTGCCCGGTGCCCGGCCGACTGGTTTCGGCGGGGCACCGGGCACAGTCCCGGTGTCGTCAGAGGCGCGAGGACGGCCTCCGACGGACCGTCACTCCTCGACCGTCAGACCCTTTCTGAGCCGCACCAGCGTGCGCGACAGCAGACGGGAGACGTGCATCTGGGAGATGCCGAGCTCTTCGCCGATCTCGGACTGGGTCATCCCGGCGACGAAGCGCAGGGACAGGATCTTCCGGTCGCGTGGCGGCAGTTCGGCGATGAGCGGCTTCAGGGAGGCGACGTACTCGATGCCCTCGATGCCGTTGTCCTCGTAGCCGATCCGGTCGGCCAGAGCGCCCTCGGCGTCGTCCTCCTCGGGCTGGGCGTCCAGCGAGGAGGCGGTGTAGGCGTTCGACGCGGCCATGCCCTCGACGACCTCGTCGCGGCTGAGACCGAGACGCTCGGCGAGCTCGGCCACCGTGGGGGCGCGGTCGAGCTTCTGGGCGAGTTCGTCGCCGGCCTTGGCCAGGTCGAGCCGGAGCTCCTGCAGTCGGCGCGGGACGCGCACGGACCACGAGGTGTCCCGGAAGAAGCGCTTGATCTCGCCGATGATGGTCGGCATCGCGAACGTGGGGAACTCCACGCCGCGGCTGAGCTCGAAGCGGTCGATCGCCTTGATCAGGCCGATCGTGCCGACCTGGATGATGTCCTCCATCGGCTCGCTGCGCGAGCGGAAGCGGGAGGCGGCGAACTTGACCAGGGCGAGGTTCAGTTCGACCAGGGTGTTGCGGACGTACGCGTGGTCGTGGGTCCCTTCCTCCAGCGACTCCAGCCGCTCGAAGAGGGTCTTCGACAACGCCCGCGCGTCCACGGGTCCCACCTCGTCGTACGGGGGGATGTCCGGGAGGTCGGCGAGTACGTCGTCCGGGGCGTGGTCGTGAGCGAGGTCCTGGCCGGGGGCCAGTTCGGCGGGTACGTCGCCGCGCTCGATGGGATCCAGATGTTCCGGTCGGGGTGCCGACGTCGCGACATGGGTATGCGATGCGTCGAGCCGGGGTGACATGATGTCCTCCATCGTTCTCGGCATATGGCTGCCGAAGCCTTTGCGTGCACTGCGGTGTGCGGCGCCTCCAAAGCCGGCCGAGTCGGTTGCGTGTCTCTACTAGCCCTATCGGCTTTCCGGAGCCCACCGCAAGTGCGTTCTGTTCCGAAATGTCCGTTTGTGGGTGGATGTTCGGGTGTTGGAGGGCGTAGGGAAGGCGTAGTGTTCGACAGCGTCAGTCAGCAGCCACGACGTCGGGAGTGAGAGACGGCATGGACCGCGGGACGGTCGGCAGCGCACAGTCTGGCCGACTTCTGGTGGAGGTTCGCGAAGAGGGCTCCAGTGCCGTCGTGACCCCGGTGGGTGAGTTGGACCACCACACGGCCGATTTGTTGCGTGAGCCACTCGAGGAGTGCCTCACGAAGGGCTTCAGCCGGCTGGTGGTCGACTGCTCCCGGTTGGAGTTCTGCGACTCCACGGGTCTGAACGTCCTGCTCGGGGCGCGCCTGAAGGCGGAGGCCGCCGGCGGTGGCGTGCACCTGGCCGGGATGCAGCCCGTTGTCGCGCGCGTGTTCGAGATCACGGGCGCCGAGGCGGTCTTCACGGTCCACGACACCCTCGAGGACGCCCTCGCCGACGGGTCGGCCGGCTCCGGCTGACCCCGTATGTCGCCGGCGCAACGGACGTCACATCATTCGGCCGAAGAGAAGGGGTGTTCCCCCGCCCGGGTCGGGCAGGAGACATCCTGGAACAGTCGGCTGTGACGTCGGCCACCTGCGCTGGGGCGGTGACCGGGCGCACCGGGCAAGGATCGTGTACTGGTGTACTGACTCTGCGTACAGACCAAGAAGAGTTGAACGTTGAACTGGTGAATCGGTGAGGTGAAGCGCTGATGAGCACCACCCGGCCTTTCTCGCCGGGCGACCGCGGCCCAGAGCCCAGCGGCGCTTCCGGGGTGTCCGGGGCCGCCGCTCCGGCGCCGGAGGGCTCCTCGGGGGACTCGGCGGCCGCGGAGGCGCCCACGGGGGGCATCGCGCCGCCCCTGGCGCCCGTGGAGCCCGCACAGCCGTCCGGCGGGCGTCAGGCCCGCACGCTGGACTTCGCGGACCAGAGCGGCGTCGTCCCGCTCGCCCGCGACTTCGCCCGTCAGGCGCTGTACGCGTGGGGCTGGCTGCCCGCCCCCTCCGCCGACAAACGGGCGGCCGCCGAGGACGTCCTGCTGGTCGTCTCCGAGCTCGTCACCAACGCCTGCCTGCACGCCGAGGGCCCCGACCGGCTGCTGATCGCCTGGGACAACAAGGTCATCCGCGTCGAGGTGGCCGACAAGGGCACCGGCCAGCCCGCCCCGCGCACCCCGCACCGCGCGGGCCGCCCCGGCGGACACGGCATGTTCATCGTGCAGCGGCTGTGCCTGGACTGGGGCGTGCAGCGCGCGCCGGGTCAGGCCGGCAAGACCGTGTGGGCGGAGCTGGGCGCACCCGCCTAGCCCTGTGAGACCGCGGGAAGAATCGGTTCCTCCCGCGGACGGCGGCCGACCTCCGCCCTCGCCTCCCTTCTCCGGCCCCTCGGTTTGCCTCTCCGGAAAGCACCCCCTTCTCCGACCCCGCCTTACCCGGGGTCACTCCCTTCATCCGGCGCGCCCAGGATCGCCACAACTCCGGTGTGCGCCGTGTCTTCCTTCCTCACGGCCCCGGGCGTACCTTGACGGCCGATCTGATACGCCGTCAGGAATGAGGGGACCGTGTCGAAGCAGAAGCGAACCGCCGCGCTCGCGACGGCCGCGGCCCTGGCCGGCTCGGCGGTGCTGCTGGCCGCCCCCGCGGCCCGGGCCGAGGTCGTCGACGTCGACTACGCCTGCAAGACGCCGATCGGCGACAAGAGCGCCGTCTCGCCCATCGACATCAAGGGCGTCCGCAGCGGCTCCGGTTACCGGATCACCATGTCGTGGCAGAAGGGCGTCTCCTCCAGCCCGGTGGAGCTCGGCAAGGGCGCGATGAGCCCGAGCGCGACCATCAAGGTGGGCGGCGCGGACAGCGGCACCCTGAAGGTGACCGGCCCGGCCAACCAGGAGGCCATCCCGGCCAACACCCCCATCAAGATCAACGACCTGACGGGTACTTACACACCGGGGAAGAGCGGCAAGGTCACGTTCACCGCGGGCGTGCTCACCATCAAGGCACTCGGCACGACCACCACCTGCACGCCCACCAACAATCCCGGACCCTCGCTCACGCTCGACGTGAAGGCCGCGGGCGGCGGGGGAGGGGCCGGCACCTCCGGTGGCACCTCTTCCGGCGGCTCCGCGTCCGGCGGCGACAGCGCGACCGGGCTGCCGCGCACCGGCCCCGAGGACTCGGCGATCGCCCTCGGCACGCTCGGCGCCACCGTCCTGCTGACGGGCGCGGCGGGCGCCCTGTGGCTGACGCGGCGGCACCGGCCCGCCGGCCGCTGACGGCTCGCCCGAGAGGCCCGGAGCCCCCGATGCCGTCAGCCGTCCGCGTCCTGTGCCTGTCCCTGCTCGCGCTGACGGCGGCCACCCCGCCGGCCGCCGCCGACGCGTCCTGGTCGGTCGCGCCCTCCGGCGGCGGACGGCCCTCCTTCTACGCCGAGGGCGCGCCCGGCACGGTCCTGGAGGACACGGTGTCCGTGACCAACCGGGGCGGCCGGCCGCTCACCGTCCGGCTGACCGGCGACGGAGTCCCGCTCGCGTTCGCCGGGCGGACGGTACGGATCCCGGCCCGCACCCGCGCCGACGTCCCGTTCACCGTCACCGTCCCGGCGTCCGCCGCCCCCGGTGTCCGCTCCGGCACGGTCGTCGCCCGCGACCCGGACGGCCGTACCCGGACCGTCCCGCTCCGGCTGCGCGCCACGGGCCCGGAACTGACCGCGCTGACCGTCGAGCGCGTGACGGTGGACCGCGACGGCATCACGTACGACCTGGTCAACCGGGGGACCGTCCCCCTCGTCCCCCACCTGGCGATCCGCGCCGACGGCCTCTTCGGCCCCCTCCTCGACCGCCCCGCACGCCCCCTCGACACCACGTTGCTCCCGGCGAGCCGCACCCGCCTCACCGAGCCGTGGCCCGACCGCCCCGCTCTCGACGCGGTCGACGTGCGCCTGACGGTGACCGCCGAGGACGGGACGGCCGACACGGCGAGCGCGTCCGCCCGGTTCGTGCCGTGGGGCCCGGTGACGGGGACGGCGGGGGCCCTGACGGCGGGGCTCGCTCTGGGGGTCGTACGACGGCACAGGCGGGCGGGGCTGAGGGGAGTGAGGGGATGAGCGGCACAGGGCGGTGGGCCTCGGTCGGGGTGGTGCTCGGGCTGCTGCTCGGGGCGATGGTCGGGGCGGCTTCGGCGGCCGACTCGCCCACCGTGCGGCTCTCCGCGTCGCAGGCCGGCACCGGCGGGTCCGTCACCGTCACCGGCGGCGGGTGGCGGCCACGCACCCTGCTGATGCTGCTCGTGTGCGGGCAGGCCGTGCCGTCGACCGGGGTGCGCGGCGGCACCAACTCCTGCGCCAACGCCGACGGCAGGGCCGTCACGACCGACGTCGAGGGGAGCTTCCGGCGGAAGCTTCCAGTGGCCGAGCCGCCGGTGCCGTGCCCGTGTGTGGTGCATGTGGCGACGGCGACCGGGCCGAAGGAGGAGGCCGACGCCGTCTTCCAGGTCGCCGGGCACGCCGTGGAACCGCTGCCCGCCGAACCGCTCGGCGGGCGTCTGTCGGTGCTCACCGACACCCGTCTCGACGGCTCGGACGGGCTGCTGACCTGGTTCGGCGCCCCGGCGCAGCGCACGCTGGTCTTCACCGTCGGCAACGTGGGCACCACGCCCGTGCGCGACCCGGTCTTCCAAGTGGGCACCTCCCACGGCGTGTTCGCCCCGCAGTGGGAGGAGCAGCGGTGGCGCGGCACGATCCGGCCCGGCGCCAAGGCCCGGATCGAACTGCCCGTGGAACTCGCCGCCGGGGCGCACGGCGCCTACACGGTCTCCCTGAAGTACGGCGGCCGGGTGCTGGCCGAACAGCCCTGGGACGTGGGCCGCCCCTGGGGCGTGACCCTGTTCTGGATCCTCACCGCGATCGTCGTACCGGCGGCGCTGTTCCGGGCCGGGATGGCCGTCGTGGACCGGGTCCGGCCTCGGCGGACCGCCCGTCGGCCCCAACTCGCCCTCCACCTGCCACTGTTCCGGCCGCGCGCACAGGCGCGGCACTCCTCGCACCCGCCCTCGGCCCTGCCGTGGTTCACCCCGGACCGCGATCCGGGCACGGCCGGCCGGCGGCTCTCCGCACCGCGCGACGACAGCCCGACGAGTCCTGCGACTCCCACCAGGAAGGGACCCCCGTGAGCAAGCCGAGGAGAGTCACACCGGCCCGGCCCCGAAGAGCGGGCGCGGCGGGCGCCGCCCTGATGCTCGGCGGCGCCGGCCTGCTGCTGGGAGTGTCCGCCGCCCCCGCACAGGCGGCCGAGGTGTCCTACGCGACCGAGTGCGTCCCGCCCCCGATCTCGGGGCTGCCGCCGGTCCAGGGCACCACGGCCGTGGCGATCACCGCGCCCGCGCGGGCGAAAACGGGGGACGAGGTGGAGATCGTCTGGACGTTCGTCAAGGCGGCGTCGAAGAACCCGGACATCCTCGACCTGGGCGAGGACACCGTCCAGCCGACGGGCACCCTGAAGGCGGCCGGCGCGCAGACGGCGGACGTCGTCCTGCGCGGGCCCCGGGAGAACCCGCCGATCCCCAAGGGCGGCGAGATGAAGCTGTCCGCGATGAAGGGCACGCTGAAGCTGACGTCGCCCGGCGAGGTCACGCTGACCCCGGACGCGTACACCATCAACGTGAACAAGCCGATCTCGACGGACACCGCGTGCGCGCCGAAGGAGGCCGTACGGCCCGCGGCGACGATCACCGTGACCGACGGCGGCGAGCCCACGGACGACCCGACCGACCCGACCGACGAGCCCACGGACGAGCCGACCGACCCGACGGGCGAGCCCACCCCGACGCCCAGCGAAAGCACACCGGGCGCGGTCACCGGCAAGGAGGTACGGGTCCCCTACGCCTGCAAGACGCCCATCGGGGACAAGAACGCCACCTCGCCGGTCCGTATCGACGCCAGGCGGGACGGCGGCGGCTTCGCCCTCACCGTCCGGTTCCGCGGATCGGTGATGGACAGCCCCGCCGACATCCCCAGGGGCTCGGTGAAGCCGTCGATGCAGGTGGTCCTGGGCGGCGCCGACCGGGGCACGGTCCGGGTGGAGGGACCCGCCAACGCCGAGGACATCAAGGCCGGCGACCCGATCGAGATCCCCGACCTGGCCGGCGTGTACCGGCCGGGCGCGAGCGGGAGGTCGACGCTGTCGCCGGGCGTGCTGACGGTGGAGGCGCTCGGCACGACGACGACCTGCACGCCGGAGAAGTCCGAGGTCTCCCTGACCCTCGACACCACGCAGCAGGAGGGCGGCGCCTCCGGCGGCGGCTCGGCCGGGGGCACCGCGGGCGGAGCGGGCGCAGCGGCGGGCGGTGCCGCGGCGGCCGGCGGACTCGCCGCGACCGGCGCCGACGACCACGGCACCCTCAAGGCCCTCGGCCTGGTCGCGGGCACGGCCCTGCTCCTGGGCGGCGCGGTGTTCACGTTCCTGCCGGGGCGCCCGCGCTGAGCCGGACGTCCCGGAAACGCCGGAGGGCCACCGCACGCGATGCGCGCGGTGGCCCTCCGGGCGGACTCGGGGACGGGCGTCAGTTGACGCTGCCCATGAGCTCCTTGACCTTGCGGCGGTACATCCAGACCGCGAAGCCCGCGACCACGGCGAGCGTGGCCTCCAGGGCGACGATGCCGGTCTTGTTCAGGTCGACACCCGCGATGGAGAGCAGACCGGTGGTGGCGTCACCCGCGGTGACGGCGAGGAACCAGACACCCATCATCTGGGAGGCGTACTTGGCCGGGGCCATCTTCGTGGTGACCGACAGGCCCACCGGGGAGACCATCAGCTCGCCGACGGTCTGCACGAAGTAGATGCCCGCCAGCCACAGCGCGGCCGCCTTGTGACCGCCGTCGGCGATCGACAGCGGGGCCAGGAAGAGGAAGAAGGACGCGCCGACCAGGATCAGGCCCATGGCGAACTTCGTCGCGGTGCTCGGCTCCTTGCCCCGGCGGGCCAGCGCGAGCCACGCCCAGGCGAAGACCGGGGCCAGCGCCATGATCATGACCGGGTTGACCGACTGGTACCAGGAGACCGGGAACTCCCAGCCGAAGACCGAGTTGTCGGCCGAGGACTCCGCGAACAGGGAGACCGTGGAGCCACCCTGGTCGTAGATCATCCAGAACACGGCGGCGGCGACGAAGAACCAGATGTAGGCGGTCAGCTTCGACTGCTCGCCGCGGTCGAGCTGCTTGTCGCGCTTCATCCGGCCGATGACCATGACCGGGATGATCAGACCGGCGACGGTGATCGGGACCAGCAGCCAGTTCAGCGTGTAGACACCGGAGAACCCGACGATCGCGTAGAACACGGCGGCGACGGCGGCCCAGAAGAACGCCTTGCGCAGGGTCGTGGCCTTCTGCTCGGCGGTCAGCGGCGTGGGGACGACGTCCGACTGGGGGCTCAGGTGACGGCTGCCCAGCAGGAACTGCGCCAGACCCAGGGCCATGCCGAGCGCGGCGAGCGCGAAGCCCAGGTGCCAGTTGACGTTCTCACCGATGGTGCCGATGACCAGCGGGGCGGCGAAGGCACCGAGGTTGATCCCGATGTAGAAGATCGTGAAGCCGCCGTCGCGGCGCGGGTCCTCGGGGCCCTTGTAGAGGTGCCCGACCATCGTCGAGATGTTGGCCTTGAGCAGGCCGGACCCGATCGCCACCAGGCCGAGGCCGGCGAAGAAGCTGCCGGACCAGGGGAGGGCCAGCGTCAGGTGGCCGAGCATGATGACCGCACCGGCCACGGCCACCGTCTTGCGCGGGCCGAGTACACGGTCCGCGAACCAGCCGCCCGGCAGGGCGAGCAGGTAGACGAGCGAGAGGTAGACCGAGTAGATCGCCGTGGCCGTCGTGGCACTGAGGCCCAGGCCCGCGGGGGCGACGAGGTACAGCGGGAGCAGAGCCCTCATGCCGTAGTAGGAGAAACGCTCCCACATCTCGGTCATGAAGAGAGTGGCCAGTCCGCGGGGGTGGCCGAAGAAGGAGCGCTCGGAACCGGGGATTCCGGTGGGGGCCGAGTCCTTCGTCAGGCTGGACGCCATGGTCGTTCCTTGCTGTCGGGACGCGCATGCGACATGGAGGGGTCACGCGCCCGGTGGGGGGCGGCCGGCACCGGCGGACGAGACCGTCGCCCCCACGCCCTCGGGGGGTCCGCCCTGATGCGGAGCGGAAGACGGCGACCGCCGGGATCCACGCCCCCGCCTTCGGGGGCCCGGCCACAGGTCATCGCTGCTGCGGGGCCTGAGCGGCCCCGACGCAAGAGAGACCCCCGGCGTCAAGTGGCCGGAGGTCCCGCAGTGCTAATGCGTGGATTCACCATACGTCACGACACCGCCCCATATGGAAGGACTTGAGACGCGAATCACAGGTTTCACTGCAACCGGACAGCGGTTTCGAAGGTCTCTCCAGGGTCGCACCCGTAGAGACGTGGTCTGTACCACGCCCCCGAGAAGGTAAGAAGTGCGACGGAGAACGGTAAGAACCCAAGGGGCCGATCCCACACCGGCGCCCGACGTGGGCGGACTACCATCAGCTCATGACCCGAGTACTGCTCGCCGAGGACGACGCGTCCATTTCGGAGCCGCTGGCCCGCGCACTGCGCCGGGAAGGGTACGAGGTCGAGGTCCGTGAGGACGGGCCCACCGCCCTCGACGCCGGGATGCAGGGCGGCATCGACCTCGTCGTGCTGGACCTCGGGCTCCCCGGCATGGACGGCCTCGAGGTCGCCCGCCGGCTGCGGGCCGACGGTCACGCCGTGCCCATCCTGATCCTCACCGCGCGCGCCGACGAGGTCGACACCGTGGTGGGCCTCGACGCGGGCGCCGACGACTACGTCACCAAGCCGTTCCGGCTCGCCGAGCTGCTCGCGCGCGTCCGGGCCCTGCTGCGGCGCGGCTCCGCCGAACCCCAGCAGCCGCCCGCCACGCACGGCGTGCGGATCGACGTCGAGTCCCACCGGGCCTGGATGGGCGACGAGGAACTCCAGCTCACCGCCAAGGAGTTCGACCTGCTGCGGGTGCTGGTGCGCGACGCCGGCCGGGTGGTCACCCGCGACCAGCTGATGCGCGAGGTCTGGGACACCACCTGGTGGTCCTCCACCAAGACCCTCGACATGCACATCTCCTGGCTGCGTAAGAAGTTGGGCGACGACGCGGCCAACCCGCGCTACATCGCGACGGTGCGGGGCGTGGGCTTCCGCTTCGAGAAGAGCTGAGCCACGGGCCCGTACCGGTTCCCGAGCCCGACAGGTGAGTAACACGCCATGCGCCGCCGACTGATCCAGTCCACCCTCGCCGTCGTCCTCGTCGTGATCGCCGTGTTCGGTGTGTCGCTGGTGATCGTGGAGACGCGGACGATCACCAGCACCGCGCAGGAGCGGGTGGACACCGAGGCGGTACGGCTGGCCAGCATCGTCGACAGCCGGCTGCTCGGCGACGAGACCGTCAACGCCTCCGTGCTGCGCGAGCAGATCCAGGGCGACCGCTACGCCGAGATCCGCATCCCCGGCAAGCCCGTGATCCAGGTCGGCGACAAGCCCGACGGCGACGTCATCAGCGCCCGGGAGCGGGGCGAGGAGGGCGAGACCGTCACCGTCCAGGAGCCCCGCTCCTCCGTGACCCGCGAGGTCGGCCGAACCCTGCTGATCATCGCCGCGGTGGCCCTGCTCGCCGTGATCGCCGCCGTCCTGCTCGCGGTGCGCCAGGCCAACCGGCTGGCCTCGCCGCTCACCGACCTCGCCGAGACGGCGGAACGCCTCGGCTCCGGCGACCCGCGCCCCCGGCACAAGCGCTACGGCGTCCCCGAGCTGGACCGGGTCGCGGACGTGCTGGACGCCTCCGCCGAGCGCATCGCGCGGATGCTGACGGCCGAGCGCCGCCTGGCCGCCGACGCCTCGCACCAGCTGCGCACCCCGCTGACCGCGCTGTCCATGCGGCTGGAGGAGATCACCCTCACCGACGACCCGGACACGGTGAAGGAGGAGGCGACCATCGCGCTGACGCAGGTGGAGCGGCTGACGGACGTGGTGGAGCGGCTGCTGACCAACTCCCGCGACCCCCGCAGCGGCTCCGCCGTCACCTTCGACCTCGACGAGGTGATCCAGCAGCAGCTGGCGGAGTGGCGCCCGGCGTACCGCAGCGCGGGCCGGGCCATCGTCAGCTCGGGCAAGCGGCATCTCACGGCGGTCGGCACCCCGGGCGCGGTCGCGCAGGTACTGGCCGCCCTGATCGAGAACTCGCTCATGCACGGCGGGGGCACGGTGGCGCTGCGCACCCGTGTCACCGGCAACCAGGCGGTCATCGAGGTCACGGACGAGGGGCCGGGCATTCCCGCCGACCTGGGCGCCCGGATCTTCGAGCGGGCCATCAGCGGCCGCAACTCCACCGGCATCGGTCTCGCCGTCGCCCGCGACCTCGCCGAGGCGGACGGGGGACGGCTGGAGATGCTGCAGACGAACCCGCCGGTCTTCGCGCTGTTCCTGTCCCGCACGGCCCCGCCGAAGAAGTCCGGGGGCGACTCGGGGACGACGGTCCGGTAGCGGGCCGCGGGGGAGGGCCGGTCAGCCGACGGTCCGATGACGGGCCGCCGGGGGAGGCCGGTCAGCCGACGCGCTGGCGGGCCGCCTTGTCCGCGCCGCGCCGGGTCTCCAGGAACGATTCCCCACCGGCCACGGGGTCCTCCCGCACCGGCAGCGCGCGGAACACCCAGGTGCGGTAGGACCAGAAGCGGAACAGCGTCGCGATGCCGATGCCGAGGAACTTGAAGATGTTGCTCTGCAGCGGGCTGTCCCAGCCGAACCCGTACGTCGCCGTGTAGAGCACGCCGTTCTCGATGACCAGGCCCGCCGCGCTGAACAGCAGGAAGAGCGTCATCTCCTTGGTGCGCCGGCTCTTGTCGCGGTCGCGGTAGGTGAAGTACCGGAAGCCGATGTAGTTGAAGATGATCGCGACGACGGTCGCGATGACGCTCGCCCGCACCACCTGCAGATCGGTGACCTGCCGTACGAGGTTGAACACGAGCAGGTTGACCAGCAGCCCCGCCCCGCCGACCGCGCCGAACTTGGCGACCTCGCGGCCGAGGCGGTCCAGGCGCTGCCGCACCGAACCGCGCGCCGCAGGCGCCTCCTGAAGCCCCGAGGAACCACGTTCCATGGTCGTGAAGGCTCCTGTCGGTCGGTGGTCGTCAACTCAGCCATGCTAACCACCCCCCTCTGTGATCGCCCGTGCGTGACGTCCCGGGTCGGGAAGAGCCCCGGAAAAGTCCGGTAAGAGGGGTCACCCCGAGCGGCCGATACCCTAGGGGCGTGACGTTCCCGGTAGTCGGCATGGTCGGCGGGGGTCAGCTCGCTCGTATGACACACGAGGCGGGCATCCCGCTCGGCATCAGATTCAAGCTCCTCAGTGACACCCCGCAGGATTCCGCGGCGCAGGTCGTCGGTGATGTCGTCGTCGGCGACTACCGCGATCTGGACACGCTGCGCGAGTTCGCGCGCGGGTGCGATGTGATCACCTTCGATCACGAACACGTACCCACCGAGCACCTCAGGGCCCTGGAGGCGGACGGCATCCCCGTGCGCCCCGGCCCCGACGCGCTCGTGCACGCCCAGGACAAGGGCGTGATGCGGGCGAGGCTCGACGCGATCGGGGTGCCCTGCCCCCGGCACCGCATCGTGAGCGACCCGCAGGACGTCGCCGCGTTCGCCGCCGAGGGGGACGGCTTCCCCGTCGTCCTGAAGACGGTCCGCGGCGGCTACGACGGCAAGGGCGTCTGGGTCGTCGACTCCGCCGAGGAGGCCGCCGAGCCGTTCCGCGCCGGCGTCCCCGTCCTCGCCGAGGAGAAGGTCGACTACGTCCGCGAGCTCGCCGCCAACGTGGTCCGCTCCCCGCACGGCCAGGCCGTCGCCTACCCGGTCGTCGAGTCGCGGCAGGTGAACGGCGTCTGCGACACCGTCATCGCCCCGGCCCCCGGCCTGGACGAGAGCCTCGCCCTGCACGCCGAGGAGATGGCGCTGCGGATCGCGAAGGAGCTCGGTGTCGTCGGGCACCTCGCGGTCGAGCTGTTCCAGACCCGCGACGGCCGCGTCCTCGTCAACGAGCTCGCGATGCGTCCGCACAACTCCGGCCACTGGAGCCAGGACGGCGCGATCACCAGCCAGTTCGCCAACCACGTCCGGGCCGTCCTCGACCTCCCGCTGGGCGACCCGCGCCCCCGTGCCAAGTGGACCGTCATGGTCAACGTCCTCGGCGGCGACTACCCGGACATGTACTCCGCGTACCTGCACTGCATGGCCCGCGACCCCCAGTTGAAGATCCACATGTACGGCAAGGACGTGAAGCCCGGCCGCAAGGTCGGTCACGTGAACACCTACGGCGACGACCTCGACGACGTGCTGGAGCGCGCCCGTCACGCTGCCGGCTATCTGAGAGGCACGATCACCGAATGAGCCCTGTTGTTGGCATCGTCATGGGGTCGGACAGCGACTGGCCCGTCATGGAGGCCGCCGCCAAGGCCCTCGACGAGTTCGAGATCGCCTACGAGGTCGACGTCGTCTCCGCGCACCGGATGCCGCGCGAGATGATCACCTACGGCGAGCGGGCGGCCGGGCGCGGACTCAAGGTGATCATCGCGGGCGCCGGCGGCGCCGCCCATCTGCCGGGCATGCTCGCCTCCGTCACCCCGCTGCCCGTCATCGGTGTCCCCGTCCCGCTGAAGTACCTGGACGGCATGGACTCCCTGCTGTCCATCGTGCAGATGCCGGCCGGCGTGCCCGTGGCCACCGTCTCGGTCGCCGGCGCCCGCAACGCCGGTCTGCTCGCCGCCCGCATCCTCGCCGCGCACGACGAGGAGCTGCTGCAGCGGATGAGCGAGTTCCAGCAGGAGCTGAACGACCAGGCCACCGAGAAGGGCAAGCGTCTGCGCTCCAAGGTCGAGGGCGCGGCCGGCTTCGGCTTCGGCTCCGGGAAGTGACGCCGATGAGCTCCCTGGAGACCGCCCGGGACCTGCTGCGCGAGTTCCCCGTCGTCGACGGCCACAACGACCTGCCGTGGGCGCTGCGCGAGCAGGTCCGCTACGACCTCGCGGCCCGCGACATCGCCGCCGACCAGAGCGCCCATCTGCACACCGACATCCCGCGGCTGCGCGAGGGCGGCGTCGGCGCCCAGTTCTGGTCGGTGTACGTCCGCTCGGACTACGCCGGCGACCAGGCGGTCAGCGCCACCCTGGAGCAGATCGACTGCGTACGGCAGCTGCTCGCCCGCCACCCCGCCGACCTGCGCCCCGCGCTGACGGCCGCGGACATGGAGGCGGCCCGCGCGGAGGGCCGTATCGCCTCCCTGATGGGCGCCGAGGGCGGCCACTCCATAGCCGACTCCCTGGCCACCCTGCGGGCGCTGTACGCGCTCGGCGTCCGCTACATGACGCTCACGCACAACGACAACATCGCGTGGGCCGACTCGGCGACCGACGAGCCCGGCGTGGGCGGCCTGTCCGCCTTCGGACGCGAGGTCGTGCGGGAGATGAACCGCGAGGGCATGCTGGTCGACCTCTCGCACGTGGCGGCCACGACGATGCGCGACGCGCTCGACACCACGGCCGCCCCGGTGATCTTCTCCCACTCCTCGTCCCGCGCGGTCTGCGACCACCCGCGCAACATCCCGGACGACGTCCTGGAGCGCCTGCCCGCCAACGGCGGCGTCGCCATGGTGACGTTCGTGCCGAAGTTCGTCCTCCAGGCGGCCGTCGACTGGACCGCCGCGGCCGACGAGAACATGCGGGCGCACGGCTTCCACCACCTCGACACCACCGCCGAGGCGATGAAGGTGCACCGCGCCTTCGAGGAGAGCAACCCGCGCCCGGTCGCCACCGTGTCCACGGTCGCCGACCACCTCGACCACATGCGCGAGGTCGCCGGGATCGACCACCTCGGCATCGGCGGCGACTACGACGGCACCGCGTTCACGCCCGACGGCCTGAACGACGTCACCGGCTACCCGAACCTGATCGCCGAGCTGCTGGACCGCGGCTGGTCCAAGGCGGACCTGGCCAAGCTGACCTGGCGCAACGCCGTCCGCGTGCTCGGCGCCGCCGAGAACGTGGCCCGCGACCTGCAGGCCACCCGCGGACCGTCCAACGCGACCCTCGCGGACCTGGACGCCTGAGCATGGGAGGGCGGGGCCGGCCGGCCCCGCCCGCTACCCCCGAACGCCCGCCCCACCAGGAAGCCCCCGCGCCCCCGTGCGACGGTGACCGTACTGCTGATCAGGACGCCGATCACCTACGGAGACCGCCATGGCAGAGCTCAAGTACGACGCCGGTGCCGGGGCCGGCGCGACGGACGATCTGCCCGCGCCCCTCACCGGGGACGGTCCCGCGCCCGCCCCCGGACCGGTCCACGACCCCGCCGCGGCCGACCTCCTGGCACGCGCCCGCACGCTGCTCGACGCCCACCCCGTAGCCGACGGCTACAGCGGCCTGCCGTGGGCACTGCGGCACCTGTCCTGGTTCGACCTGGACCTCGGCGAGAGCGCCGTCGACACCGATGTGCCGCGGCTGCGCGAGGGCCGCGTCGGCGCGCTGTTCTGGGCGCTGCACCTGCCGGAGGGCCTGACCGGCGACCGGGCCGTCGGCGCCACCCTGGACCAGCTGGACCTCGTCAGGACCGTCGTCCGCGCCCACCCGGACGGGCTGCGCCTGGCCTGCGACCCCGGGCCGATCACCGACGTCCACCACAGCGGCCGGATCGCCGTCCTGCCCGGACCCGCCGGAGCCGCCGCCCTCGGCGACTCCCTCGGCATCCTGCGCTCCCTGCACGGGCTGGGGCTGCGCGCCCTGACGCTCACCGGGGTGTCCTGGGCCGGCGAGACCGGCCTCACCCGGTTCGGCGAGGAGGTGCTGCGCGAGATGAACCGGCTCGGTGTGCTCGCCGACCTCTCCGGCGCCGGCGCCGAGACGGTCCGCCGGGCCTGCGCGGTCTCCAAGGCACCCGTGCTGTGCACCCGCTCCGCGGCCCGCGCCCTGCGCCCGCATCCCACGAACCTCCCCGACGACCTGCTGGCCGTGCTCGGCGCCGCCAAGGGGCTGTGCATGGTGCCGCTCACCGCCGAGCAGACCGGCCCGTCCGTCCGGGATGTCGCCGACCACCTCGACCATGTGCGCGCGGTGGCCGGGGCGGACTGCGTCGGCCTGTCCGGCACCTACGACGCAGGACCCGCCCACCCCCAGGACCTGCCCGACGTCTCCGGCTACCCGCGACTGATCGCCGAGCTGCTGCGCCGCGACTGGTCCGAAGCCGATATCGCACTGCTGACCTGGGGCAACGTCCAGAGGGTGCTGCGCGAGGCCGACTTCGCGGCCCGAGAGGCGCAGCGCCGCAGGGAGCCGTCGACGGCGACGATCACCGACCTGGACGGCTGAGGCGCCGGCCGGCTCAGCCCTGGATGCCTCTAGGCCCTTTCGTTTGGATCATGCCGGGCTCGCGGGGTCTGGGGCCGCACCTCGCCGCGTTGTCGTCGGTTGCCATGGCTCCGCCATGGCGCCCTCCTCCGCCTTGCGATGCACGGCCCCAGACCCCGCTCCCTGATCCGGCCTGATCCAAACGAAAGGCCCTAGTCGATCCGGCACAGGCAGAACGGATGGCCCACCGGGTCGGCGTACACCCGGAAGCCCTCCTCGTCCTGGGCCTGAAGCAGCCGCGCGCCCAGCTCCAGCACCTTCTCCTGGGCCGCGTCGACCTCCTCCCAGGTCGCCCCGGCGTCGAAGTCGAGGTGGAACTGCTGGGAGTCGCGGTCGGCGCGCGGCCAGTCCGGCGGGGCGTACCCCGGCGCCCGCTGGAAGGCCAGCCGCGGCCCGTCCGGGAGCCGCAGCACGACCCAGTCCGGGTCCTCGTCCTCCGGGGTGCCGCCGCCGACGCCCGCGTAGAAGCGGGCGAGAGCCCGCGGGTCGGGGCAGTCGACGACGACGGAGCGCAGACGCGCCGCGGGTGCCATGGGAGTCCTCCTCGCTCAGCAGGCGCACAGGCAGAACGGGTGCCCCGCCGGGTCCGCGTAAACCCGGAAGGTCCGCTCGCGGTCGTCGGTCTCCAGCGGCCGGGCGCCCAGCTCCAGCACCGCCTTCTCGGCCGCGTCCAGGTCCTCGACCGTCAGGTCCAGATGGAACTGCTGCGAGTGCTCCGCCGACGGCCACCGGGGCGGCACATGGCCGGGCGCCGCCTGGAAGGCCAGCGTCGGCCCGCCCGGCACCTTCAGGTCCACCCACTCGCCCTCGTCCACGATCGTGCCGTCCAGGAGCTGGGCGTAGAACTCCGCGAGCGCGCGCGGGTCGGGACAGTCCAGGACGACGGAGCCCACTTCGGCGATGGCCATGACTTCCTCCTCGAAGCCTCGGTTACCTGCAGACCGTGTTTACCGGTAACTGCGTTACCCCATGCTTGCCTATAGGAGGTAACGTCGCAAGGGGATATGCGGAAGCGGGGATAGCGTGCAGCCATGAGTGACAGATCGCCCGCGCCCGGGGCCCTGGAGCTGGTCGAGGCCCTGGTCAACACGGTGGACCTGGAGTCCGGCGCCGACGCGCTCGACACGGTCGAGGGCCGGGCGCGCTTCGGGCTGGCCGAGGCCGACCTGGCGGGCGCGCGCGAACTGCGGGAGTCCCTGCGGGCGGTCCTCCTGGCGCACGCCGGGCATCCGCCGCACCGCGCGGTCACCCCGCTCGGCGAGCTGCTCGCCGCCGCCCCGCTCGTGGTCGCCGTCGACACCGCCGACGGCTCGGCCGCCCTCACCGCCGCGTCGGGCGGGCCCCTGGCCTCCCGGGTGGCCGCCGCCGTCGCCCAGGGCCTCGTCGACGGCACCTGGATGCGCCTCAAGGCCTGCGAGGCGGCCGACTGCCACTGGGCGTACTACGACCGCAGCCCGGCGGGCCGTGGCCGCTGGTGCTCGATGCAGGTGTGCGGGGCGCGCGCCAAGATGCGCCGTTACCGCGCGAAATGAGCCACCGGGCGCACCTTTTAGCAAGGTTGTTGAAGATTCATTCGGCAATGCGCGGTGGTGTGCGGCAGAATGCGAAGGACGCCGTTTCGGCCGACTGAGCCTCGGCCGAAACGGCGTCCTTCGTCTCCAGGTCGTGAAGGGTCAGGCTGTCGGCCGGCCCATCGCCCGGTACGTCCAGCCCGCGCCCCGCCACAGCTCCGGGTCCAGCGCGTTGCGGCCGTCCAGGATCAGCCGGGTCGCCGCGACCTCGCCGAGCTCCCGCGGGTCCAGCTCGCGGAACTCCCGCCACTCCGTCAGATGCAGCACCACGTCCGCGCCGCGCACCGCCTCGATCGCGGTGTCCGCGTATCCGAGCGTCGGGAACAGCCGGCGGGCGTTGGTCATGCCCTTCGGGTCGTACACCGTCACCTGGCCGCCCTGCAGATGGATCTGCCCGGCGACGTTCAGCGCCGGCGAGTCCCGCACGTCGTCCGAGTCGGGCTTGAACGTGGCGCCGAGCACCGCGACCCGCTTGCCCAGGAAGGGCCCGCCGCCCAGCGCCTCACGGGCCAGCTCCACCATCTGACCGCGCTGGCGCATGTTGATCGAGTCGATCTCGCGCAGGAACGTCAGCGCCTGGTCCGCGCCCAGCTCGCCCGCGCGCGCCATGAACGCCCGGATGTCCTTGGGCAGGCAGCCGCCGCCGAAGCCGATGCCGGCCCGCAGGAACTTCTTACCGATCCGGTCGTCGTGCCCGATGGCCTCCGCCAGCTTCGCCACATCGCCGCCGGCCGCCTCGCAGACCTCCGCCATCGCGTTGATGAAGGAGATCTTCGTGGCCAGGAAGGAGTTCGCCGAGGTCTTCACCAGCTCGGCCGTCGGGAAGTCCGTCACGACGAAGGGGGAGCCGGCCGCGACCGGCGTCGCGTACACCTCGCGCAGCAGCTTCTCGGCGCGCTCGCTGCGCACGCCCACCACGATCCGGTCCGGGTGCAGGGTGTCCTGCACGGCGAAGCCCTCCCGCAGGAACTCCGGGTTCCAGGCCAGCTCGACCTCGGCCCCGCCCGGCGCCAGCTCCAGCAGCCGCGCCGCGAGGCGGTCCGCGCTGCCCACCGGCACCGTCGACTTGCCGACGACCAGGCACGGCCGGCTCAGATGCTTGGCCAGCGACTCGACGGCCGCGTCGACGTAGCTCATGTCGCAGGCGTACTCGCCGTGCTTCTGCGGGGTGTTCACACAGACGAAGTGCACATCGCCGAACTCGGCGACCTCCGCCCAGTCCATCGTGAACCGCAGCCGTCCCGTCGAGCCCTCGATCCCGGCGACATGCTTGCGCAGCAGGTCCTCCAGGCCCGGCTCGAACATCGGCACCTCGCCGCGGCCCAGCATCTCGATCTTCTCGGGCACCACGTCCAGGCCCAGCACCTCGAACCCGAGCTCGGCCATGGCCGCGGCGTGGGTGGCGCCGAGATAGCCGGTGCCGATCACGGTGATCTTGAGGGCCATGGGGGGACTCCGTAAGTGAGGACGGGCGGTGCGCGCCCGAGCATAGTCAACGGGCCCGGCGGGCAGATTCCCCGCTGTCGCCAAGCTCACGTATCAGTCCTCGGGGGCGACCTCTAAAATTTGAGTTACTTAACGGTAATTAGCGTCGGCATCACCCTTGCCAACACGAGCGTCCCTGGAGCGTGAGAGACCTTGGCCGGATCGGCTGACTTCGACCTGTACCGCCCGACCGAGGAGCACGACATGCTCCGCGACGCGATCCGCTCGCTGGCCGAGGCGAAGATCGCGCCGTACGCCACGGCGGTGGACGAGGAGGCGCGCTTCCCGCAGGAGGCGCACGACGCCCTCGTGGCCAACGACCTGCACGCCGTGCACGTCCCCGAGGAGTACGGCGGCGCGGGCGCCGACGCCCTCGCCACGGTCATCGTGATCGAGGAGGTGGCCCGCGTCTGCGCGTCCTCCTCCCTCATCCCGGCCGTGAACAAGCTCGGCTCGCTGCCGGTCATCCTCTCCGGCTCCGAGGAGCTGAAGAAGAAGTACATGGCCCCGCTCGCCAAGGGCGACGGCATGTTCTCCTACTGCCTGTCCGAGCCCGACGCGGGCTCCGACGCGGCAGGCATGAAGACCAAGGCCGTCCGTGACGGCGACCACTGGGTCCTCAACGGCGTGAAGCGCTGGATCACCAACGCCGGCGTCTCCGAGTTCTACACGGTCATGGCCGTCACCGACCCGACCAAGCGCTCCAAGGGCATCTCCGCCTTCGTGGTCGAGAAGGGCGACGAGGGCGTCTCCTTCGGCGCCCCGGAGAAGAAGCTCGGCATCAAGGGCTCCCCGACCCGCGAGGTCTACCTGGACAACGTCCGCATCCCCGCCGACCGCATGATCGGCGAGGAGGGCACCGGCTTCGCCACCGCGATGAAGACGCTGGACCACACCCGCATCACCATCGCGGCCCAGGCCCTCGGCATCGCCCAGGGCGCCCTCGACTACGCCAAGGGCTACGTCCAGGAGCGCAAGCAGTTCGGCAAGCCGATCGCCGACTTCCAGGGCATCCAGTTCATGCTCGCCGACATGGCGATGAAGATCTCGGCCGCCCGCGCCCTGACCTACCAGGCCGCCGCCGCCTCCGAGCGCGGCGACGCCGACCTCACCTACCTCGGCGCCGCGGCCAAGTGCTTCGCCTCCGACGCCGCCATGGAGGTCACCACCGACGCCGTCCAGCTCCTCGGCGGCTACGGCTACACCCGCGACTACCCGGTGGAGCGCATGATGCGCGACGCCAAGATCACCCAGATCTACGAGGGCACCAACCAGGTCCAGCGCATCGTGATGGCGCGCAACCTGCCGTAGCCCCGCGGGACTTGACGAGGAAGGGCGTCCGGGTGCTCCGGGCGCCCTTCACTCGTTCGGGCCCGAAGAGACGGGGACGGTGGAATGGGGGAGTGTGCACCCTGTGCGCGTTCTGTCGGGAATTGTTGCGGTCGGTCCGATGGCGCCCCGCTTCGGGCGGGCGTAGGACAGAAGGGCACGGGGCCCGCCCCGGGCTCCCGCGTCCCCAGGAGGAGTCATGACCCAGCCCGGAACCATGCCCGCCATGACCAAGGAGATGCAGGACTGCGTCGACGCCTGCATGACGTGCCACAGCGTCTGCGAGGAGACCATGAGCTCCCTCATGCAGATGGGCGGCCAGGGCCAGATGCAGGTCATGCGGGCGCTCATGGACTGCGCCGAGACGACCCGCATGTGCGCCGACATGATGATGCGCCGCTCGCCGATGTCGGCCGAGATGTGCGCGATGTGCGCCAGGGCGTGCGAGATGTGCGCGGAGGCGTGTATGTCCATGCCGGACGATCCGCAGATGATGCGGTGCGCCGAGGCGTGTCGCCGCTGCGCCACGACCTGTCGCGCGATGGCCGGCGCCACCATGTGACACCGCCCGGCACACGCACGAGGGCACCCCGGCCGGGGTGCCCTCGCTCGCGTGCGGGTGCGCTACTTGCCGGTGACGGTCACCGTCTCGTCGTTCTTCAGCTCCTGCACCAGCTTCTTCACCTTGGCGGTGTCCCACTGGAGGTTGCCGTTGCCGGCGTTCCCCGAGATCGGCATGTTCATCGAGGTGCCGTCGCCGCCGCTGACGCCCTTCATCGCCCAGAACATCGAGGCCAGGTCCCACAGGCCCATGTCCTCGTCGACGATCAGGGAGTCCAGGCCGGCGCCCATCGTCGGGTAGAGCTTGAAGGGGTTCAGGACCGTGCCCGGCGTCGCCACCTGGTTCGCCAGGGCCGACAGGAACTTCTGCTGGTTCTTGGTGCGGTCCAGGTCGGAGCCGGGCAGTGCGTACCGGGTGCGGACGAAGGCCAGGGACTCCTCGCCGTTCAGGGTCTGCTTGCCCTTCTTGAAGTCGGCGCCGGACTTGGTGTCCTTGATGTCCCGGGGGATGTCGATCTCGACGCCGCCGACCGAGTCCACGATGTTCGCGAAGCCCGCGAAGCCGATCTCGACGTAGTGGTCGATGTGCAGCCCGGTGTTGGCCTCGACGGTGCGGACCAGCAGCTCGGGGCCGTCCTCGGCGTAGGCCGCGTTCAGCTTCGTCTGCCGCCCGGTGCCCTGGTAGAGCTTCCCGGAGTCCGAGCCCTTGTACGAGGGGATCGTGACGTTGGAGTCACGCGGCAGCGATATCAGCGTGGGGCTGCCGCCGCCGGTGTGCAGGATCATCATCGAGTCCGTGCGCTTGCCCTCGGCGGACCCGGTGTGCAGGTTCTTCTTCTGCTCGTCGGTCATGCCCTCACGGCTGTCGGAGCCGACGATGAGGTAGTTGGTGCCCTCGCCCGCCTCCGGCCGGTCGATGACCTTGGACAGGTCGACGTCGCGGTTCAGCTTGGAGTCGGCCCAGAAGTACGTGGCGACGCTCGTCACGACCAGCAGTGTGACCAGGGTGATCGAGGTCACCTTGATCCGGCGCCGCCAGTTCGGCGCGGGCCGCCCACCGCGGGGTCCGCCGCCGTCCCCGGCGCCGCCTCCGCCGCCGTACACCTGTCCGGTGTTGTAGCCGCTGTCGTACCCGTCGTCATAGCCGCCGTGGCCCTGTCCGTCCACGTACGAGGGCTGGCGCGGCACACCGCCGTAGCCCTGGCCGGGCGGCGCCCCCTGGCCGCGGCGGACCTGCCGCATCACGCGGGCGCTCTCCGGCTGCGCGTCAGCGCTGCCGCGCCCGTACCGGGTGCCGCGGTCGTCGTCGGACCATCGCTGGGGCCAGTCATTCATGGGCTTAAGTGTGCAGGGCGCGACCGGGTCCCCCACAAGGTTCGAAGGAAAATAGAGGCACGGCTGTTGCGAACCCAACACAAAGTCCGCGATTCCCACCTCGGCATAAGGTGGAGGACATGACAGACCAGGCCACCACCGCGGAAGCGGACACCGAGGAGATCCCGGGCAAGCCGATCTCCGCGTCCCGCACCACCCTCAGCCACATCATGACCCACAGCGACACCAACCTCCTGGGGACCGTGCACGGTGGCGTGATCATGAAACTGGTGGACGACGCCGCGGGCGCGGTGGCCGGCCGGCACAGCGGCGGTCCCGCCGTCACCGCCTCGATGGACGAGATGGCCTTCCTGGAGCCGGTCCGCGTCGGCGACCTGGTCCATGTGAAGGCGCAGGTCAACTGGACGGGCCGGACCTCGATGGAGGTCGGCGTACGGGTCCTGGCCGAGCGCTGGAACGAGTCGACGCCGCCCACCCAGGTGGGCTCCGCCTACCTCGTCTTCGCCGCGGTCGACGCCGACGGCAAGCCGCGCCGCGTCCCGCCGGTGATACCGGAGACGGACCGCGACCGGCGCCGCAACCAGGAGGCGCAGATCCGCCGCACCCATCGTCTGGCCCGTCGGCGGGCCATCATGGAGCTGCGCGCGAAGCGGGCGGCGGAGGGCTTCGACGACTGACCCCCGGCCGGGCCCGGCTCAGGCGCAGCCGGCCTCGTCGCCCCTGAGGACCACGGTGTCCCGGGTGGGGTCCGCGGCCCGCACCTTGCGGACCGTGCCGAAGTCCGTGCCGACGATCACCTTCAGGGTCGGGCCCAGCCCCTTGACCGCCCGCAGCTCGCTGCCGGGCAGGGCCGCGGCGAGCGACTTCGCCGAGCGGTCCCAGCCGGGGTCGTGGGCGACGACCGTCCGCTTCACCGAGCGGTCGGCCGCGTCCACCGGCTGTCCCGTCGTACGGAACCCGGCGGCCGCGAGCGCCGTGTCGGCGCGCTTTCCGAGGCCGGTGCGATGGGTGCCGTTCTCCACCTGGACACGGATCTGCTGGGGGGCGACCTCGACGGTGACGGCCTTGCGCTTCGTGCGGTGCGCGGCCAGCGGGCGGTCCTCGCGCAGCGCGCGGAACAGGCGCTCGGCGCGTGCGGTGTCCCACTTCACGGTGGAGCCGAGGCCCTTCACCAGGTAGCCGAGCTGCCCGATCGGGACGGTGGCGAACTCCGACGACGACGGGGAGAAGTTCCGCATCGCCCGCCCCAGGTCCAGCAGCTCGCCGGTGCCGAAGCCTTTGTCGGCGCGGACCGAGCCGAGCACGGCGCGGGTCACGTCCCGGAACCGGATGGGGTTCAGCAGGATGCCGGACGACGTCGCCCGTTCGATCAGGGCCGCCATGAAGCGCTGCTGGCGCTGGACCCGCCCCAGGTCGGCGTCGCCGTCGATGTGCCGGGCGCGCACGAACTGCAGCGCCTCGCCGCCCCTCAGCCTGTGGTCGCCGGCGGGCAGATCCAGGCCCGTGTAGGAGTCCTTCAGCGGGGTGGAGGTGCAGATCCGCACCCCGCCGAGCACGTCGACCGTCTTCATGAAGCTGGTGAAGTCGACCTCCAGATAGTGGTCGATCTTGACGTGGGTCATGTGCTCGACCGTGCGCACGGTCAGTCGCGGGCCGCCCTCCGCGTACGCCGCGTTCAGCTTGATGGGGTGGGCGGGCCGGCCGTCGGCTGCGGGCACCTCGGCGTAGGAGTCGCGGGGCAGGCTCACCACGCTCGCCCGCTCCCGGTCCTCCGAGATGTGCACGAGCATGATCGTGTCGGTGCAGTGGCAGGGGGCGCCGCCCAGCCGGTACTTGCGCCGCTCCTGCGGGGTGATGCGGTCGCGGCCGTCGGTGCCGACCAGCAGGACGTTCATCCCGTGCCCGCCCTGCGGCCGGTTCTTCATGTCCTTGAACGGGTCCACCCGCGCGATCTTCGCGTCCAGGCTGGTCACCACCGCGTGCCCGATCCCGGCGGAGGCCAGGACGACGACGGAGAGCGTGGTCACCGCCCGCATGGCCCAGCGGGGCCGCCTGCGCCGAACGGGCGCGACCGGCCGCGCCCCGCCGCGGGACGGCTGCGGGCTGCGCTGCGGGGAGCCGGAGGAGCGGCGGGGCGGCGTGGGCATGAAGGGATACCTCCGCTGGGGCGTGCCCTGGGGGCCGTACGTGGGATCCGTGAGCACCGTAGGCCCATACGATCTGCTGCCCGGTGCACCGGACACGGCGGGGCGCACCCGTGTCCCCCGTTCGCGGTAACGTGAGCCCCCTATGAACGCCAATCCCGACGTGCAGCTCCCCGCCGTGTCCGTCATCATGCCCGTCCTCAACGAGGAGCGGCATCTGCGCGGAGCCGTCCAAGCGATCCTCGCGCAGGAGTACGCCGGCGAGATGGAGGTCGTGATCGCCCTCGGTCCGTCCACGGACCGCACGGACGAGATCGCCGCCGAGCTCGTGGCCGAAGACCCGCGCGTTCACACCGTCCCGAACCCGACCGGCCGGACGCCCGCCGCCCTGAACGCGGCGATCAAGGCGTCCCGCCACCCGATCGTCGTCCGCGTCGACGGGCACGGCATGCTCTCGCCGAACTACATCGCGACCGCCGTACGGCTCCTGGGGGAGACCGGCGCGCAGAACGTCGGCGGCATCATGCACGCCGAGGGTGAGAACGCCTGGGAGCAGGCCGTCGCCGCCGCGATGACGTCGAAGATCGGCGTCGGCAACGCCGCCTTCCACACGGGCGGTGAGGCGCAGGCCGCCGAGACCGTGTACCTGGGTGTCTTCCGGCGCGAGGCGCTGGAGCAGCAGGGCGGCTACAACGAGGAGTTCATCCGCGCCCAGGACTGGGAGCTGAACTTCCGGATCCGCGAGGCGGGCGGCCTGATCTGGTTCTCGCCCGAGCTGAAGGTCTCGTACCGCCCCCGTCCGTCGGTGAAGGCCCTCGCCAAGCAGTACAAGGACTACGGCCGCTGGCGCCATGTCGTCGCCCGCTACCACGCCGGTTCCATCAACCTGCGCTATCTGGCCCCGCCGACGGCGGTCTGCGCGATCGCGGCGGGCCTGGTGCTGGGCGCCGCGGTGACCCCGTGGGCGCTGGTCGTCCCCGGCGGCTACCTCGCGGCCATCACCGCGGGCTCGCTGCCGGCCGGCAAGGGCCTGCCGCTGAAGGCCCGGCTCCAGATCCCGGTCGCCCTGGCCACCATGCACATGTCCTGGGGCTACGGCTTCCTGACCAGCCCGCGCTCCCTGGCCCGCAAGGTCATAGCCTCCCGCCGCCCGGCGGTCCACAACGCCGAAGCGACCTCCTGACCCAACGGCCTTTATGCGAACGAGGGTTGCCGCAGCACTGCGGCAACCCTCGTTCGCATACGGACGTCAGCCGCAATGGAACCGGCCCGACGGCGGGACGTGGTCCTGCAGGAAGTCGGCGCCGCCGTTGGGACGCCCCATGTCCAACTCGAAGTTGATACGGGTGTTCTCTCGGGTGGGGGCGGTGGCCGGTGGCTACCAGCGGTACGGTGCGTAGACCTCCATGCACTGGTCCTCGTCCGAGCCGTTGATGGCGTCGGAGTTCTCCGGGAGGCTGCCCGCCGACGGCTTGGACTCCTTCGGGTACGCCGTGCCCGTACGCCAGTCGGAGCCGACGACGACCGTGACGCCCGAGACGTCCGTGGTCCGGCGTACCGAACTCTCCGGGATGCCCAGCGCCTTGGCGACCTGCAGCGCCTCGCCCTTGAGGTCCTCGCTCGGGTAACGCACCACCGTGCGCTCCACGGAGACCGCCTGTGACGAGTCCTGCAGCGCCTGGGTGAACCCCTGGCCGACCAGGTGCCGGGCGATCGCGTGGGCGCGGCCGGAGACGGGGGCGAGGGTGGCGGTCCGGGTGCCGTTCACCACGGAGACGCCGATGCTCTCCGGGGCGGACGTGGGGGCGGCGGAGGCCGCCTTCTCCTCGCCGGCGTCCTTGCCGGCGTCCTTGCCCTTGCCGTTCTTGTCGAAGGGCACGTCCTCGCGGAGCATCTGCCACATCTTGTCGGCACCCGACCCCGGGACCAGATGGTTGGCGTTCTGCGGATCCTGGACGTTGGGCATCGTCGTCATCGTGATCCGGTCCGTCGGCACGGACTTGAGTTGCATACCGAGGTCGTACAGCTTCTTCACGGTGCCGATCTCCTCGGACACCGTCAGCGACTTCGTCGCCGCCTCGGCCAGGTCCATCAGGCGCCCGGTGTCGGTGAAGACGTTCTGCTTCTTCAGCGTGCGGATCATCGAGTTCATGTACATGTGCTGGGCGCGCGCCCGCAGCGGATCGCTGCCCCACGCGTGCCGGGTGCGCAGCCACTGCAGCGCCTGCTTGCCCTCGACGTCCTTGCGGCCGGCCTTCATCTTCAGCCCGGAGCCGCCGGGCACGCCCGGCAGCGGACGGTCCCACACGTTCTGCTTCACACAGACCTCGACGCCGCCGATGGCGTCCGCCATGCTCACCACGCCGGCGAAGTCGATCGTCATCCAGTGGTCGATGTAGACCCCGGTGAGGTTCTGCCAGGTGGCCAGGGTGCAGCCGGCGCCGCCGCGGGCCAGCGACGAGTTGATGATGTCGTTGGTCGCCGGGTACTTCTTGCCCGTCTCGGGGTCGGTGCACGCGGGGATGTCCACGCGGGTGTCCCGCGGGATGCTCACCACCGCGGCGCTCTCGCGGTCCGCGGACAGATGGATGAGCATCTGCACATCGCCCAGCGGCGGATTGCCCCGGTTGTCCCGGCTGCCGCCCAGCGCGACGTTCGCGTCGGAGTTACGGCTGTCCGAGCCGATCAGCAGGATGTTCACCGGGGTCTGGCCGGCCGCGTTGGGCTCGGCCTTCTTCGCCTTGGAGTCGCCGCTGGTGCGCTCGCCCTTCTCGATGTTGGCGTTCAGATGCCGGTAGTACAGATACCCGGCACCGGCCGTCCCGAGTATGACGACCGCCAGGATCGTCGCCGACCAGCGCAGCGCACGCCGCTTGCGGCGCCCGTCGCCGGGCCGCCCCGAGCCGCCCTCACGTCCCCCGCCGTGCAGCCCGCCGCCCGAGCCGTCCGGTTCGGCCGGCGTGCCCTGACCGGGCTGCCGGGTGAGCGACATCGTGTCGTCCACAGCGGGGACCTCCCCCCGCACACCGCTCTGCGCCAACTCTCTGCCCTTCCCCACCCCTGGCCCGCACACCGTCGCTCCGCGCCGGACCTCCCTGTCCGCGGCGGAGCGAACCTCTGTATCGAGCCAACCTGTCCGACATCCGGTCCGCGAACTGTCAGACCGCTCGGGGCCCGATCAGGGTTCGCCATGTGTCGGCAAAATCACGTCCGGCACGGCCGCACGGTGTGCCGGGCGACACCGCCCGGCACACCACGTCCTGTGTCAGACCAACGAGAGCCCGGCACAGTTGCGTTCCCGGCCGGAAACCGTGGCTACTTCGCGCACTGCACCTGGTCCGCGGTGGACTTCTCCACGTCCGGCGCCTTGGTCGGAGCCGTCAGGGGGACCCCCGCCCCCTTGAAGTCCTTGCCCAGCGTCAGCGTCATCGTGGGCAGGCCCTGGGAGTTCTCCACGCTCTCGCCGGGCTTCATCGCCGACCCGGAGAGCCCCATGATGGCGGCGAGCCGGCGGGCCTGGTCGGCCTGGTCCGGCGCGTACTCCAGCGTCGTCTTCTTCAGCTCCGCCGGGGCGTTGCCCGCGTTCTCCGACTTGGTCACGTTCTCCTCGGTCTGCAGCCAGGAGAGCGTCTCCTGGGCGCTGCCCGCGGGGGCACCGCCGTTGAAGATACGCACCCGGACCTCGGAGGCGTCGGCCTTGGAGCCCTTGAGCCGGGCCGCCACCGCGGACGCCTCCTTCTTCTTCTGCTGCTTGATGTCGGAGAAGGAGACGTCGTTCTGGATCGCCTGGAAGACCTCCGGCGCCTTCGTCGGGTTGAGGACGACGGTCACCTTGACCTTCTCGGCCGGGTTGTCGATGACCGGGACCGTCGTGAAGGTCAGATTCTTGACGTTGAGCTTGCCCAGCTCCAGACCGAGGTCCTTCAGCTTGTCGATGCTGTCGAGCTGCGAGTCGACGGTGAGCGCCTTGGTGCCCGCCTCGGCCAGCTTGAACATCTTCGTCGGGCTCGTGAGCGTGTCGTTGGACTTCAGCTGGCGCATCAGCGCGCTCAAAAACTGCTGCTGGAGCCCGATCCGGCTCAGGTCGCCGCCGAGACCGACGGAGTGCCGGGTGCGGACGAACGCCAGCGCCTGCTCGCCCTCGATGATGTGCTTGCCCTTCGGTAGATCCAGGTGCGAGTCCGGGTCGTCGATGTCCTTGGCCAGGCACACCTCGACACCGCCCACGGCCGACGTCAGCGTCTTCACCGCGTTGAAGTCGGCCACCATGAAGTTGTCCGGCTTGACCCCGGTCAGCTCCGTCACCGTCCGCATCGTGCAGCTGGGCGTACGGCCCGACTGGCCGAGGCTCTCGTTGAAGCGGGCGCCGGCCTTGCCCTGGATGACCTTCTGGCTGCCGTCCTCCTGCTCCGTGGGGCAGTCGGGGATGTCGACGATCAGGTCGCGCGGGATGCTCAGCGCGGTCGCGTTCGAGCGGTCCTTGGAGACGTGCAGCAGGATCGTGGTGTCGGCGTGGCCGGCGCTGCCGGAGTCGCCGTACTTGTCGTTGCCCGCCCCGGTGCGCTTGTCCGTGCCGATCAGCAGGATGTTGATGGCCTTGTCCTTGCTGAAGCCACCGGTGCTCGCGCCGTCGTCGGAGACGGACTGGATGTTGTCGTTGAGGTGCTCGAGATAGAGGTAGGCACCGGCCGCGGCGGCGACCACCACGAACGCCATCACGCCACCCGTCCACAGCACGGCCTTCTTGGCCCGGCTCTTCTTCTTCAACGGCCGCCGCGAACGGCGTCCCGGTGGCGGCTCCTCCGACTCGCTCCGGCGCCTGCGCTGGACCGGGACCTCACGGCCCGGCGCAGGGCGCTGCTCGGGCGCGGCCGCGCGGTCGCGGACGGCACCCCCCGGCCGCCCGCCGCCACCGGGGCCCGCGGGCCCTCCGGCGCGCGAGGCAGGCCTGCGCGGCCCCGGGACCGGTGATTGCGGTCCGGAAGGGGTCAGTCGCAGTTCGTATTCACCGGTGTTCGGATTGAGCACCCACTGGTCTGCGGGGTCGATGTCGTCCGCCCGCCCACGGCCTTGCGCGTCCACGGTTGTCTGAATCCTCCGTCGGGGCCACGCGGCGCCTACCCCTCCAAGGCGCTCGGGTCTCTCGGTCAAACAGTGCGCGAGCCTAAGTACGGCAGGGTGCACCGGATCGCTCACACTATCCGCCCAGTTCAGCGTCGAGCGAGAACGGTGACAAATTCCACGTCCCTACAACTGGGCAATTCCGCCCAATCCCCTGGACAGGCCTCCTTGACTTGGGAAGCGCTTTACTCGCAGGAGTTCTCGGCGGCTGTGTTGCCGCGGAACGTGGGGGCCGGGGAAGCGGGTCCGGCGGGTTCGTCCGGGCGCCCCGGAACGGCTTTCGCGTCGCCGTCCGCGGAACTCCCCTGGGTGGATTCGCCCCGGGAAGCCGGGGATTTCCCGCGTGAATCCGCGACCGCCACCGGCAGATCGAGACGCAGCCGCTCGAAGAGACGCTGCGCCTCGGGTTCCACCAGCTGGTCACGATTGGCGTTGTAGACGTAGGACTCGCGCGGGACGGTGAGGAATTGCACGCGTTCGGTGGGGATGTCACGCACGCTGCGCACGAGGTCGTACAAACCGCGCAAACTGGCCAGCGCCGGGTCGGTGGTGAGGGAGGACGTCGCCGCGTCCAGCACCGGATAGAGCCGCACCGGGTTCAGCAGGACGTCGTTGCTCCGCACCTTGTGCACGAGGGCCGCGAGGAAGCGCTGCTGGCGCTCCATGCGGTCGGTGTCGCTGCCGTCGCCGAGGGACTTGCGGGCGCGGACGTAGCCGAGGGCCTGCTCGCCGTCGAGCGTCACCTTCCCGGCCGGCAGGCGGAGCTTGGCCGCCTTGTCGCGGATGGGCTTCGTCAGGCAGATCTCCACGCCGTCGACGGCGTCCACCATCTCCTTGAAGCCGTGGAAGTCCACGACCATGTGGTGGTCCACACGGATGTTGGTCATCCGTTCCACCGTGCGGATCGTGCAGGCCGAACCGCCCACTTGGAACGCGTAGTTGAACATCGCGAACATGGGCCGGCTGCGTCCGCCCTCCGTCCGCCGGCAGCCGGGGACGTCGACCATCAGGTCCCGGGGTATCGACATGGCGGTCGCGCTGCGGTGGTCGGCGGACAGATGCAGCAGGATCGTGGTGTCGGACCGCTCGGTGCCCGAGTCGCGGCCGTAGCGCCGGTTGCCGTCGCCGGCCCGCGAGTCCGAGCCGATGACGAGGATGTTCTGCGCCCCGCGCACGGCCGCGCTCGGCCGCTCCTTCTCGTACCGGGCGAGTTCGGCGGCAGCGGCCTCGTCCGGGGTGATGTTCCCGTCGAGCTTCGCGTACACCAGCCAGCCGGTACCGGCGGCGGCCAGGAGCAGCACTCCGGCCCCGACGGCCCCGCGCCGCACCCATGTCCTCCTGGCCGACGCCCCCCGGCGCGAGCCTGCGGTCTCGGTCACGGCTGGGTCCACCCCTCATGACATGGCGCGTGCGGTGTGGGCTGCTCCTACGACCATGGCGCCGATGCCGTCCGGGCGGCGGATGGTGCTGCGCCGAACGAGTGACGGGAGGGGGTGGCTCCGCCGGGCTTCCACGTGGCGGGGGCCGCTGGTGATGGGGCTTTCAGGTGGCGGGGCCCCTGGTGTCGGGGCCGTCGGGGGCCGGCCCCGGCTCAGCGGGCGGTGGTGGTCACCCGTTCCGCCTCGATCCGCCGGGCCAGCGCCTCCTCGTCCAGCGATTCGGCGTTGCGGCAGAGCACGACCGAGCCACCCGTCGCCAGCGCCGCGTACAGCCCGGCGTCGAGACCCTCCCAGGTGTCGTACGGCAGCGTCGACAGGATGCGCGAGCCCGGTCCGGTCAGCCCCAGGCCCGGTGCCTCGGCGCGGGCCCGCTCCACCACCTCGGCGGCGCTGAACTCCCGCCCGGCCACGATCAGCGCCGGCTCGTCGGGGTCCACCGGCGCGAACGGCGCGAAGCGGTCGCCCTGGCTCGGCACCTCCACCGCGTAGTCGGCGAAGCCCTCCGGGGGCTGCGGGAAACGGCCGCCGAGCGGCCGCAGCGCCAGCGCCACCCGCTCGCCCCGGCAGGCCCGCGCCGCCTCCAGCGTGTCCGGGCCGCTCACCACCACGTCGGCCGCAGCCGGGTCCCCGCCCACGTCCGCGATCGCGCCCACCGACGAACAGGCCAGCAGCCACACGGCGGTCTGCCAGTGCGCGGGCAGCAGCAGCGTGACCCGGTCGCCCGGACCGGCGTTCAGATCGCCCTGGAGCAGGTTCGCCGTCTTGGACACCCAATTGGCGAAGGTGGCCACGGACAATTCGACGCGCTCCCCGGTGGCGTCGTCGTAGAAGGTCACCAGGGGACGTCCGGGATCCGCGGCGAGCGCGGAACGCAGCAGGTCGGCAGGGGTGCGGTCGGTGGCGTTCACCCGCGCAAGCCTACGCGGGCGCCGTCGCCCGCACCCCCACCGGCACCAACGCCCGGCCACCGGTTCGGGCGAACCCCCGCCGACGCCCCGTCAAGTCCTCGATGGACAGGTTTGTATGGCTATGTTCAACATCAGGGGTATGCGTGGATTCCTTGCTTCCTCGATCGGTGTCACGTGTGCGGCCGCTCTCGCTCTCCCGCTCACCCCACCCGCCGTGGCCGCGACCGCGAGACCGGCGACCGGTGCGGAAGCGGCCACGAGCGCGGCCCTGTCGGCCGGCCCGTCGGCGCGCCGGGAGAGCACCGCCGGCAGCACCCAGTCCCTGCCCCTCGTCCCCCTCACCCGTGACCGTGCCGTGGACGGCCCCGCCGCACAGGGGCTGACCCGCCGGACCGTACGTCCCTTCTCCCTCGTCGGCGTCGTCTGGGACGACCCGGCCGCCGAACTCCACGGCCGGGTGCAGATCCGCACCCGGGAGGTGGCCACCGGCGTCTGGTCCGGCTGGCAGGACGTGGAGACCCACAACGCCGACCACGCGGCCGACCCGGACACCGAGGAGGGTGCCGACGGGCGGCTGCGCGGCGCGACGGCCCCCCTCTGGGTCGGCGCGTCGAACGGCGTCGAACTACGGGTCGTCCCGGAGGGTGCCGAACCTGTCCCGGAGGGCCCCGGAACCGCCCCTAAGGGCACCGAACCCGCCCCGGCCGGCGCCGACCCCGCCCCGGACAAGACCCCGGCCGACGGGACTCCGACCGCCGCCGACGGCACCGCGACCGCCGCCGACGGCACCGCGACCGCCACCGACGGCACCCCGGCCGCCGCCCCCGCGGCCGCCGCCCCCCTGCCCACCGGCCTGCGCCTCGAACTCGTCGACCCCGGCGAGGCCGCCCCCCAGGACGAGACGCTCGGCGCGGCCCGGCCCGGCGCCCTGCAGCCCGAGACCGCCGACGCCGTCGCCGGCTCCACCGTCAACGCCGACGTCGCCGCCCTGAGCGCCGCCGAGATCCCCGCCCTCGGCCGGGCCGAGACCGAACGCGAGCTGCTGACCCTGCGCGGCAGCGAACTGACGGCGGCCCAGAAGGCGAAGCCGTACATCGGACCGCGGCCGCGCATCGTCACCCGGCGCGGCTGGGGCGCGAACGAGCGCTGGCGCGAGAGCCGGTTCGTCTACACGAGCAAGGTGAAGGCGGCCTTCGTCCACCACACGGCCACCGGCAGCAAGTACACCTGCGCGCAGGCCCCTTCCGTCATCCGCGGTATCTACCGCTACCACGTCGTGAGCATGGGCTGGCGCGACATCGGCTACAACTTCCTCGTCGACAAGTGCGGAAACATCTACGAGGGCCGGGCCGGGGGCGTCGCGAAGGCCGTCCTGGGCGCCCACACCCGTGGTTTCAACACGAACAGCATGGGGATCGCCGTCCTCGGCAGCTACGGCTCCACCAAGCCGTCCAAGTCCGCCCTGAAGGCCGTCGCCCGCCTCACCGCCTGGAAGCTCGGCCTCTACGGCGCCAATCCGCGCGGAAAGACATATCTGACGTCCGGCGGTGGCAATCTCTACCGAAAGGGAAAGAACGTACGACTGAATGTGATCTCCGGTCACCGGGACGGCTTCTCCACGGAGTGCCCGGGGCTCCAGCTCTACCGCAAGCTCGGCTCGGCCCGTTCGACGGCCGCCCGTTACCAGGGCCGCTGACCACGGGAGGAGCCGACGGGCAAGGACGTCCAGGGAACCCGATCGGACCGGTTGAGGTCTGACAGGGGGCCCTGGACGTCGTCCGGTCGAAGGGGGACTCATGGGGGGCCATGGGGTCGCGTTCACCGCCCTCGGGGCGGGACACGAGGCACCGCACTGCCGTCGAGGGCACCGCGCAACGGTCTGCATACACTGGCCGGCCGAAAGACAGTTCGGGCCGGTCCCGGCAGGAAGCAGAGACGACAGGTGACAGAAGCGATCCTCCTGGTCGGCGGCAAGGGCACTCGGCTGCGTCCGCTCACCGTGCACACGCCGAAGCCCATGGTCCCGGCGGCCGGGGTCCCGTTCCTCACGCACCAGCTGGCGAGAGCGAGAGCGGCGGGCGTCGACCACATCGTGCTGGCGACGTCCTATCTGGCCGAGGTCTTCGAGCCGTACTTCGGCGACGGCTCCGCGCTCGGACTGCACTTGGAGTACGTGACGGAGGAGGAGCCCCTCGGCACCGGCGGCGCGATCCGCAACGTCGCCTCCCGGCTGCGCTCCGCGCCCGACGACCCGGTCCTCATCTTCAACGGCGACATCCTCACCGGCCTGGACATCGCCGCCCTGGTCCGCACCCACGGGACCAGCGGCGCCGACGTCTCCCTGCACCTGACGAAGGTCACGGACCCGCGGGCGTACGGCCTCGTCCCCACCGACGACACCGGCCGGGTCACGGCGTTCCTGGAGAAGCCGCAGACCCCCGAGGAGATCGTCACCGACCAGATCAACGCGGGCGCCTACGTGTTCCGCCGCTCGGTCATCGACACCATCCCGGCCGGCCG
This sequence comes from Streptomyces sp. RK62, assembly GCF_018070255.1. Lineage (NCBI taxonomy): Bacteria > Bacillati > Actinomycetota > Actinomycetes > Kitasatosporales > Streptomycetaceae > Streptomyces > Streptomyces sp. RK62. The sequence goes on along the minus strand of NZ_JAGPYD010000020.1, from coordinate 26,626 downwards.
CCCCGTCTCCGTGGAGCGCGAGACCTTCCCCGAACTGCTGTCGGCCGGCGCCCATCTCCAGGGCATGGTCGACTCCACGTACTGGCTCGACCTGGGCACGCCCGCGGCCTTCGTGCGCGGCTCCGCCGACCTCGTCCTCGGCCGCGCCCCGTCGCCCGCGGTGCCCGGCCGCTGCGGCGACCGGCTCGTCCTGCCCACGGCCACGGTGGCCGCCGACGCCAAGCTGACCGGCGGCACGGTGGTGGGCGAGGGCGCGTTCGTCGCCGAGGGGGCGCGTGTCTTCGGCAGCACGATCCTGCCGGGCGCCGTCATCGAGCCCGGAGCGGTCATCACCGACTCGCTCATCGGCACCCGCGCCCGGGTGGGCGAGCGCTCGGTCCTCACCGGCACGGTCATCGGGGACGGCGCGGTGGTCGGCGCGGACAACGAACTGCGCGAGGGCGCGCGGATCTGGTGCGACGCCCGTATCCCGGCGGGCGCGGTGCGCTTCTCACCGGACCTGTAGCGGCTGCCGGGTGACGGTGGGCCCGGCCCGCCGTCACCAGCGGCCGATGTCCACCCGCGGCATCTTCGGCACCCGCCGCTTGGGCACCCGTCCGCTCAGCAGGATCAGCCGGGCCGCCCGGTGCCGCTGCCCCGCGTACGGCTCCAGCAGCTCCAGCATCGCGGCGTCGTCCGCGTCCCGGTCCCCGGCCAGCGCGAACCCCACGATGCCCGGCAGATGCACGTCCCCCACGGTGACCGCGTCCGCCGCGCCGTGACTGCGCTGCACGACCTCGGCCGACGTCCAGGGCCCGATCCCCGGCACCAGCTCCAGCCGGGCCTGCGCCTCGGCCGGAGCCATCCGGACCGCCTCCTCCATGCGCGCGGCGACCCGCACGGCCCGCAGGACCGTCGACGCCCGCTTGTTGTCCACGCCGGCCCGGTGCCACTCCCAGGACGGGATCAGCGCCCAGGTCCGCGGGTGGGGCATCACACACATCCGCTCGGGCGCGGGCCCGGGCGCCGGTTCGCCGTACGCGCGCACCAGCAGCCGCCACGCCCGGTACGCCTCGTCGGTGGTGACCTTCTGCTCCAGGATCGACGGGATCAGCGACTCCATCACCAGACCGGTGCGGGTCAGCCGCAGTCCCGGCCGCCGGTGCCGGGCCTCCGCGACCACCCGGTGCCGGGGCACGAAGACGGACGGGTCGTCGGCGGCGCCCAGCATCTCCGGCAACTGCTCCAGCAGCCACTCGGCGCCCGGCCCCCACGCCTCGCCGCGCACCTCGGTGCCCCGCGCGGCGACCCGCAGCGTGCCGGGCCCGGCCGGGGTCAGCGCGGTCCGCCACACCGAACCGTCCGGTGTCGCCCGGAACGTCGGATCGCCCGGCCCGCGCCGCAGCGGCCCCAGGACCAGCCCGAGATCGAGCGGCCCGTCCGGCACCCAGGTCCGCACGCGTCCCGGCGCCGGGGCCTGACGCGGCACGCCCGCGGGCACGGCGACCTGCCCGCCGCGCACGGTCGTACGCGTGGGCCGCTGGGGGAATCGTCCTGCCACGGTGTCCTCGGGGTGGGGAAGGGGCGTGCGCCTGAAGGATGGGCGCGCCCTACGAGCGTAGGCGCTTCGCGCGCTGCGTCAGCGCACCTCGATGAAGGCCGCCGCCTCCCGCTCGGGCCGGGGCCGGGGCTCCTGCGCCGGATGCCCGACCGCCACGGCCCCCATCGGGTCCCAGTCGTCCGGCAGTCCGAGCACCTCGCGCACGACGTCCCGGCAGAACATCGTGGACGACACCCAGGCCGAGCCGAGCCGCTCACCGGCCAGGGCGACCAGGAAGTTCTGCACGCCGGCGCCGGTCGCGACGACGAACATCTCCCGCTCGGCGGCGTCCCGCCGCGCGTCGCCGTAGCTGTGCGCCCCGTCCATGACGAGACACGGCACCACAAGATAGGGGGCGTGGCGCAGCACGTCGCCGCGCCGCACCCGCTTGGCGATGGACTCCTCGCTCTTGCCGTCCCGGCGCAGATCGGCGATCCACGCCTCCTTCATGGCGTCGAGCAGCCGGGTGCGCGCCCCGGCCGACTCCAGCAGCACGAACCGCCACGGTGTCGTGTGGTGCGGGGCCGGCGCGGTGACGGCCGCCGCGACCGCGCGGCGCACGGCCCCCGGGTCGACGGGCTCGTCCGTGAACGCCCGCACGGTCCTGCGCTGGGTGACGGCCTCCCGTACGGCCTCCGAGGTGCCGAGCCGGAACATGTCGTCCCGCGCCTCGCGCACCAGGGGCCGCGCGCCCGCGCCGTCGTCCTCGGTCACGGTGTGCGCGAGGCCGCGCACCACGGCGACGGGCAGCCCCTCGGCCTTGCCCTTCACCAGGTCGCCGGCGGCGGCGAGTTCGTCCGCGGTCGCCACGACGGTCGCGCTCAGCGGGTTGCCGTGGGCGTCCCGGCCGCCGCGCAGATCGTCGAGCACCCGGACACCGGCGGCGCCGATCGCGACATCGGTGAGCCCGGTCCGCCACGGCCGCCCGAAGGTGTCGGTGACGAGGACGCCGACGTCGACGCCGAGCGTGGCGCGCAGTCCTTCGCGGATCGCGCGCGCGGAGGCGTCCGCGTCCTCGGGCAGCAGCAGTACGGTCCCGGGGCGGGTGTTGGAGGCGTCGACCCCGGCCGCCGCCATGACGAGCCCCTGGCGGTTCTCCACGATGCGCAGGGGGCCGCGGCGCGCCACGACCCGGACGGTCTCCGCGTCGATCGCGGCCTCCCGGTCGGCGGCCTCGATGATCCGGCCCTCGGCCTTGGACACGATCTTCGAGGTGACCAGCAGGACGTCCCCGTCGACGAGCCCGGGCTCTGCGGCGGCGATCAGCTTGGCGAGGTCGTCGCCCGGCCGGACCTCGGGCAAGCCCGGCACGGCCCAGACGCGGTACCCCTCGGCGGACGGCCCGCTCACGCGCCCCGCACCTCCTCCGCCAGCGCCAGCGCCTCGCGGGCCATCTGCGCGGCGGCGTCCGGGTCGGTCATCATCAGCGGGACGGCCCGGCAGCGGATCCCGGCCGCCTCGACCCGCTCCACGGCCTCCGCGTCCACGGTGTCGACGAGCCAGCCGTCCAGCAGCCCCGAGCCGTAGTGCTCGGCGACCGCCGCGGCCGTCGACTCCACGCCGACCGCCGCGAGCACCTTGTCGGCCATCCCGCGCACGGGCGCGCCGCCGACGATGGGGGAGAGCCCCACGACCGGCACGCCCGCGTCGGCGATGGCCTCGCGGATGCCGGGCACGGCCAGGATCGTGCCGACCGAGACGACGGGGTTGGACGGCGGGAACAGGACGACGTCCGCCTGCGCGATCGCCTCCAGGACACCCGGCGCGGGCTTCGCCTGCTCGGCGCCGACCGGGACGATCGCCTCGGCGGGCACCGAGGCGCGCAGCCGCACCCAGTACTCCTGGAAGTGGACGGCCTTGCGCTCGCCGTCGATCTCGACGGCGACATGCGTCTCGACGCGGTCGTCGGTCATGGGGATCAGCCGCACCCCGGGCTGCCAGCGGTCGCACAGCGCCTGCGTCACCGCGCTGAGCGGGTACCCGGCGCCGATCATCTGCGTCCGCACGATGTGCGTGGCGAAGTCCCGGTCGCCGAGGCCGAACCACTCCGGGCCCACCCCGTAGGCGGCGAGCTCCTCCTTCAGATGGAAGGTCTCGTCGGCCCGGCCCCAGCCCTGCTCCTCGTTGATGCCGCCGCCGAGCGTGTACATCACCGTGTCGAGGTCCGGGCAGACCTTCAGCCCGAAGAGGTGGATGTCGTCCCCGGTGTTGCCGATGACCGTGATGTCCGCGTCCGGCGCGGCCCGCTTCAGACCACGCAGGAACCGGGCACCGCCGATGCCGCCTGCCAGAACCACAATGCGCATGGCCCAAGTCTGGCAGGCGGGTACGACAACGCGTCAGGCGGACACCGGGCGCGCCTCGCAGGCCGCGGGCGCCGGGGCGGCGCGCAGCTGGGAGCGGGGGACCATCGGCATCTCGGTGAGGCCCGGGTAGTAGACGTGCAGGCTGACCGCGGGCTCCAGCGCGTCGTTGACCACGTCGTGGGTGTAGCCGGGCGCGAAGACCCGCTCGTCGCCGGGGCGCAGGACGCGCGTGCCGCGCTCGGTGTGCTCGGTCAGGGTGCCGTCCAGCACCGTCAGCACGCCGGAGGACGGGCCGTGGTCGTGCGGGCCGCTGCCCTGTCCGGGCACCCAGGACAGCAGCCACACCTCGTAGCCGGGTCCGGTGCGCAGCCGGTGGTACCAGCGGGTCGTCGCGTCGTACTGGACGAGGTGCTCCCACTGCGACCGGTCGACGGCGAGGGAGCGGGCCAGGCCGACGAACTCCGCCACGGTGGACGGGTGCTCGCGCGGGGCCTGGAGGAGGTGCGGGACTTCGAGGATGTCGCCGGCGATCTGGAGGTCGCTGTCGCTGTTCATGGGGTGCGGTGGTTCCTCAGTGAAGAAGGTCAGAGGGAACGGCAGCCGCGCCGGGGACGACGCGGCCTTCAGCCGGAGCGGAAGAGGCTCAACAGCTGGGACAGCAACAGCTACAGAACGCGCGGGCGGCACCGAGGGACCCGGCGGTGCGGGTCGAGGTGAGTGCCGGATTCGCGAGCATGCCCACAAGGACAGCGGTTCATACGTATGCCTGTCAACTCGACGCCCGGTGATGTGGCACAGCTTTCACCCCATCCGGTTCATCTGTCTGGCGAAAGGTTTGTGCACGGGGTTGCCGGGACACATGGCGCACATCCGGGCGCACGGGCGTCGTTGTGATCCTGTGATCGGACTGTGATCCGGTTCGCATCCGCGCGCGTGTGCAACGAGATCGAACGACTGGGCGTCTTGTTCCGTACAGGCCTTGCGCGGGAGTGCGCTCCCGTTCGGGCTCTGTCCGGTTGTCAAGGTTTAGGACGATTTGAACACTTTCCGCTAGGCCTTGGTTCCGCAGAGTGAATAAGGGGCCCAATAGCAGATCTCGGCTTGACTCGCCCGGAGCAGCACACTTGTAATTTCACTCGTGTCGTTCAGCCGAAATCGGTAACGGCTACATCACGGGGACGCGAAAGACGGACGAGGGGCGCACATGACCGAGCTGGTGCAGCAACTGCTGGTCGACGACGCGGACGAGGAGCTCGGCTGGCAGGAGCGCGCGCTGTGCGCCCAGACCGACCCCGAGTCCTTCTTCCCCGAGAAGGGCGGCTCGACCCGGGAGGCCAAGAAGGTCTGCCTCGCCTGCGAGGTCCGCTCCGAGTGCCTCGAGTACGCCCTCGCCAACGACGAGCGGTTCGGCATCTGGGGCGGCCTGTCCGAGCGCGAGCGGCGCCGGCTGAAGAAGGCCGCCGTCTGACGGACCGCCGACGGCCCGGCCGTCACCACCCGCCGCGGGACCGCGCGGCGGGGCGCGCGAGGGCGAATCCGTCCGTACCTCCGCATCTCCCAACGTCTCGAACAGATCTCGAACGGCCCGTCGCGGGTGGGTTGTCCACAGGCGGCGGGCCGCTGTGATGCCCAGCCAGTAGTGTGGGCGCTCGTCCGAGACGTCCCGCTGTCCCCCGGGGACACAGGCGTCCACCGCAGTCCATCGAACCGGGGCCTGTACCTCGATGTCCGTGCACAGCCACACGGCGGCGCAGCACGACGCCGCTGCCACACCTGAGTTCCCGCGTCATGTGGTGACCGCGGTCCTCGTCTCCCACGACGGCGCCCGCTGGCTGCCCGACGCGCTCGCCGGGCTGCTGAGCCAGGAGCGCCCGGTGCAGTTCGCCGTAGCGGCGGACACCGGCAGCGCCGACCAGTCCGCGCAGCTGCTCACCGACGCCCTCGGCGACGACCGCGTCCTGCACCTCGCCCGGCGCACCGGCTTCGGCCAGGCCGTCGAGGAGGCCAACCGCACGGCTCCCGTCCTCACCCCGGACGAGCTCACCTATCTCAAGCGCCCGAGCGGCTGGGACCCCGTCACCCGCACCTGGCGCGACGACGCCTACGACCTGCCCGAACTGCCCCACGGGGAGCCGGTGCAGTGGCTGTGGCTCCTGCACGACGACAGCGCCCCCGAGCCCGACGCCCTCGCCCAGCTGCTCCGCGTCGTGGAGAACGAACACGAGCTGGGCCGCGGCGACGACATCGCCGTGGTCGGCCCCAAGCTGCGCGGCTGGTACGACCGCCGCGCGCTCCTGGAGGTCGGCGTCACCATCGCCAACTCCGGCCGCCGCTGGACCGGTCTGGACCGCCGCGAGCAGGACCAGGGGCAGCACGACCATGTGCGCCCGGTCCTGTCCGTCTCCACCGCCGGCATGCTGGTCCGCCGCGACGTCTTCGAGGAGCTCGGCGGCTTCGACCGCCACCTGCCCCTGATGCGTGACGACGTCGACCTGTGCTGGCGCGCCACCGCCGCCGGCCACCGCGTCCTCGTCGCCCCCGAGGCCGTCGTCCGGCACGCCGAGGCCGCCTCCCGCGAGCGCCGCGCCGTCGACTGCGTGGGCCGCACCGCCGCCTCCCCGCACAAGGTCGACAAGGCCGGCGCCGTCTACACCCTGCTCGTCAACACCCGCAGCGCCGCGCTGCCCTGGGTGCTGCTGCGCCTCGTCGTCGGCACCGTCCTGCGCACCCTCGCCTACCTCGTCGGCAAGGTCCCCGGCCAGGCCCTCGACGAGATCCGCGGCCTCATGGGCACCCTGCTGCGCCCCGAGCGGATCATCGCAGGCCGCCGCCGGCGCGGTGCCCCCGTCATCGACAAGGGCGAGCTGCGCGCGCTGTTCCCGCCGCCCGGGGCCACCGTGCGCGCCACCGTCGAGCAGGCCGCGAGCAGCCTCGTCGGCCGCTCCGACCCCGAAGTGGCCTCCGGCGCGGGCCGGCACGGCAGCGCGATCGAGTCCGGGCCCGGCGGCGACGACGCCGACTTCCTGGAGATCGAGCAGTTCGCGCGCCTCAAGCGCGTCGCCCGCAAGCCCGCCCCGGTGCTCTTTCTTGTCCTGCTGCTCGTCTCGCTGATCGCCTGCCGGGAGCTCCTCGGCGGCGGCGCCCTCGCGGGCGGCGCGCTGCTGCCCGCCCCGGCCGACGTCGGCGAGCTGTGGTCGCACTATGTGGACGCCTGGCACCCCGTGGGCGCCGGCGGCACCGCGTCCGCGCCGCCGTACCTCGCGATCGTCGCGACCCTCGCCTCCCTGCTGCTCGGCTCCACCGGGCTCGCCGTCACCGTGCTGCTCGTCGGCTCGGTGCCGCTGGCCGGGCTCAGCGCGTACTTCGCGTCCCGCCCGCTCGTCGAGTCCCGTCTGCTGCGCGCGTGGGCGGCCGTCGTCTACGCCTTCCTGCCCGCCGCCACCGGGGCCCTCGCCGGCGGCCGGATCGGCACCGCCGTCCTCGCCGTGCTGCTGCCGCTGATCGCACGCGCCGGCATCGCGGCCAGCGGCCTGGCGAACGCCTCCGGCACCCGCGGCAGCTGGCGCGCCACCTGGGCCTACGCCCTGCTGCTCACCGTCACCACCGCCTTCACGCCGATCGTGTGGCCGATCGCGCTGGTCCTCGGCATCGCCCTGCTGGCGCTGCGGCGCACCGACATCACCGCGTACGGCCTGCGCTTCCTCGCCCAGCTCGGCGTCCCCCTGCTGGTGCTCGCCCCCTGGTCGCTGACGCTGCTGCCGTTCGGCTTCTTCCAGGAGGCCGGCCTGGACTACGGCGCCTCGGCCGCGTCCGCCCTCGACCTGCTCAACGCCAGCCCCGGCGGCCCCGGCACCGTCGACGGGCTCATGCTCGTCGGCATCGTCCTGGCCGCGCTGGCCGCCCTGCTGCGCTCCGAGCGTCAGCTGGGGATCAGGACGGCGTGGGCGGTCGCCCTGCTGGGCCTCGTCTTCGCGGTCCTGTCCAACCGCTCGGCCTGGGCCGGGCCCGCGACCCTCGTCTACGGCCTCGCGCTGCTGGCCGCCGCCCTGCTCGGCGCCGACGGGGCACGCGCCCGCGTGGCGGAGCAGAGCTTCGGCTGGCGCCAGCCGGTCGCCGCGCTGGTCGCCTTCGCCGCCGCGGCGGGCCCGTTCCTGCTCGCCGCCGGCTGGATGATCCGCGGCGCCGACGGTCCTGTGGAGCGCCGCAACCCCGTGCAGGTGCCCGCGTTCGTCGCCGAGGAGAGTCGCACCAGCGACCAGGCCCGCACCCTCGTCCTCGACAGCGACTCCCCGGCCCGCGTCGGCTATGTGCTGGTCCGCGGCTCCGGCGCCCGCCTGGGCGACGCCGAACTCGCCCTGGCCGACGGGGAGAACACCCGGCTGGACAAGATCGTCGCGAACCTCGTGGCCGGCTCCGGCGCCGACCAGGCCGACCAGCTCGGCTCGTTCGCGGTCCGCTACGTCCTCGTCCGCAAGGGCGCCCCGCGCGAGGTCGCGCGCGTGCTGGACGCCACGCCCGGTCTGTCGCGGCTCAGCGAGCAGAAGGGCAGCGCGCTGTGGCGGATCGACCGGGAGGTGTCCCGCGCGGCGATCGTCGCCGGGTCCGGTGCCGCGTCCGCCGCTCCGCAGCCCGTCGCCGCGGGCCCCGTGGACATCCACACCACGATCGGGTCCGGCGCGGACGGCCGCGTCCTGCGGCTCGCCGACACCGCCGACGACGGCTGGACGGCCACTCTGGACGGCGCGCCGCTCACCCCGACGACGGTCGACGGCTGGGCGCAGGGCTTCGAACTGCCCGCCTCCGGCGGCCGGCTCGACGTCACCTACGACGACCCCTTCACCCACACCCTCTGGCTCTGGGCGCAGGGCTTCCTGGCCGTCGTCCTCGTCGTCATGGCCCTCCCGGGCCGCCGCCGCGACATCGACGACGACCTGCCCGAGGAGCAGCCCGTCCCCGCCGAGGCCATGGCCGGCGAGGGCCGGCGGGCCCGCCGGCTGCGCGCCCAGGCGGAGGCCGAAGCCGAGGCGGCCGGTCAGGGCACGGACACCCCGGAGACGCAGGCACCCGAGGACGACGGCTTCCCGCCCGCGCCCCCACAGCCCCCGGCCGCCCCGGCGGACATCCCGCAGCAGGGCTCCTACGGCGAGTGGGACACCCCCGGCTACCAGAGCCCCGAGTACGGCGGCTACCAGGGCGAGCAGTACCAGGACGCCCAGCAGTACACGGGCGGCGGCTACGACCAGACGTACCAGGCCGACCCGTACCAGGGCGGCCAGTACGACCCGTACACCTACGGCGGGCAGGACCAGACCGGGGCCTACGACGCCTCCTACGACCAGACCTACCAGCAGGGCTACGACCCCGCGTACGACCCGGCGCGGCAGGACCCGCACGGCAGCGGACGTTCCGACGGGAGCCAGCAGTGAACCGCACGACCCTGTCCCTGATCGCCGGTGCCACCGCCCTCGCCGCCGTCACCGGGTTCGCGGCCGTCACCTCCCCGGACACGTCCGCTCCGGACACCACGGCCACGGCCGCCGAACTCCCGGTGGAGCGCACGAGTCTGACCTGCCCGACGCCGAGCGTCTCGGACCTGGCGGAGACGACGTACACCTCGTTCACACCCGTCACCAAGGGCACCGGCAGCGACGGCAAGGCCGAACTGCGCCCGGCCGTCACGGAGTCGACGGACGGCGAGGACGCGAAGGACGGCAAGGGTGGCAAGGACGGCAAGACCGGCAAGGCCTCGGGCAAGGGCGACAAGGACGGCAAGGGCGAGAAGGAAGCCAAGGCCTTCCTGACCGCCAAGGAGCCCGGCAAGCCCCTCGCCGAGGACGTCTCCGGATCGGACTCCCCGGCGCTCGTCGGGACCGCCGACGGGAAGTTCGCCCCCGGCTGGACCGTGCAGCAGACCACCGAGGTCGCCGCGGGCACCGGCCGCGGTCTGCTCGGCGCCGCCTGCACGGCCCCGGACACCGACTTCTGGTTCCCCGGCGCCAGCACCGCCGCCGACCGCACCGACTACGTGCACCTGGTGAACCCGGACGACTCGGCCGCCGTCGTCGACATCGAGCTGTACGGCAGGGACGGCGCCCTGGAGACGACCACCGGCGAGGGGATCACGGTCGCGCCGCACTCCGACGACCCGGTGCTGCTGTCCACGCTCACCACCGAGAAGCTGGACAACGTCACCGTGCACGTCAGCGTGCGCAGCGGCCGGGTCGGCGCCTCGGTGCAGGCGCTGGACGACAAGCTCGGCGGCGACTGGCTGGGCGCGTCCGTCGACCCGGCGGGAAGCCTCGTGATTCCCGGCATCCCGAAGGACGCCACGGCGGTGCGGCTGATCGCGTTCGCACCGGGTGACGCCGACGCGGACCTGACGGTGCGCCTCGCCTCGCCCACCGGCCAGATCACCCCGGCCGGGAACGAGACGCTGCATCTGAAGGCGGGCATGACCGGCGCCGTCGACCTCGGCGACGTCATGCGCGGCGAGCCGGGCTCGCTGGTGCTGACCCCGACGGGCCGCTCGGTGCCGGTGGTCGCCGCGGTGCGCGTGGTGCGCGGCAAGGGCGCCGGGCAGGAGACGGCGTTCATACCGGCGACCCGGCCGGTCGGCACCCGGGCGACCGTCGTGGACAACCGCGCGAAGGGCACGACGCTGTCGCTGACGGCGCCGTTCGGCGCGGCGGAGGTCAAGGTCACCGCGTCCGCGGGCAGCGAGGGCGGCACTCCGGCCACGAAGTCGTTCACGATCAAGGCCGGTACGACCCAGCAGGTCGAGGCACCGGTGCCGAGCGGCCTGAAGGGCACGTACGCGCTGACGGTGGAGTCGGTGTCGGGCGGCGAGGTCCACGGCGCCCGGACGATCACGGACGCGCAGGACGGTGTCTCCGCCTTCACGGTGCAGACCCTGCCCGACGACCGCGGGACGGTGGCCGTGCCGAAGGCCGACCAGGACCTCTCGGTGCTGCAGCAGTAGGGGGCGGGCCCGGCCGCGGAGGTCAGTCCTCGCCGTAGCGGGGGTCCACGGTCTCCGGGGTCAGCCCCAGCACCTCGGCCACCTGTTCCACGACCACCTCGTGCACCAGGGCCGCGCGCTCGTCCCGGCCCTTGGTGCGGATCTCCACCGGCCGGCGGTAGACGACCACCCGGGCCGGCCGCCCGTCGCGGGCGGCGATGGTGCCGCCGAGCGGGACCGCCTCGTCGTTCCAGGTGCCGTCCAGGCGCGGCACCTCCAGGACGAGGAAATCGATGTCGGCGAGCTGCGGCCAGCGGCGTTCCAGGCGCTCCACGGAGTCCTGGACCAGGTCGGCGAAGGCGTCGGCGCGGCTGGCGGCCAGGGGGACCTGGGGCGGTGCGATCGGGCCGCGCATGCCCCGGCCGTGGCGATCACGGCGGCGGGGCCCGGGGCCGACGGCACGGGGCGGTACGGGGGTGTCCATCACTGACGAAGCGTAGTCCCCGTGGCCGCCGCCCGTCGGATCTCCGTGCGCCGGTCGGGGCGGTGTGCGCCGGGCCGTACCGCATGTCGGCAGATGACCATTCCAGCCAAGCTTGGGCTCGTTTCCGTATCTCTCCGAGACCGCCGACGTGGTGGTAATTGACGGGATTTGTGGGGAGAGGTGACCACTTCCGGCCGGAGCCGGTTTCCGGGGCCGCCCCGTCCTCGCAGGTCACAGAGGTGGGGTGAAAGGGGCGTGTGGGGTGTTTCACACCACGACACGGTGGGGTGACCTGGGGGAGAGTCGTCGCGGCCCGCTCAAGAGTGCGGTACCGTCCAACGTCGTGAGCCCTGTACGTCGCTGTTCGCGCACCGCTTGCGGCCGTCCCGCCGTAGCGACGCTGACGTACGTCTACGCCGACTCGACCGCGGTCCTCGGCCCGCTCGCCACCTACGCCGAACCCCACTGCTACGACCTGTGCGCCGAGCACTCGGAGCGCCTCACCGCCCCGCGCGGGTGGGAGGTCGTACGACTGCTGGACGGCTCCGCTCCGGCCCGCCCCAGCGGGGACGACCTGGAAGCGCTTGCCAACGCAGTGCGTGAGGCGGCCCGTCCGCAGGAGCGCGCCGCCCAGGCCGGCGGTGGCGGTGGACGCGGGGCCGACCCGATGGAGGTCGCGCGCCGGGGGCATCTGCGCGTGCTGCGCTCGCCCGACAACTGACGTCCGCCTCCCCGGACGCCTTCCTTCCGCCTTCTCGTGATCTCCTCACGGCAAGTGCTGCACGCCCATTGACGCCACGTTGTCGCGGACACGACCATTCCTAGGCCGGAACGAGAAATCGCTTTCCGTATGGCGGAATCCGGGGAGGCGTCGTGTACGTGCAGGAACTGGAGCCCGTCGGAGGCTCCCTCGGTCTGTCCGCCCTGGTGGCGGCACTACCGCTGGTGATCGTCCTGGTCCTGCTGGGCGCGGTCCGTATGAAGGCCCATCTGGCCGGGCTCACGGGCCTCCTGGCAGCCGTTCTGGTCGCCTGGCTCGCCTACGGCATGCCGCTCGACCAGACGCTCTCCAGCGCCGCCCAGGGAGCCGTCTTCGGCCTCTTCCCCATCCTGTGGATCGTCGTCAACGCCCTGTGGGTGTACCGGATGACGGTCCGCACCCGGCACTTCGACATCCTGCGGCGGTCGTTCGGCCGCCTCTCCGACGATCCCCGTATCCAGGCGCTCGTCGTGGCCTTCTGCTTCGGCGCCCTGCTGGAGGCCCTCGCCGGGTTCGGCGCCCCCGTCGCCATCTGCTCGGTCATGCTCGTGGCGCTCGGCTTCGACCCGGTGCGGGCGGCGGTCGTCGCGCTCGTCGCCAACACCGCGCCCGTCGCCTTCGGCGCCATGGGCACCCCGGTCGTCACCCTCGCCCAGGTCACCGGGCTTCCATTGGACGACGTCGCCTCCGTGGTGGGCCGTCAGACACCGCTACTGGCCCTCGTGGTGCCGCTCGTGCTGGTCGGCCTGGTGGACGGCCGGCGCGGTCTGCGGGAGACCTGGGTGCCCGCCCTGGTGTGCGGAGTCGCCTTCGCCGTCGCCCAGTTCGCCGCCTCCAACTACGTCTCCGCCCAACTCGCCGACATCGGCGCCGCCCTGGCGGGCGCCGGCGCCCTGGTCGCCGTACCGCACGCGCGCGTGCCCGCCACGGAGGCCGTACGCGCGTCCGTGCTGACCGGGACGCGCAGCGAGGAACTGGACGAGCACGACCCGCGCGGCGAGGTCGTCCGGGCCTACGCCCCCTATGCGCTGATCGTCGTGATCTTCTCCGTCGCCCAGATCCCGCCGGTCAAGGACTTCCTGGCCCGGGCCACCCGGACCTTCGACTGGCCCTTCCTGGACGTCGCCGACGCCTCCGGCGACCCGGTCGGCGCCAACGTCTACAGCTGGCCGATCGTCTCCACCGGGGGCACGCTCGTGCTCCTCGCCGGGGTGTGCACGGCCGTCGTGCTCGGCGTGCACGCGCGCGTGGCCGTCAAGGAGTGGCTGGCGACCGTCCACGAGCTGCGGTACGCCATCCTCACGGTCACCTCGGTGCTGGCCCTCGCCTACGTCATGAACCTCTCCGGACAGGCCGCCACCATCGGCCACTTCGTCGCCGCGGCCGGCGCCGGGCTCGCCTTCCTGTCGCCGGTGCTGGGCTGGTTCGGTGTCGCCGTCTCGGGCTCCGACACCTCCGCCAACGCCCTGTTCGGCGCGCTGCAGGTCACCGCCGCCGGTGAGTCGGGGCTGTCACCGGAACTGCTGGCCGCCGCGAACAGCTCGGGCGGTGTGCTCGGCAAGATGATCTCGCCGCAGAACCTCACCATCGCGTGCGCGGCCGTCGGACTCGCGGGCCGCGAGGGCGACCTGCTGCGCAAGGTCCTGCCGTGGAGCCTGGGGCTCCTGCTGGTCATGTGTCTGATCGTGGTCGGCCAGAGTTCACCCGTACTCGGCTGGATGCTGCCCTGACCCTTTGGCCGACCACCGGGTTACGACTGTGGGTCCACTCGGGACCGAGGCACCGCGCTGTCAGTGGCTACGGGTAGTTTGGGGTCCCGGTGAGGACTTTCAGGAGGGTTGCCCGTGGCTGCTGATCTGTCGCAGATCGTCAAGGCGTACGACGTGCGCGGAGTGGTCCCGGACCAGTGGGACGAGCCGCTGGCCGAGCTGTTCGGCGCGGCCTTCGCCCGGGTGACCGGCGCGAGCGCGATCGTGATCGGCCACGACATGCGGCCCTCGTCCCCGGGTCTGTCGGGCGCCTTCGCGCGCGGGGCCGCCCGGCTCGGCGTGGACGTCACCGAGATCGGCCTGTGCTCCACCGACCAGCTGTACTACGCCTCGGGCGCGCTGGACCTGCCCGGCGCCATGTTCACCGCCTCGCACAACCCGGCGCGGTACAACGGCATCAAGATGTGCCGCGCCGGCGCCGCCCCCGTCGGCCAGGACACCGGCCTCGCCGACATCCGCGCCCTGGTCGAGGAGTGGACCGCGTCCGGAGCCCCGGCCCCGGCCGCCACGACCGGCGCCGTCACCCGGCGCGACACCCTGGACGACTACGCGGCGCATCTGCGCTCCCTCGTCGACCTCACCTCGATCCGCCCCCTGAAGGTCGTCGTCGACGCGGGCAACGGCATGGGCGGCCACACCGTCCCGACCGTGTTCGCGGGGCTCCCGCTGGACGTCGTCCCGATGTACTTCGAGCTGGACGGCACCTTCCCGAACCACGAGGCCAACCCGCTGGACCCGGCGAACATCGTGGACCTGCAGAAGCGGGTCCGCGAGGAGGGCGCCGACCTCGGCATCGCCTTCGACGGCGACGCCGACCGCTGCTTCGTCGTCGACGAGCGCGGCGAGCCCGTCTCGCCGTCCGCCGTCACCGCACTCGTCGCCGCCCGCGAACTCGCCCGCTACGGCGGGCAGGGCACCGTCATCCACAACCTGATCACCTCGTGGTCCGTCCCCGAGGTCGTCCGGGAGCACGGCGGCACACCCGTGCGCACCCGCGTCGGGCACTCCTTCATCAAGGCCGAGATGGCGACGTCCGGGGCGATCTTCGGCGGCGAGCACTCCGCGCACTACTACTTCAAGGACTTCTGGAACGCCGACACCGGCATGCTGGCCGCCCTGCACGTCCTCGCGGCGCTCGGCGGCCAGGTAGGCACCCTGTCCCGGCTGGTCGCCCAGTACGACCGCTACGCCGGCTCCGGCGAGATCAACTCCACGGTCGCCGACCAGGCCGGCCGCCTCGCCGCGATCCGCGCCGCCTACGAGGGCCGGGACGCCGTCACCCTGGACGAGCTCGACGGCCTCACGGTGACGTCCGCCGACTGGTGGTTCAACGTCCGCCCGTCCAACACCGAGCCCCTCCTGCGGCTCAACGCCGAGGCCCGCGACGAGGCCATGATGGCGAAGGTGCGGGACGAGGCCCTGGCCATCATCAGAGCCTGAGCCCCCGCGCGCGGGGCGGCCCGGCGCACCTGCGGGGCAGCGCCCGCGAGCCGCCCGCACCGGCGGTACGCTGACCAGGCACATCCGACAAGCACACGGACCACCGAAACCCGCCCCGAAGGGACCCGCCATGCCGCTGGAAGCCGGCCTCCTGGAGATCCTCGCCTGCCCGGCCTGCCACGCCCCTCTGGAGGAGCAGGACACCGAGCTGGTCTGCACCGGTCAGGACTGCGGCCTGGCGTACCCGGTCCGCGACGGCATCCCCGTCCTCCTCGTCGACGAGGCCCGCCGCCCCGCCTAGGACCGCACGGCATGGCCCAAGCCGGGCCACACCTGCACCCGGCGGGCGCGAGCCCGGCCCGCACCGCATGACGTAACCGCACGAAGCACCCGCACGAAGCACCCGCACCGACGCACGGCACGACAGAGCCGCCAGAGGACCCGGCGATCGGAGGCCTTCCGCCCATGCTCGACGAATCGCTGCTCGACGCGCCGGAAGCGCTCGCGGAGGCCGACCGCCGGGCCCTGCTCCGCGGCGCGGCGGAAGCAGGCGCCCGCGTCCGCACCGCGGCCCGGCACGCCACCGAGGCAGGCGTCCACGACCTCAAGCCCGACGGCCGCCCCCGCGCCCTCCTGATCGCCGGACCCGGCGCCGCCGCCATCTGCGTCGCCGACCTCCTCGGCACCCTCGCCGGCGCCACCAGCCCCGTCACCCGGCTCGCGCCGACCGGCGTCGCACCGGCCGGCGGAGCCCTGCGCTGGGAGCTGCCCGGCTGGGCCGGCTCCGTGGACCTGCTGCTGATCGCCACCCCCGACGGCACCGAGCCCGGCCTGTCGCTCCTCGCCGAGCAGGCCTACCGGCGCGGCTGCACCGTCGTCGCCGTCGGCCCCGCCGGCTCCCCGCTCACCGAGGCCGTGCACAACAACCACGGCCTGTTCGTCCCGATGGCGACCGCCCCCTACGACGAGGACATCCCGCTCGCCGCCTCCGCGCCCGGCGTGCTGTGGGCGCTGCTCACCCCCCTGCTCGCGCTCCTCGACCGCACCGGCGTCCTCGCGGCCCCGCCGGACGCCGTGCAGAAGGTCGCCGACCGCCTCGACCACATCGCCGAGCGCTGCGGCCCCGCCGTCGCGACCTACAGCAACCCGGCCAAGACGCTCGCCGCCGAACTCGCCGACGCCCTGCCGCTGATCTGGACGGAGGGCGTGTCCGCGGGCCCGGCCGGCCGTCGCTTCGCCGCCGCGCTCGCCGAGCTCTCCGGCCACCCCTCGCTCGTCGCCGAACTGCCCGAGGCCCTCTCCGCGCACAGCGCCCTGCTCGCCGGCCGGCTCGCCGCCAGCGCCGACCCCGAGGACTTCTTCCGCGACCGCGTCGAGGAGCCCGCCGCCCTGCACGCGCGCGTGGTGCTGCTGCGCGACCGGCCCATCGGCGGCCTCACCGCCGCGCCCGCCGCCCGTGACCTGGCCCTCAGCCACGACACGCCGATCAGCGAACTGGAGCCCGAACCGGGCGGCGAGTTGGAGACCCTCGCGGAACTGATCGCCGTCACGGACTTCGCCGCCGTCTATCTGGCGCTCGCCTCCCGCGCCTGAGCCGTCCTAGGGCGCCCGCGCGCGAACCGCCGTACGCGCCGCCGCTGTTGGGCGGGCGCCCCGTCCCACCGAAGAAGACCCGCGCTCGTACGCGCCGGCACGCACGCACAGAGAGCAGGCAGAACCCGCATGGACCGCCTCGACAACACCGTCCGCCCCTACGCCTGGGGTTCCACCACCGCCATCCCGCGGCTCCTCGGCGTCGAGCCGACCGGCGAACCGCAGGCGGAGATGTGGATGGGCGCCCACCCCGGCGCCCCCTCGCGCACGGCCCGCGGCACGCTCGCCGAGGTGATCGAGGCCGACCCCGAGCGGGAACTCGGCGCGGCCACCGTCGCCAAGTTCGGCCCCCGCCTGCCCTTCCTGCTCAAGCTCCTCGCCGCCGGCGCCCCGCTCTCCCTCCAGGTCCACCCCGACCTCACCCAGGCCCGGCAGGGCTACGAGGACGAGGAGCGCCGCGGAATCCCTATCGACGCCGGACACCGCAACTACAAGGACGCCAACCACAAGCCCGAACTGATCTGCGCGCTCACCGAGTTCGACGGCCTGTGCGGCTTCCGCGACCCCGTCCAGGCCGCCGGTCTGCTGGACGCCCTCGGCGTCGACTCCCTCAAGCCGTACGTCGACCTGCTGCACGCCCGCCCCGAGGAGGCGGCCCTGCGCGAGGTGCTCACGGCGATCCTCACCGCCGACCGCGACGCCATGGCCCACACCGTCGCCGAGGCCGCGGCCGCCTGCACCCGCCTCGGCGGCGAACACACCCCGTACGCCGGCATCGCCCACCACTACCCCGGCGACCCCGGCGTCATCGCCGCCATGCTCCTCAACCACGTCCGGCTCCAGCCCGGCGAGGCCCTGTTCCTCGGCGCCGGCATCCCGCACGCCTACCTCTCCGGACTCGGCGTCGAGATCATGGCCAACTCCGACAACGTCCTGCGCTGCGGCCTCACCCCGAAGCACGTCGACGTCCCCGAACTCCTGCGCATCGTCCGCTTCGAGGCCGGCGACCCCGGCGTGCTGCGCCCGGAGGCCGCACCCGACGGCGAGGAGGTCTACGAGACCCCGATCGACGAGTTCCGGCTGTCCCGGTACGTCCTTCCGGAGGGCACCACCGCCCACGACCTCACCCACGCGACCCCGCAGATCCTGCTCTGCACATCGGGTTCCGTCCGTGCCGGGGAACACGACCTGACGCCGGGCCGGTCGGTCTTCGTACCGGCGGGCGAGAAGGCCGAAGTGTCCGGTGCCGGCACGGTGTTCCGGGCCACGGTCGTCGTCTGACCGAGGCATCCGGCGCCCCGGGACACCGGGCTCCGGCCGGGCTGCGACAATGGCCCACCGGCAAAGGCCGGGCAAAGTCGGGCGGGGGTCGCGCGCCCCCGCCGACGAGGCCCGGCGGTCGTACGTACGAAGGCTCCGAAGGTGAAGGGACAACGCGACACATGAGCGCGTCAGGCGGGACCAAGGCGATCGTGGCGGCACTCGCCGCCAACCTCGCAATCGCGGTATCGAAGTTCGTGGCGTTCCTGTTCAGCGGCTCGTCCTCGATGCTCGCCGAATCGGTGCACTCGCTCGCCGACTCCGGCAACCAGGCCCTGCTGCTGGTCGGCGGCAAGAAGGCCCAGCGCGAGGCGACCCCGCAACACCCCTTCGGCTACGGCCGCGAGCGCTACATCTACGCGTTCCTCGTCTCGATCATCCTGTTCTCGGTCGGCGGCATGTTCGCCCTCTACGAGGGCTACGAGAAGATCAAGCACCCCCACGAGATCGACCACTGGTACTGGCCGGTCGGCGTCCTCGTCTTCGCGATCATCGCCGAGAGCTTCTCCTTCCGGACCGCCATCAAGGAGTCCAACACCCTGCGCGGCAGGAAGTCCTGGAAGGAGTTCATCCGCCACGCCAAGGCCCCCGAGCTGCCCGTCGTCCTCCTCGAGGACCTCGGCGCGCTGGTCGGTCTGATCCTGGCCCTCGGCGGCGTCGGCCTCGCCCTGCTCACCGGCGACGGCGTCTGGGACGGCGTCGGCACCATCTGCATCGGCGTCCTGCTCGTCCTGATCGCCGTCGTCCTCGCCATCGAGACGAAGTCGCTGCTGCTCGGCGAGTCCGCGGGCACCGAGGAGACGAAGCGGATCGAGGCCGCGATCGTCGACGGCGACACCGTCACCGGCATCATCCACATGCGTACGCTCCACCTCGGCCCCGAGGAGCTGCTCGTCGCCGCCAAGATCGCCGTCCAGCACGACGACACGGCCGCCGAGATCGCCGGCGCGATCAACGCCGCCGAGACCCGCATCCGCGAGGCCGTGCCGATCGCCCGCGTGATCTACCTCGAGCCCGACATCTACAGCGAGGCCGAGGCGGCCAAGGGAGCCGACCCCGAGGCCACCCCGGGCGGCCCCACCCAGCACGACCCCGCCCACTGAGACCCGCTCACCCCGCGGGGCCCGCCGGATCACTTCCGGCGGGCCCCGCGGCATGTGGTCCCCCGCTAACCGACCTCGCGCAGCACCTCCACGACGGCCGCCTCGTCCGGCGCGGCCAGCAGCCGCTCCCGGAACCCCGCGTCCATCAGCCTGCGCGACAGCAGCGACAGGATCCGCAGATGCTCGTCCCCGGCGGCCGCCTCCGGTACGGCGATCATGAACACCAGCCGGGCCTTCGTCCCGTCCGGGGAATCCCACTCGACGCCCTCGTCGGACCGCGCGAACCCCACGACCGGCGCGCTCACCGCGTCCGTCTTGGCGTGCGGGACCGCGATCTCCTCCCCGAGCCCGGTCGTGCCCTGCTCCTCCCGCCGCAGCGCCGCCGCCACCAGCTCGTCCGCGTCCACGACCCGGCCGCCGCGCGCCAGCAGGCCGGCCATCTCCCGGATCGCGGCCTCCTTGTCCGTGGCATCAAGCCGCACCCGCACGGTCCGCTCGCTCAGATGCCCGGACAGCACCTCGCCGGCCTCCTCGGCCTCCTCGACGGACGACCCGAGGCCGGCCGCCGACTTCGCCGACTCCGTGGCCCCACCGACACTCGCACCGACCAGCACGGGCTCCGGTACGGCCGCACCCGCCCCGGCGAGGGCCGGCACACCGCGCCGCTCGCTCACGTCGACGAGGGCGACCGTCGTCAGCGCGGTCACGACCGAACCGATCACCACGGCCACGAAGAACATCGGCACCCCGCTCACCGCGCCCAGCACGGCCACGATCGGCCCGCCGTGCGGCACCGCGTCCTCGACACCGGCGACCCCGGCGATCGCACCGGCGACCGCGCCGCCCAGCATGTTGGCCGGGATGACCTGCGCCGGCCGGGCCGCCGCGAACGGGATCGCGCCCTCGGAGATGCCGAAGCACCCCATGAACAGCGCGGCGAACCCGGTCTCCCGCTCCTGCTCGGAGTACAGCCGCCTGCGCAGCAGCGTCGCCAGGCCCTGGCCCAGCGGCATGACCGGGATCGCGGCAGCGCACATGCCCATGACCGTCTGGTTGCCGGTCGCGATGAGCCCGGCGCCGAACAGGAACGCCGTCTTGTTGACCGGCCCGCCCATGTCGAACGCGATCATCAGGCCCAGGATCGCGCCGAGCAGGACCGCGCTGGTCCCGGTCATCCCGCTCAGCCAATCGGTCAGGTGCTCGAACACCCAGGAGATCGGCTTGCCGATGACGTAGATGAAGAACAACCCGAGCGCCGTGGTCGCCACGATCGGGATCACGATGATCGGCATGATCGGCTGGACGAACTTCGGGACCTTGACCTTCTTGATCCACAGCACCAGATACCCGGCGAGGAACCCGGTCACGATGGCCCCGATGAACCCGGCCCCCGCCTTGGAGTCGTACAGCTCCCCGGTGTTCGCGATCCAGCCGCCGATCATGCCCGGCACGAGCGCGGGCCGGTCGCCGATGGCGTAGGCGATATAGCCGGACAGGATCGGCACCATCAGCGTGAAGCCGATGACGCCGATGTTGTTCACGTCCATCCAGAAGGAGTCCTTCGGGATGACCAGGCCGCCCGAGGGGTCCGTGTGCCCGCCCAGCGACAGCGATATCGCGATCAGCAGCCCGCCGACCACGACGAACGGGATCATGTAGCTGACCCCGTTCATCAGCGCCTTGTACCCGGCGCTCCGCTTCTTGCCGCCGCCGGACGCGAGGGCGGTGGGGGCGCCCCCACCCGTGTGCACGGGCGCCGACAGCACCCGCTCGATCAGCTGCTCGGGATGCCGGATGCCCTCCGCCACCCCCACGGTCAGGACCCGCTTGCCCGCGAAACGGCTCAGGTCCACGTCCTTGTCGGCGGCGACGATCACCCCGTCCGCCTGCCTGACATCGTTGTCGTCGAGGACGTTCTCCGCCCCGATGGAGCCCTGCGTCTCCACCTTCATGTCGATGCCGCGGCTCTCGGCGGCCTGGGCGAGCTTCTCGGCCGCCATGTACGTGTGCGCGATGCCGGTCGGGCAGGCGGTCACCGCGAGCAACCTCACACGCCGCTGCTCGCCACCGCCGCCCGTGGGGGGAGGGCCGGCTGGACTGGTCACGTCGATCTCCTTACGCCACTGTCCCGCGCCCACCGTCCCGGGTGCCGCGCGGGCCTGTCTGGGTCCCGGTCTGCCGGGCATCCTGCATCACCGCACGGCCGGCTCAAAGGGCCGGCCGCCCCTCGCCGAACTCCCGCCCCCGCCCTCCGCACGGCCTTCACCCGCTCCGCGCACCCGCCCGGGGATGGCGCGAACCATTCGGAGGCGGGCTGGGGACCGCGGCGCATCCCGGTGTAGCTTGGAGGAGAGCCAGACGTCGCTGCTGATGGCGGTCGGGCGGTCCCGACACGGACCGGCCGAGGGAGAGAGGGCCTCCGACGACTGCGCTGCGCGCACGCGGGCATGCCTGTGCCCTCTTCGGGGCACCCCGGTGTCCGCCGCCGCGCAGAACAGCCGTACCCACCCTCGCCCCGATACCGAGGAGCAGCCCGTAATGACGACTGTCGACAACCGACAGGACTTCAAGGTCGCCGACCTCTCCCTGGCCGAGTTCGGCCGCAAGGAGATCACCCTCGCCGAGCACGAGATGCCCGGCCTGATGGCGATCCGCAAGGAGTACGCCGAGGCGCAGCCGCTGGCCGGCGCCCGCATCACCGGCTCGCTGCACATGACCGTGCAGACCGCCGTCCTCATCGAGACGCTGGCCGCGCTCGGCGCCCAGGTCCGCTGGGCCTCCTGCAACATCTTCTCCACCCAGGACCACGCCGCCGCCGCGATCGCCGTCGGCCCGAACGGCACCCCGGACAACCCGCAGGGCATCCCGGTCTTCGCCTGGAAGGGCGAGACGCTGGAGGAGTACTGGTGGTGCACCGAGCAGGCGCTGACCTGGCCGGACAGCCCCACCGGTGGCCCGAACATGATCCTCGACGACGGCGGTGACGCGACCCTCCTCGTCCACAAGGGCGTCGAGTACGAGAAGGACGGCAAGGTCCCGGACGTCGACACCGCCGAGTCCGACGAGCACCGCGTCATCCTCGAGCTCCTGCACCGCACCATCACGGACGGCTCGCAGAAGTGGACCCAGCTGGCCTCCGAGATCCGCGGCGTGACCGAGGAGACCACGACCGGCGTCCACCGCCTGTACGAGATGCAGCGCGACGGCACCCTCCTGTTCCCGGCGATCAACGTCAACGACGCGGTCACCAAGTCGAAGTTCGACAACAAGTACGGCTGCCGCCACTCGCTCATCGACGGCATCAACCGCGCCACCGACGTCCTGATCGGCGGCAAGACCGCCGTTGTGTGCGGCTACGGCGACGTCGGCAAGGGCTGCGCGGAGTCCCTGCGCGGCCAGGGCGCCCGGGTGATCGTCACCGAGATCGACCCGATCTGCGCCCTGCAGGCGGCGATGGACGGCTACCAGGTCACGACCCTCGACGAGGTCATCGACAAGGCCGACATCTTCATCACCACGACCGGCAACAAGGACATCATCATGGCCTCGGACATGGCCAAGATGAAGCACCAGGCGATCGTCGGCAACATCGGCCACTTCGACAACGAGATCGACATGGCCGGCCTCGCCAAGGTCCCCGGCATCGTCAAGGACGAGGTCAAGCCGCAGGTCCACACTTGGACCTTCCCGGACGGCAAGGTGATCATCGTGCTGTCCGAGGGCCGCCTGCTGAACCTGGGCAACGCCACCGGTCACCCGTCCTTCGTGATGTCCAACTCGTTCGCGGACCAGACCCTGGCCCAGATCGAGCTGTTCACCAAGCCCGACGAGTACCCGACCGGCGTCTACACGCTGCCCAAGCACCTGGACGAGAAGGTCGCCCGTCTCCACCTGGACGCGCTCGGCGTGAAGCTCACCAAGCTCCGCCCCGAGCAGGCCGCCTACATCGGCGTCGAGGTCGACGGCCCCTTCAAGCCGGACCACTACCGCTACTGAGCCGAGCGCCCCGCGCTCCCTCGGCAGCAGCCGATCCATCGAGGCAGGCCCCCGCACCCCCGTGCCGGGGGCCTGCCCCTTTGGCCCGTACGTCCCCTCGCGCGTACGGGCCTCGGCCCGCGCGGCCGGACCAGCCCGTCACGACCGGACCGCTCGCGAGACCGGACCGCCCGTCAAGCCCCAGGACCCCGATGCCCCGCGGCCGTTATTCGCTCCTCGATCCGCACGATCACACTCCTTTCGCCCACGAACACTTCCAGTGCGCCCCCGGCCCCTCCGGCTGGCGCTACGTCGCCCGGCGCACCACCCCCGCCGGCGACGACATCGGCTCCGTCGACCTCACCCTCGACGCCCTGGGCCGCCCCCTCCGCCTGGAACTCCACGCCGGGGACTGGCAGGTGCGCGGCGCCGCCCTCGACGGCGTCACCTGGGTCCGCACCGACCCCAGGGGGACCGAGGCCACCGAAGGCAATGTGCCGGCCCACGCCTTCACCGGGACGTCCCCCGCGTTCCTCGTCGCCACCACCCGTCTGCTGCGCCTCACCCCTTCCGCCTCCGCGACCCGCGTACGCCTCGTGGCCCTCACGGACCCGGTCCTCGCCCCCCGCACCGTGGACCAGTCCTGGGCACTGGTGAACAGCGAAACACACGCCACTGACAACGGGCCCCTGACCGTGGACGAGTACCAGGTCACGGCCCTGGACACGGGCGAGCAGCACACGGTGCACATCGCCGGCGACGTGGTCCTCGCGGCCCCCGGCATCGAGCTCGAGGACCTGGACTCACCCCCGTCGACGT
Source organism: Streptomyces sp. RK62 (assembly GCF_018070255.1). Lineage (NCBI taxonomy): Bacteria > Bacillati > Actinomycetota > Actinomycetes > Kitasatosporales > Streptomycetaceae > Streptomyces > Streptomyces sp. RK62. The sequence continues at coordinate 2,520 of NZ_JAGPYD010000020.1, read as the reverse complement.
TCAGTTGACCGAGCCGGACAGGGCGGACCGGGCGGACTAGGCGGGCGGCACGAACCCGGTGGACGGCCGCGAGCCGGACCGATCTTCTACGGGCGGCGGGTCCTGCGGCACCGGGCGATACGGCACCGGGGGCTCGGGGCGATAGGGCGCGGCCCCCTGGGGCATGGGCGGGGGCATCGCGCCGGGAGCGGCGCCCGGACGGTCGCCGGCCGGCGGCGCCGCGGCGAAAGCACGGCGAGCCTCTCGTGTCTGCCGCTCGTGCAGCACCGCCGCGAGATAGGGGGCGGGCGGGACACCCGGCGGCACCGGCGCACCCGTCCGGGCCGCCAGCTCCGCCGCGAGCCGCTGCGCCATGCCCCAGCCCACCTGCGGGTCCAGCGACCGCATCCGCGTGAGGTACTGCCGGACCTCCAGCCACAACCCGTCCGGCACCGCCGACAGATCGAGCGCCGAGAACCGCCCCGCCAGCCACGGCGGCGGAGGCGGCACGAACCCCGTCCGCCCCTCCGGCACCCGCTCCCGTACGACGAGCGTCCCGGCGAACACGTCACCGAGCCGTCGCCCGCGCGCGGAGACGAGCGAGGCGGTGACGGCGATCACGCCCAGCGTCAGCAGGATCTCGATCACCCCGATGAGCCCCCGCACCAGGGCGTGTCGGAACCGGATCGGCCCTCCGTCGTCCCGCACCACCCGCAACCCGCAGGCCAGCTTCCCCAGCGAACGCCCATGACTGAGCGTCTCGACCGCGATCGGCCCGCCGACCAGCAGCAATACGAACAGCGCGACCGACAGCGCGGCCTGCGCCGCCTCGTCCAGAGACGCCGTCGCGGCCACCACGGCGATCGTCACGACGATGTACGCCACCACCGCCACCGCCAGATCGAGCAGCACGGCCAGGGCCCTGCTGGGCAGCTTCGCGGGACGCAGCTCCAGCGCCACCGCCTCGCCCGTCACGAGCTCACTCACGCCGTCCGTCCTTCCCTGACCTGCCCCTTGAGTGGCCAGTCTGCCAAGCTGAGGGCGCGTCGCGCCGCAGTACGACAAGCTGACGTCCACCAGGAACCGCCGACGAGCAGCCGGGGAGCAGAAAAGCAGATGGACCTCGACGTCTTCGTCACCGCCCACCGCGCGGAGTGGGACCGCCTCGACACCCTGCTCGGCCGGCAACGCCGCCTCACGGGTGCCGAAGCCGACGAACTCGTCGTCCTCTACCAGCGTGCGGCCACCCATCTGTCCCTGATCCAGTCCAGCGCCCCCGACCCCCAGCTCACCGGCCGCCTCAGCCAGCTCGTGGCCCGAGCGCGCAGCGCGGTGACCGGCACCCGGCGCGCGTCATGGCGCGACGTGACCCGCTTCTTCGCCCACAGCTTCCCCGCCGCGGTCTACCGCTCCCGCCACTGGTGGGTGCCGACCGCGCTCCTGTCCACACTGGTGGCGGCCCTCTTGGGCTGGTGGATCGGCACGCACCCGGAAGTGCAGGCCACCATCGCTGCCCCCAGCGAACTCCGCGAGCTCACCCGCCCCGGCGGCCAGTACGAGACGTACTACTCCAGCCACCCGGCGGCGTCGTTCGCGGCCCAGGTGTGGACGAACAACGCGTGGGCGGCCGCGCTCTGCCTGATCCTCGGTGTCTTTCTCGGTCTGCCCGTCCTCTGGATCCTCTTCCAGAACATGCTCAATCTCGGCGTCGGCATCGGCCTGATGTCGTCGGCGGGACGCCTGGACACCTTCCTCGGCCTGATCCTGCCGCACGGCCTGCTCGAACTGACGGCGGTCTTCGTGGCCGCCGGCACCGGCCTCCGCCTCGGCTGGACCCTGATCGACCCGGGCCCCCGCACCCGACGCTCCGCCCTGGCGGAGGAAGGCCGCGCCGCGCTCGGCATGGCGATAGGACTGGCGCTGGTCCTTTTCGTGTCCGGCGCCATCGAAGGCTTCGTGACCCCTTCGGGCCTGCCCACCTGGGCCCGCATCACCATCGGCGTCCTCGCCGAACTGGTCTTCCTCGTCTACGTCTATGTCGTCGGCGGACGTGCCGCGCGTGAGGGCGAGACGGGTGATGTCGAGCAGGCCGAGCGCAGTGCGGCCGTGCCGACGGCCGCTTGATGTGCGTACGGGCCTGATGAGCTGCTAGTCTCCTCTTCGCCCCGTAGGAGCCGTTGACACGGCGCGAGCGGGGAGGTAGATTCGAACAGTTGCCTGGAGGCGGACTCAGTCCGACCGGGCAGGTGGGAACCTATCTGCTTCAGTGGAACATTGATTCCCGAGAAGCCTCTCCCGATGAATCGGAAAAGAGCGGCCGGTCAGTCCGGTCCAAAACTTCTGATAAAGTCGGAACCGCCGGAAAGGGAAACGCGGAAGCGGGAACCTGGAAAGCACCGAGGAAATCGGATCGGAAAGATCTGATAGAGTCGGAAACGCAAGACCGAAGGGAAGCGCCCGGAGGAAAGCCCGAGAGGGTGAGTACAAAGGAAGCGTCCGTTCCTTGAGAACTCAACAGCGTGCCAAAAGTCAACGCCAGAT